>NZ_CP046902.1:1043750-1375000 GCF_009789555.1 Stutzerimonas stutzeri
TGCCGCCGGTCATGTTGTGGTAGGTAACGCGCTCGAAGCCGGCGTCGACCATCATGCCTTTCAGGGTTTCCTGGTCCGGGTGCATGCGGATCGACTCGGCCAGGTAGCGGTAGCTTTCCGAGTCGTTGGTGATCAGCTTGCCCATCATCGGCAGCAGGCTGAAGGAGTAGGCATCGTAGGCCTTGGAGAACAGCGGGTTGGTCGGCTTGGAAAACTCCAGCACCAGCAACCGGCCGCCGGGCTTGAGTACCCGCAGCATCGAGGCGATGGCGTCTTCCTTGTGTGTCACGTTGCGAAGGCCGAAGGCGATGGTGACCACATCGAAATGGTTGTCGGGGAAGGGCAGCTTCTCGGCATCGGCCTGGACGAATTTCACGTTGCCCGCCACGCCCTTGTCGAGCAGCCGGTCGCGGCCGACCTTGAGCATCGAGGCGTTGATGTCCGCGAGCACCACTTCACCGGTCGGACCGACGATGCGAGAGAACTGGCGCGTCAGGTCACCGGTGCCGCCGGCGATGTCCAGCACCCGGTTGCCGTGCCGCACGCCGGACAGCTCGATGGTGAAGCGCTTCCACAGACGATGCACGCCTGCCGACATCAGGTCGTTCATCAGGTCGTATTTGGCGGCCACGGAATGGAACACCTCGGCCACCTTCTGCGCTTTCTCGCTCTCCGGCACGTTCTTGTAGCCGAAGTGGGTGGTGGGCTCTGCGTCATGCTCTTTGCGAGGATCGGTCATGTCACTGTCACCGGAAGAATGTGTCGGCATTCTAAACCTAATTGAGGGTAAAGCCGATAAACGCGCCGGCGCTGGACGAGTGGCCGATACCCACGGCTCGGCACAGGCCGGGCGATGGCCACGCGTTGCGACATCGGGTCGCCCGACGCAGGGTTCGATCGCTGCGCCGCGCGGATGCCGAGCGGCTGTGCGGGAACGCCGTCAGCCGCGTCTTTGTTATAGTGCGCGCCTTTTTCGGCCCGCAGCCAGGAGTCGCCATGGCCCGCATCATCGTTGAGCGTACCCACCGCCTTGGCCGAGACGCCGCGCGGGAGAAAGCCGAGCAGTTGGCCGCGAAACTGGCGAACGATTACGGCGTGCGCTGCGAATGGCACGGCGATGTGTTGAAGGTGCGCCGCAGCGGAGCGGACGGCCATATCGAGGTCGGCCAGGACCGCGTCCGGGTTCTGCTGAACCTTGGGCTGTTGTTGTCGGCGATGGGCAGCAGCATCCAGGGCCAGATCGAACGCGCGCTGGACACGGCGCTGCAAGCCTGAACCCGGCCAGTCGCGAAGCGCTCAGAGCATCAGCTTGACCGGCGAGATGTCCGGGTCACGCGATTTTCCATCGCGCGCCAGGGCGGCGAGGTATTCATCCCAGATCTGTTGCTGATGGGTCGCCAGGTGATGCAGATAATCCCAGGTGTACAGGCCGCTGTCGTGGCCGTCGCTGAATGTCAGTTTCAGTGCGTATTGGCCTGCGGGCTCGATCCCTTCCAGCGCGACGTTGATCTTGCCGGTTTGCAGAATGGGGTTGCCATGGCCCTGAACTTCCGCCGAAGGCGAGTTCACCCGCAGAAATTCCGCTGGCAGGACGTAGCGCTGGTCGGGGCCGTATTCCAGCTCCAGCGTTTTCGATGCTCGGTGCAGTTTGACCGCAGTGGGGATGCGCATCGGTGACTCCATATGAGCGTGAAGCAAGACGCTGAAAGCCGAAGCCGTGCGGCTCGCAAATCTAAGGCGTCAGCCTTCGAACCGACCTGGGCGCGCAACGGGTGCGCGTCCCAGGCTTGCTGCGGGTTCCAGCTGCTGTTTAAAGAATATACCGCGACAGGTCTTCATCCTCGGCGAGCTCGCCGAGGTGGCTGTTGACGTAGGCGGTGTCGATGCGGATCGGCTCGCCGTTCTGCTGCCCGGCCAGATCGCCGGCACTGAACGAGACTTCCTCCAGCAGGCGCTCAAGCAGCGTATGCAGGCGGCGAGCACCGATGTTCTCGGTCTTCTCGTTGACCTGCCAGGCAATCTCGGCCAGGCGCTTGATGCCGTCTTCGGTGAATTCGATGCCCAGCCCCTCGGTCTTCAGCAGCTCGCGGTACTGCTCGGTGAGCGAGGCGTGCGGCTCGGTCAGGATCCGCTCGAAGTCTTCCGGCGACAGCGCCTTGAGTTCGACGCGAATCGGCAGGCGACCCTGCAGCTCCGGTACCAGATCGCTGGGCTTGGACAGATGGAAAGCACCGCTGGCGATGAACAGAATGTGATCGGTCTTGACCATGCCAAGCTTGGTATTGACCGTGCTGCCTTCGATCAGCGGCAACAGGTCGCGCTGCACGCCTTCGCGGGACACATCCGCGCCGCCGGTATTGCCGCGCTTGGCGACCTTGTCGATCTCGTCGATGAAGACGATCCCGTTCTGCTCCACCGCTTCGAGGGCGCGGCCTTTGAGTTCTTCTTCGTTCACCAGGCGGGCCGCTTCCTCGTCGCGCACCAGCTTGAGCGCGTCCTTGATCTTCAACTTGCGGCTCTTTTTCTTGCCCTTGCCCATGTTGGAGAACAGATTCTGCAACTGGCTGGTCATCTCCTCCATGCCCGGCGGCGCCATGATTTCCACGCCACCCGGGTTATCGGCGACCTCGATGTCGATTTCCTTTTCGTCCAGCTGGCCCTCGCGCAGGCGCTTGCGGAACAGTTGGCGCGTGTTGGAATCGCTGCTTTGTACGGGCTCCTCGCTGAAACCGACCGGGCGTGCCTGCGGCAACAACGCGTCGAGAATGCGTTCTTCTGCGGCATCCTCGGCGCGATGGCGCATCTTGCCAACTTCCTGTTCGCGCATCATTTTCAAGGCAGCGTCGGCCAGATCCCGGATGATCGATTCAACATCGCGACCGACATAGCCCACCTCGGTGAACTTGGTCGCTTCTACCTTGATGAACGGCGCGTTGGCCAGCTTGGCCAGGCGGCGCGCGATTTCGGTCTTGCCGACACCGGTCGGACCGATCATCAGAATGTTCTTTGGCGTGACTTCCGGGCGCAGCTCGGCGGACAGCTGCATGCGCCGCCAACGGTTGCGCAGGGCGATGGCGACGGCACGCTTGGCGTCGTCCTGGCCGATGATATGGCGGTTGAGTTCGTGGACGATCTCGCGAGGCGTCATGGACATTTTTTCGTTACTCCCGAAGCTGGGCAGGATACAAACAGGCCACTTGAAATACGTAGGCGAGGCCGGCAAGACGAGGCAAAAACACGCGAGGAAGCGGGGTTTAATCTAAATGAGCTTTCCGAGCGTGTTTTTAACGATGGTTGCCAACGCCGCTAGTTTTTTCATCGGCCTGCTCAGATCGCGCTGTCCAACTCCTCGATGGTCAGGTTCTGGTTGGTGAAGACGCAAATGGTGCCGGCAATGTTCAGCGCGGTTTCGGCGATATCCTGCGCCGACATGTCGTCGCCGCCTTTCTGCAAGAGCGCCAGTGCGGCGGCCTGGGCGAAGCCACCACCGGAGCCCATGGCGATCAGGTCGTGTTCCGGCTGCACCACGTCGCCGTTGCCGGTGATGATCAACGATGCGTCCTTGTTGGCCACGGCGAGCATGGCTTCCAGACGGCTGAGGGAGCGGTCGGTCCGCCAGTCCTTGGCCAGTTCGACGGCGGCACGGACGAGATGCCCCTGGTGTTTTTCCAACTGCCCTTCGAACCGTTCGAAGAGTGTGAAGGCGTCG
Source organism: Stutzerimonas stutzeri (assembly GCF_009789555.1). Taxonomy (NCBI): domain Bacteria; kingdom Pseudomonadati; phylum Pseudomonadota; class Gammaproteobacteria; order Pseudomonadales; family Pseudomonadaceae; genus Stutzerimonas; species Stutzerimonas stutzeri. The sequence continues at coordinate 1,047,460 of NZ_CP046902.1, forward strand.
GCGGTGGCGCCCGCGAAGCCGGCCAGGACCTGACCGTGATAGAGGCGCCGGACCTTTTTGGCGTTGCCTTTCATGACGGTATTACCCAGGGAAACCTGGCCGTCGCCGCCCATGACGACTTTGCCGTTGCGGCGCACTGAAACGATGGTGGTCAAGGGAAAATCTCCACGCAGCGGGGCGATGAATGCCCGAATGCGCTTGATATGGGGGACGCTGTCACGCATTTCAACCGGCGCGCGGGATTCAACCCACGCGGCGGCATGCCATTGGGCGCGGCCAAATGGCCCCTCAGGCGGCGCCGCGGTTCGCCGGCGGGTTCGGTTCGGCGGGCACGCTGGGGTCGTCGCTGAAGGCAATGACCTTGCGCAGGCGCACCGGGATCGATTTGGCCGCCGGCACCTTGCTGCGTTTGGCATGGTGCCAGACCGGCAGCAACGCGTTGCATTCGGGGTAGTAACCGGCGCAGCAGCCTTCGGGGATGTTGTAGGCCGTTACGCGCAACGGTCCGACGGCGCGATGCACGCCATCGTCTACCACCGTGACCGCTTGGATCTTGTCGCCTTCGGCCAGCCCGAGGCGAGCCATGTCATTGCTGTTCATCAGCACGACCGCGCGTGTGCCCTGGATGCCCCGGAAGCGATCGTTGTAGCCGTAGACGGTGGTATTGAACTGGTCGTTGCTGCGCAGCGTCATCAGTTGCAGTACGTCGCGCTGCTCGTGACCGCCTTGTTCGGTATCGGGATCTTCGGCCAGCGTCGACGGCAGGATGAAATTGGCCTTGCCGCTCTCGGTCGCCCACTCGCGTTTGCTTGCGCCCAGTGGTCGATGGAATCCGCCGGGCTCCATCATGCGGACATTGAAGTCGTGGAATATCTCCGGATAGCTTTCGGCGATGGCGTTGCGGACCAGGCCGTAGTCACCGACCCAGGCGTCCCAGTCGAGGTGCGGATTGGCAGCCAGCGTGGCCTTGGCCAGCCGCGCGACGATGGCCGGCTCCGACAACAGCCGTTCGTCCGCCGGCTCGGCCACGCCCCGCCAGGCGCGAATGCAGCCGGTGCTGTCTTCGGTGGTGTTGCGTTGCTCACCGGTGGCCTGGCGATCGATTTCAGTACGGCCCAGGCAGGGCAGGATATACGACACCTTTCCGGTAATCAGGTGGCTGCGGTTGAGTTTGGTTGAAATCTGTACCGAAAGTTGCAGGTTGCGCCAGGCCGGCTCCATCTGCAGGGTGTCGGGCACCGCCCTGACGAAGTTACCGCCCATGGCGATGAAGCCCTTGATCTTGCCGGCCAGGATGCCTTCGCAGGCTTCGACGGTGTTGACCCCATCGTCGCTCGGCGGCTCGAAACCGAACTGGCGGCGCAAATTGTCGGTTGGCACCTTTTCGGCTTTCTCGGTGATGCCGACGGTTCGCTGGCCCTGGACGTTCGAATGGCCGCGTACGGGCAGGATGCCGGCGCCTTCCTTGCCCATGTTGCCGCGTAACAGCAACAGGTTGACCAGCATCTGGATGGCCTCGACGCCGTGGCGGTGCTGCGTCAGCCCCATGCCATAGGCTGCCACCACGCGCTTGCAGCTGGCGTAGCTGACCGCGGCGGCCTCCATCGCACTGCGGCTCAGGCCGGATCGGCGTTCCAACACCGGCCAGCTGTACCCGACCATGCGCGCCTTGAACGCTTCGAAGCCGTGGGTGTGTTCTTCGATGAAGGCCCTATCGAGCACACCAGGTCGTCCGGCGGCCACCGCGGCGGCGTCCATATCGAAAAGCGCCTTGCACATGCCCGATATCGCAGCGATGTCGCCGCCGATCTTGAGCTGGTGATACTGCGTGCTGATTTTGGTTTCGTCCGGCGTCAGCATTTCTCGCGGTGACTGCGGATTGACGAAACGCTCCAGGCCGCGTTCGCGGATCGGATTGAAGGTGATGATCGGTGCGCCGCGCTCACGGGCCTGTTGCAGGTCATGCAGCATGCGCGGGCTGCAGGTGCCGGTGTTCTGGCCGAAGAACAGCATGCCGTCCATCTTCTCCAGGTCGTTCAGCGTGACCGTCGCCACCGGGACGCCGATGCTTTCCGGCAGGGCGACGGACGAACTCTCGTGGCACATATTGGAGCTGTCCGGCAGGTTGTTGGTGCCGTACATGCGGGCCAGTAGCGCGTACATGTAGGCGGTTTCCAGCGACGCGCGCCCGGACATGTAGAAGACCACCTCGTTGGGGTCGGCCATGGCCTTGAGCGTACGGCCAATTTCTTCGAAAGCCTGATCCCAGCTGACTGGCTGATACCTGTCGCTGGCCGGATCGTAACGCAAGGGGTGGGTCAGCCGGCCCTGTTGCTCAAGATCGAAGTCGGTCCAGTTCAGCAGCTCGCTGACGGTATGGCGGTGGAAGAATTCAGGGCCGCAGCGGCGACTGGTATTTTCCCACGCGGTCGCCTTTGCGCCGTTTTCGCAGAATGACAAGGGGCGCGACGGGTGCGGTTTGGCCCAGGCGCAACTGACGCAGGCGAAGCCGTCGATGGGCTTGTTCTGCTTGAGCAGCAGTGAGGCGCCCGTGAGCGGAATCTTTTCGCGGATGAGGATATTGGCGACCGAATAGGCCGAGCCCCAGCCGCCTGAAGGCGCGTCGTAGGGTTTGAACGTTGGCTGGCTCACGTCGTACTCCTGTGCCTTGTCGCGGATGCCGTGGCGACGAGTCTCTTGTTACGACGCAGAGCCGTGGCGGATCGTTCAACCTTGCGGATGACAGGGACATTTGCCGGTCGAGCGGGTGCCAGCCGACTCTTTATTGCATGGCGAAATCCAGTTGCCGCCAGGCTTCGTAAACCGCGACGGCGACCGTATTGGACAGATTCAGGCTTCGGCTGTCCGGACGCATGGGCAGGCGCAGGCGCTGCTCGTTGGGCAATGCATCGCGAATTTCCGCTGGCAGACCGCGACTTTCCGGGCCGAAGAGAAAGGCATCGCCGCGCTGGAACTGCACCCGATGGAAGGGCTGCGAACCTTTGGTGGTGAAGGCGAACACCCGCGTCTGGCCGATGCTCGCCAGGCAACTGTCGAGGTCGGCGTGGCGTTTGAGCGGCGCGTACTCGTGATAATCCAGGCCCGCCCGTCGCAGACGCTTGTCGTCGAGTTCGAAACCCAGCGGCTCGACCAGATGCAGGCTGCAGCCAGCGTTGGCGCAGAGCCTGATAATGTTGCCGGTATTCGGCGGAATTTCCGGCTGGAAAAGGATCACATGAAACATGCGCGTCACCGACTCTGAAAACGACCGGCATTCTACTGCGGCAGGCGACCCTGCGCCGCGCGATCCGCTACCTCGTTTGCGCCGTCGCTTTTTCGGCTCGCTGGTACTGATCGGGCTGCTGGTGGGTGCCATGATCGGGCGCGTTACGGCACCCGGGCCTGTGCAGTTGCTGCGTGTCGAGCCGGCCACCGATGGCCTGCAGCTCTGGTTCGACCGTGAACCACCGCTGTATGGCCAGGACGTTGACGGAGCCGTCGGCATGCTGTTCCAGGCGCAGGGCAATTCCGGCGACGGGCGGCTTGATCCGGGTGGCATGAATGTCGCCTGGCGCCTGCAAACGACCGAGAAGGGATTGCTGTTGCACTTCGTGGCGACCCGGCCTCTGGCCGCCGAATGGGAGGGCGAAAAGCGGGACGGCGACTGGGCGTTGAAGGTGCGGGTGGCGCCCCGCTGATCGCACCTTCTTGCCGCAGCGTCCGATCAGTTGTCCTCGCCTTCGTCCTCGTCACCGCCTTCCACGCCCATGCCCAGTTCCTTGATCTTGCGCGTCAGGGTGTTACGCCCCCAGCCGAGCAGTAGCGCCGCATCGCGGCGACGTCCAGCGGTGTGCTTGAGGGCGGTCTCGATCATGATGCGTTCGAACGCCGGAACTGCTTCGTCGAGCAGGTTCGATCGGCCTCGGGCCAACGCCAGGTCGGCCCACTGATGCAACGCCTGCTCCCAGTTGTTAGCCGGCAGGCTGTCGGCGGGCTGATTGAGCAGTTCCGGAGGCAGATCGCTGACATGCACCTCGCGCCCGGACGCCATTACGGTGATCCAGCGGCAGGTATTTTCCAGTTGGCGCACGTTGCCGGGCCAAGGCAGGTTCTTCAGATATTCTTCGGTTTCCGGCTTGAGCAGCTTGGTCTCGACGGCCAATTCCTGCGCGGCACTGGCGAGAAAATGCCGAGCCAGTGCTGGAATGTCCTCGCGCCGGTCGGAGAGCCGCGGAATGTGGATGCGGATGACGTTCAGGCGATGGAACAGGTCTTCGCGAAACTTGCCAGCCTGCACCAGGGTTTCAAGGTCCTGGTGGGTGGCGGCGATGATGCGTACATCGACCTTTACCGGCGTGTGGCCGCCGACGCGGTAGAACTCGCCGTCCGCCAGGACCCGTAGCAGGCGGGTCTGGGTATCGGCCGGCATATCGCCGATCTCGTCGAGAAACAGGGTGCCGCCGTCGGCCTGCTCGAAGCGCCCGCGGCGCTGGTTGGCCGCGCCTGTGAAGGCGCCTTTCTCGTGGCCGAACAGCTCGGATTCCATCAGATCCTTGGGGATCGCTGCCATGTTCAACGCGATGAACGGCGATGCCGCGCGCGGACTGTGACGATGCAGCGCGTGGGCGACCAGTTCCTTGCCGGTGCCGGACTCACCGTTGATCAGCACGGTGATGTTCGAATGGCTGAGGCGGCCGATGGCGCGGAACACCTCCTGCATCGCCGGAGCCTCGCCGATGATTTCCGGCGTGTGATGCTGGTTGGCCGGCTCCTGCAGGTTCTGCTGTTCCTGCGCATGCTGGTTGGCACGCTTGACCAGCGAGACGGCGTCGTCGACGTCGAACGGCTTGGGCAGGTACTCGAAGGCGCCGCCCTGGTAGGACGCCACCGCGCTGTCGAGGTCCGAATGCGCGGTCATGATGATCACCGGCAGGCGAGGATGCAGTTCGCGGATCTGCGCCAGCAGATCCAGGCCGCTGATACCGGGCATGCGGATGTCGGAAATGATCACATCCGGTTGCTGCCGCGCCAGCCGTGCGAGCACGCTGTCGGCACTGTCGAAACTCTGCGTGGCCATGCCTTCCTGTTGCAGGGCCTTCTCCAGTACCCAGCGGATGGAGCGATCGTCGTCGACGATCCAGACGTTTTCGCTTTGGCTCATACGCAAGAGGCTCCTTGTTCCAGCGGCAGGAAGATCGAAAACGCGGTGTGGCCGGGATGGCTTTCGCATTCGATCAGGCCTTGATGCTGGCTGATGATGTTCTGGGTGATCGCCAGGCCGAGTCCGGTGCCATCCGGACGGCCGCTGACCATCGGGTAGAAAAGCGTGTTCTGCAGCTCGGCCGGGATTCCCGGGCCGTTGTCGATGATTTCGATGCGCGCAACCAGACGATGGCGGACATGACCGATGGTGAACTGGCGCAACGTGCGCGTACGCAGGGTCAGGCGGCCGAGGCCCAGTTCGCACTGCCCGGCCAGCGCCTGCATGGCGTTGCGCATGATATTGAGCACCGCCTGAATCATTTGCTCGCGATCGAGCAGCACCTCGGGGATGCTCGGATCGTAATCGCGCACCAAAATGAGGCTTCCCTGGCTTTCCGCTTCGATCAGGCTGGCCACATGTTCGAGCACTTCGTGAATGTTGGTCATCGACAGTGAGGGCAGCTTGTTCGAGCCAAGCATCCGGTCGACCAGATTGCGCAGGCGGTCGGCCTCCTCGATGATGACCTCGGTGTAATCCTTGAGGTGTTCCTCGGGAAGCTCGCGCGACAACAACTGCGCCGCGCCGCGAATGCCGCCGAGCGGGTTCTTGATCTCATGGGCGAGCCCGCGCACCAGCAGCTTGGTGGTCTCGTGAGCGGACAGTTGCGCCTCTTCCTTGGTAATGCGCAACAATCGATCGCGAGGCAGTACCTCCAACAGCAACATCGTTTCCTTACGGGTCAGGATCGGCGTGACCGCGTAATCGACGGTCAGTGGCTGGCCGTTCGTAGACGTCAGGGTGGCTTCGCGCTTGGTGAACGGGTGCGCTTGCTCGACCGCCTGGCGCAAGGCTGCCAGCGCCTCGGAGGACTCGGTGAAAAGCTCGCTGATGAACTGCCCGTGGCTGCGCTGGCCGCTGACGGCGAGCAGCATTTCCGCTGCGGGGTTCATGTATTCCAGACGCAGGCGCGAATCGAGCAGCAGGGTCGCGGTGGTCAGGTTCTCGATCAGCAGGCGCTGTAGGGCTTCGTTGATCATGGCTGTCTGCATCCGATGGGTGAGACGGGAAATGCAAGAAGCAAACCAAGGCGCTCGTTTTCGGCGCGGCTGCATAGGCGCTGGCGCTCCAGAGCGGGGCGTTGCCGAAAACGAGGGAAGCGAGTCAGATTGGTCCGGCTTGCGCACCATTCAGGTGCATAGCATGGTCACAGAAAGGGCACGAAGGGAATATCTTTCTTTTCCTTGGGTTTGTCCTTCAGCGGGCACTCGGGTCGGACGCCGTATTCAGCCTTCTTGCAGGGGTTGGCCTTGCGCCGCTGTGCCAACGAGGTGCGCAGCAGGTGGAAGGTACGCGGCGGGCTGCTTTGCAGCGCCTGCCCTTGGTCGTCGATCACTTGCACCACCAGCTGGTGACTGCCACGGTCGATGTTTTGAAGGTCGAATGCGGGCTCGCTGCCGTCCGGGGCAATCGGACTGCCGTCCAACAGCAGCCGATACAGGTGGCCGGGTAGCAGGCCGGGGTCGCTGGATACGCTGACCGATACCGCGCCGGCATTGTTGCGGATCGTGGCGTCGGCTTCTGGTTGTGTGATGGCCAGCTGTGGGTAAACAAACGTGCGCTCCGGCAGTGCTTTGACCGGGGTGGCAGCGGGTGCCGAGGGCGTTGCGGGCATGCTGTTGACGGGCCTGGCATCGACCGGCTCGACCGCTCGGCCACCGGGACGGTCGGTGAATACGCGGTTACCCTGCGCGTCTATATAGGTGTAGATATCGGCGCTGGCGGGCAACGTGAACGCCGCCAGCAGGCCGAGCAGCCCGACGAGCCTACCGAGCGCGCTCATCGATGGCCAGGACTGGAGGTATGGACGCGCTGTACGGTGAACGCCTCGGCGCTGCGCTGCAACACCTTGTCGCCGTCAAGCACCTGGACCTCGATCCGGTGGGTCCCACGATCGACGTTGTTCAGTTGCAGCGAGGTCGCGCTGCTCGGTGCCGCCTGGGCGATGCCATCGAGCAGGAAGCGGACCTGATGGCCTCTTTGCAGTGGCGGGTCGAGTTGGGCGCTGACGACAAAGGTGCCGTTGTTCGCGCGCAACGCCTCATCATCCGGGATGCCGCCAATGGACAGGGTCCGGTATGCCGGTTGCTGCTGGCTGCCGTGCCCTTCAGGCTCCAGCGGCGGCGGGGGCTCGGGTGTGCGGATATTGACTGTATTGGCGGGGGGCAACTCGACCGTATCGGCCGCGACACCCTCTGGTGGCTGGTTGGTGAATACCGTATTGCCCTTGTCATCGGTGTACTTGTAGATCTGCGCCATGGCCGGAACCGTGGCGATCAGAAGCAGGCTGAACAATGCGATGCGCATGGGAAGCTCCGCGGGGTAGGTGCTGCAAGCCTTGCACCGCCCGAGCCCGCAGGCAAGCCTGATCCGCGCGAATTGAGAGCGACAGCAAGCTGGCTTGCGAGCCTGACGTCCAGCCCGGCCGGCGAAAGCTCGGTGGGGCCGTAGAAAACGAAAACCCCGCCGAGAGGCGGGGTTCTCAAGCACCACAGGCTTCCGGATGGGAGCCTGTGATGAACGTCGCGGGTTTAGACGCTGTAGTACAGGTCGTATTCCAGCGGGTGGACGAAGGTACGGACCTTGATCTCTTCCTCGCTCTTGAGCTCGAGGTAGGCATCGATGAAGTCGTCGCTGAACACGCCGCCCTTGGTCAGGAACGCACGGCCCTTGTCGAGTTCTTCCAGGGCTTCCTTCAGGCTGCCGCAAACCTGCGGGATCAGCTTGCCTTCTTCCGGCGGCAGATCGTAGAGGTTCTTGTCAGCGGCATCGCCGGGGTGAATCTTGTTCTGGATGCCGTCCAGGCCAGCCATCAGCAGTGCGGCAAAGCACAGGTAGGGGTTGGCAGCCGGGTCCGGGAAGCGGGCTTCGATGCGGCGGGCTTTCGGGCTGGATACGTACGGGATACGGATCGAGGCGGAGCGGTTGCGTGCCGAGTAGGCCAGCATGACCGGTGCTTCGAAGCCCGGGACCAGACGCTTGTAGGAGTTGGTCGACGGGTTGGTGAAACCGTTCAGTGCCTTGCCGTGCTTGATGATGCCGCCGATGAAATACAGCGCGGTATCGGACAGGCCGGCATAGCCTTCGCCCGCGAAGGTGTTCTTGCCATCCTTGGAGATGGACATATGCACGTGCATGCCCGAGCCGTTGTCGCCATACAGTGGCTTCGGCATGAAGGTCGCGGTCTTGCCGTAGGCGTCGGCGACGTTGTGCACGCAGTACTTGAGGGTCTGGACTTCGTCAGCTTTGTTCACCAGCGTGTTGAACTTGACGCCGATTTCGTTCTGGCCGGCAGTCGCCACCTCATGGTGATGCACTTCGACGACCAGGCCCATCTCTTCCATGGCGTTGCACATGGCCGTACGGATTTCGTGGTCGTGGTCGCACGGCGGAACCGGGAAGTAACCGCCCTTGACGGCTGGGCGATGGCCCTTGTTGCCGCCTTCGATGTCGGCGTCGGTGTTCCAGGAGCCTTGTTCGGAGAAGATTTTGAACATGGAACCGGAAATGTCGGACTTGAACTTCACTTCGTCGAAGATGAAGAACTCCGGCTCCGGGCCGACGAACACGGTGTCGCCGATGCCGGTGGACTTGAGGAATTCCTCGGCGCGCTTGGCGATCGAGCGCGGGTCGCGGTCGTAGCCCTGCATGGTGCTCGGTTCGACGATATCGCAAACCAGGATCAGGGTCGGCTCTTCGGTGAACGGGTCCAGCACGGCGGTTTCGTCGACCGGCATCAGGATCATGTCGGACGCTTCGATGCCTTTCCAGCCATGGATGGAGGAGCCGTCGAACATCTTGCCGTGCTCGAAGAAATCCTCGTCCTGAGCGTCACGCGCCGGAACGGTCACGTGGTGCTGCTTGCCCTTGGTGTCGGTGAAGCGCAGATCAATCCACTTCACATCGTAATCTTTGATCAGTTGAAGCGACTTCGACATGGTGCTCTCCAAGTGGTGGAAGCGTTGACAGATATGCTTCCGAAGTCAGGGGTGAAGCCGAGCGGTGATGTTCCGCCAAGGCGACCTGCCTCACAAGGGAGCAAATTGCATGCCAGTGCTCCGAGATGGTACCGGGCGCCTGAAACCGCAGGCTCGCGGTTGGTGCGGGTATTTCCTCTGCGCATATTTCGATTCCGGCGCACTTTAATGGTGCGCTCTGCGTGTTCTTTGTGCTATTTCAGTGCAGCGGACGGGCAGTTGAGAAAACTGCCTAAAGGTTGATCAATTTCCGATATACTCCGCCCCCCTCTTTTTACGCCTTGCTGGCGCGCGCGCTGTTTCCATGAAGCTGATCGTCAAAGTATTCCCAGAAATCACCATCAAGAGCCCGCCGGTGCGCAAGGGCTTCATTCGCCAGTTGGCGAAGAACATCCGCACCGTGCTGCGCGACCTCGATCCCGACCTTCGGGTGGAGGGGGTGTGGGACAACGTCGAAGTGGAAACCGCGCTCAGCGACAACCGCTTGCTGCACGAGATGATCGAGCGGCTGCGCTGCACGCCCGGTATTGCGCACTGTCTGGAGGTCCACGAGTATCCGTTGGGCGATCTGGACGACGTGTTCGAGAAATGCAGATCGCATTTTGCCGATCGACTGCCGGGCAAGATCTTCGCGGTGCGCTGCAAGCGCGCAGGCAAGCATCCGTTCAGCTCGATGGACGTGGAACGTCTGGTCGGCAGCCGGTTGCGCCAGGAGTGCGCCGCCGCCGGGATATCGCTGAAGGCGCCGGAAGTTGAGGTGCGGCTGGAAATCCGTGACCAGCGCTTGTTCGTCGTCCACGCCCAGCATGACGGCATCGGCGGTTATCCGCTGGGCGCGCTGGAGCAGACTCTGGTGCTGATGTCGGGCGGTTTCGATTCCACCGTTGCCGCCTACCAGATGATGCGCCGTGGTCTGATGACCCATTTCTGCTTCTTCAATCTGGGCGGGCGCGCCCACGAGCTCGGCGTGATGGAAGTCGCCCACTACCTGTGGAAGAAGTACGGCAGTTCGCATCGCGTACTGTTCATCAGCGTGCCCTTCGAAGAAGTGGTCGGCGAGATTCTGGAGAAGGTCGATAACAGCCAGATGGGCGTCGTGCTCAAGCGCATGATGCTGCGCGCCTCGACGCAGATTGCCGAGCGCCTGCACATCGATGCACTGGTCACCGGCGAGGCGATTTCCCAGGTGTCGAGCCAGACGTTGCCGAATCTCTCGGTGATCGACTCGGCCACCGACATGCTGGTGCTGCGCCCGCTGATCGCCAGCCACAAGCAGGACATCATCGATACCGCATTCGAGATCGGCACCGCCGAGTTCGCCAAGAACATGCCCGAATACTGCGGTGTGATCTCCAAGAACCCGACCACCAAGGCCAAGCGTTACCGGATCGAACACGAAGAGAAACAGTTCGACATGGCGGTACTCGAGCGCGCCATGGCAAACACCCGCCAGGTTGCCATCGATCGCGTGATCGACGAGCTGGGCCAGGATTTGCAGGTCGAAGAAGTGACCGAGGCTTCTGCTGGCCAGGTGGTGCTGGATATCCGCCACCCGGATGCGGCGGAGGACGAGCCTTTGCAACTGGACGGTATTGAAGTACAGACGTTGCCGTTCTATGCGATCAACAACCGCTTCAAGGAACTGGATGTGAACCGCCAGTACCTGCTGTACTGCGATAAAGGTGTCATGAGCCGCCTGCATGCTCATCATCTGCTGACTGAGGGGCATGTCAATGTGCGTGTTTATCGTCCGGGCTAAGCAGCCTGGCCTGCTGGGAGGCAGCATCCGTCATCGCCCTCCCGACCGGTAGCCCTGTTCGGGTTCACCCGGTTCGTGACGCCACCGGTACTCGCTCGCGCGAACCGGCAAACTTTCAGCTTCCGGCCTCCAGCTCGGAGCTTTTACAGAGAAACAGACTTGTGATTGAGAATCTTCGCAACATCGCCATCATCGCCCACGTCGACCATGGCAAGACCACCCTCGTCGACAAACTCCTGCGCCTGTCCGGCACCCTGGACCGCAAAGAGCTCGAAAACGAGCGCGTGATGGACAGCAACGACCAGGAAAAAGAGCGTGGCATCACCATCCTGGCCAAGAACACCGCCCTGAAGTGGAACGGCTACGACATCAACATCGTCGACACCCCCGGCCACGCCGACTTCGGCGGTGAAGTCGAGCGCGTGATGAGCATGGTCGACTCCGTGCTGCTGGTGGTCGACGCCCAGGACGGCCCCATGCCGCAGACCCGTTTCGTGACCCAGAAGGCGTTCAAGGCCGGCCTGCGTCCGATCGTGGTCATCAACAAGATCGACCGTCCCGGCGCGCGTCCTGACTGGGTCGTCGACCAGATTTTCGACCTGTTCGACAACCTCGGTGCCACCGACGAGCAGCTCGACTTCCCGATCGTCTACGCCAGCGCCCTGAACGGCATCGCCGGCATGGACCACGAGAACATGGACGACCACATGGACGCCCTGTTCCAGGCCATCGTCGATCACGTACCGGCTCCCGCCGTGGACGTCACCGGTCCGTTCCAGATGCAAATCTCGCAGTTGGACTACAACAGCTTCCTCGGCGTTATCGGCATTGGCCGTATCGCACGCGGCAGCGTCAAGACCAACACCCCGGTGACCGCCATCGGCGCCGACGGCAAGAAGCGCAACGGCCGCATCCTGAAGATCATGGGTCACTCCGGTCTGCAGCGCGTCGAAGTCGCCGAAGCCCAGGCCGGTGACATCGTCTGCATCAGCGGCATGGACGAGCTGTACATCTCCGACACCCTGTGCGATCAGCAGAACGTCGAGGCCCTGCCGCCGCTGTCCGTCGACGAGCCGACCGTTTCCATGACCTTCCAGGTCAACGACTCGCCGTTCTGCGGCAAGGAAGGCAAGTTCGTCACCAGCCGCAACATCAAGGAGCGTCTGGAGAAGGAGCTGCTGCACAACGTCGCCCTGCGCGTCGAAGAAGGCGACTCGGCGGACAAGTTCAAGGTGTCCGGTCGTGGCGAACTGCACCTCTCGGTACTGATCGAAACCATGCGCCGTGAAGGCTTCGAACTGGCCGTTGGCCGTCCGGAAGTGGTGATCAAGGAGATCGACGGCGAGAAGCAGGAGCCCTACGAGAACGTCATCATCGACATCGAGGAGATCCACCAGGGTCCGATCATGGAGCAGATGGGCCTGCGCAAGGGCGATCTGACCAACATGGTGCCGGATGGCAAGGGCCGTATCCGCCTCGAATACACCGTGCCGGCGCGTGGCCTGATCGGCTTCCGTAACTCCTTCCTGACCATGACGTCCGGTTCCGGCATCCTGACCTCGACCTTCAGCCACTATGGTCCGATCAAGCTCGGCGAAGTCGGCCATCGTCAGAACGGCGTACTGGTCTCCATGGCGACCGGCAAGGCGCTGACCTACTCGCTGGAAACCCTGCAAGACCGCGGCAAGCTGTTCCTCGAGCCCGGTCAGGACATCTACGAAGGCCAGCTGGCCGGTATCCACAGCCGTGACAACGACCTGGTGATCAACCCCACCAAGGGCAAGAAGCTCGACAACATGCGCGCTTCGGGCAAGGACGAAACCATCCAACTGGTTCCGCCGATCAAGTTCACCCTGGAACAGGCACTGGAATTCATCGACGACGACGAACTCGTCGAAGTGACGCCAAAGTCGATCCGCCTGCGCAAGAAAGTGCTCAACGAAAACGAGCGCAAGCGTGCCAGCAAGAACTGATACGCCGTTGTAGCCGCACAGCAAGGGCGCCTTCGGGTGTCCAGGCTGTCAACAAGAACCCCGCCCAGTGGCGGGGTTTTTTGTTTGTGTGGGCTTCTGCAGCCTGTGCTGGATATCGCGCCAGACTCTTGTGGGAGCCCCGCCCTCGGGGCGAAGCTTCTGCTTCACAGCTGCCCCGCCACTCGCATTCGCCGCGAGGCGCGCCTCCGACGAAAACGTTGCGGCCTAGTTTGTTGGATGCCATGTCCACCGCCGCCCCAGGTCTTTGTGGGAGCCCCGCCCTCGGGGCGAGCTTCTGCTTCAAAGCTGCCCCGCCGCTCATATTCGCCGCGAGGCGCGCCTCCTACGAAAGCGCTGCGGTCTGTACTGGACATCAGGTCCACCGCCGCCCCAGGTCTTTGTGGGAGGCCCGCCCTCGGGGCGAGCTTCTGCTTCAAAGCTGCCCCGCCGCTCATATTCGCCGCGAGGCGCGCCTCCTACGAAGCGCTGCAGCCTATGCTGGACATCAGCCCCACCGCCGCGCTAGCCCTTGTGGGAGGCCCGCCCTCGGGGCGAAGCTTTTGCTTCACAGCGGCCCTGCCACTCAAATTCGCCGCGAGGCGCGCCTCCTACGAAAGCGTTGCGGTCTGTGCTGGATATCAGCCCCACCGCCACGCCAGCCCTTGTGGGAGCCCCGCCCTCGGGGCGAAGCTTTTGCTTCACAGCTGCCCCGTCACTCGCATTCGCCGCGAGGCGCGCCTCCTACGAAAGCGCTGCGGCCTGTGCTGGAAATCAGCCTCACCGCCGCCACCAGGCCCTTGTGGGAGGCCCGCCCTCGGGGCGAAGCTTTTGCTTCACAGCTGCCCGGCCGCTCATATTCGCCGCGAGGCGCGCCTCCCACGAAAGCGCTGCGGCCTAGTTTGTTGGACGCCATGTCCACCGCCGCCCCAGGTCTTTGTGGGAGGCCCGCCCTCGGGGCGAAGCTTTTGCTTCACAGCCGCCCTGCCGCTCATATTCGCCGCGAGGCGCGCCTCCTACGAAGCGCTGCGGCCTGTGCTGGAAATCAGGCCCACCGCCGCGCTAGCCCTTGTGGGAGGCCCGCCTCGGGGCGAAGCTTCTGCTTTTCAGTCATGCGCTCGAGCCGGGCGGGGGCGCTTGATCTGCTGGCGGTGCGCTCTTGCGCGCTGCATCGATGATCCGGCCCAGCAGGCGATGCAGCGCATCGCGGTGGCCCATGGCGCCGCTCGAGGGTTGGTGTGTGTTCGAGGTCATGACCACGGTCATCTCCAGCCCAGGCACCACATAGAGCATCTGCCCACCGTAGCCCCAGCCATAGCGCACCGCTTCGCCTTCCAGCGAGGTGATGAACCAGCCGTAGCCATAGCCATGCCCGGTGTAGCGCGAGCGGGTGCGCGGCGTCCATGAGGCCTCGATCCATTCTTCGGACAGTAGTCGTTCGCCCGCCGCCGTAAGTCCGCCGCGGCGGTAGAGTTCGCCGAAGGCGAGCAGCGAGCGCGGGGTCATTGCCATTTCATTGCCGCCCAGGTAGATGCCCTGCGGGTCGCGCGTCCAGGCGCTGATGGCAAAGTCGTCGAGCGACGCGAGCCATCGGCGGGCCAGCTGCAGGGTCGATTGGCCGGTGCGGCGGGTGAGGATCGCAGAGAGCAGATGGCTTGATCCGGTGGAATAGATCATCGTCCCGCCGGGCTCGGCCTCGAACGGGCGCGCCAGCGCGGCGCGGACCCAGTTGCGGCTTGCCACCCAGGCACCATAGTTGCGCCCGGAGGTGGAGCCAAGCCCGGCTTGCATGGAAAGCAGATTGCCCACCGTGACGTCGTGCAGCCGGTGATCGGGATCGGCGGGAATATCATTGCGCAGCAGCTCGGCCATGCGCTGGTCGGTGCCGGTCAGAACGCCCTTGTCGATGGCGATGCCGACCAGTGCCGAGATGACCGTCTTGGATGCCGATTTGATGTTGGTAGGCGTGGTCGTCCGGTGGCCCCGGTAGCCGCGCTCGACGATTACCTGGCCGTGGCGGGAGATGATCAGGGTTTCCAGCTGATCGAGCTGTTCGGCCTGATCGACGACCGCGTTCAGTGCGCTGTCGGCCGATGCCGACGACCCGAGGGTGAGCAGGATCACCGCGCAGATCGCGCGCAGCGACGTGAACCAAGGGTGCGCCTGGGCGCTATGGGGTGATAAGCACATACGCGGTTTGACCGTTATCCGTCGGTGCCGTGCGATCGGAGTGGCGACCCCAACGGCGGGTTCCTGCATCCGGCTGCGCTGCCTCGGGCTGCTGGCGTGTGGGCCCTGGCGAGCGGCGGCGGCCTGTCTGGATCTGTCACGCGTCTGTCACGCGCAGGTCATAGGCTCGTAGTTTTTCGACAGGAAGAGTCCTTCATGCGCAGTCTTCGCCCGCTTCTGTTCGTTCTGTTCTTGCCCGGTCTGGCTATGGCCGATGTGCGGGTCGCCGGCCCGGTCGAGGCCGGTGTGTTCGAAAGCCGTTATCAGGACCAGCAACCCGGTGAACGGCTACTGACCCGTGGCGATCAGCGGATAAACGCCACGCAGGTCGTGCCCGCCAGGATCGGGACCAAGTTCGGTCTGCGCTATCGGCTGGAGGGCAAGCGCGCGGACGACACCCCGCTCACATTGCTATACCTCACGCCCGGAGTGATCGATGCGAACGGTGAGCGGCACGACCGTTACGAGGTGGTGCAGAAACTCGTTCCGGATGCGCCGCTGGATGTCATGGCCTTCGAGTTCACCGAAACCCATGAGCTGGTGCCCGGCCAGTGGCATTTCCTGGTCTTCCAGGGGGACCGCAAGCTGGCCGAGCATCGTTTTGACGTGCGCTGAAAGGGTCGAACCTCGTTCCAGCGTTCGTCGTGCGCGGGTCTGTAACGCCCAGGTGGCGCGAGTGCCGTGGCCCCGGGGCTTCACGAGGCGTTTGCGGGGCGCCGGGCGCATTGCGAGCCTGACGCATCGCGCGCCCTTACTGGCGGATCCAGGTCTGCGTGCGGCCTAGCGCCTCGATGCCGATATAGCCGCGCATCTCCAGCTTTTCGCCTCCTTCGGGCAGGGTCAGCTTGGCGCGATAGGTCTTGCCTTTGACAGGGTCGAGGATGTTGCCGTCGCCCCAGACGCGGTCGCCGTCGGGCTTGAGGCCCCAGAGAATCGTCATGCCCTTGATCGGCTGGCCTTTGCGCTCGCCCTCACAGGCGTCGCAGACCGGATTGGGGCCTTGCGCCGATTGCAGGATTTCAACCACTTTGCCGGTCAGCGTGCCGTCGGCGGCCCGCCGGATGTCGACGATGGACTTGGGCTTGCCGGTTTCGTCATCGATGGTTTGCCAGTGCCCTTCAGGCGAGTCGGTCGCGAAAGCCAAGGAACTGAGCGCGAGCGGCAGTGCCAGCGATAAGGCCGTAAACAGTGGGCGCATGGTTTCTCCTGCGGTAGTGGTTGGCTGCGCTGACTTTACCACCGTCCCCCGATCTGCCGCGCTGAAGCCGAATGCCGGCGCGGGAGCACGGGTGAAACGGGGCGCGCCACGCATCTATGACGGCCTGCCTGCGTCGAACGCTTCGAACGCAAGCGCCAGCGGCGCCTGGCAGTTTTAGCCCTGCAGATCGGTCAGCATGGCTGTGGCGACGGCTTCGGCGACCTTGATGCCATCGACTCCCGCCGAGAGAATGCCCCCCGCGTAGCCGGCGCCTTCACCCGCCGGGTACAGGCCTCGAGTGTTGATGCTCTGCAAGGACGTGTTGTCGCGCTTGATGCGCACCGGCGACGAGGTCCGTGTCTCGATGCCGGTGAGCACGGCGTCGGCACGGTCGAAGCCGCGGATCTGCTTGCCGAACGCCGGCAGTGCTTCGCGGATGGCGTCGATTACGTAGTCGGGCAGCGACGGCGCCAGATCGCCCAGGCGCACGCCGGGCTTGTAGGACGGCTCGACGTCGCCGAATGCGCTCGACGGCTGGCCGCGAATGAAATCGCCCACCAGTTGCCCCGGCGCGCAGTAATCGCCACCACCCAGCTCGAACGCGCGCGATTCCAGCCGCTCCTGAAGCTCCACCCCCGCGAGCGGGCCACCGGGGAAGTCTTCTTCCGGGTTGATGCCGACGACGATCCCGGCGTTGGCATTGCGCTCGTTGCGCGAGTACTGGCTCATGCCGTTGGTGACCACGCGGTTGGGTTCGGAGGTAGCCGCCACCACGGTGCCGCCCGGACACATGCAGAAGCTGTAGACGGCGCGGCCGTTGGTCGCGTGGTAGACGAGCTTGTAGTCGGCAGCGCCCAGTTCCGGGTGTCCGGCGTATTTGCCCAGGCGCGCGTGGTCGATCAGCGATTGCGGATGCTCGATGCGAAAGCCCACGGCGAAGGGCTTGGCTTCGAGATAGACACCGCGCTCATGCAGTATGCGGAAGGTGTCGCGTGAACTGTGACCGAGCGCCAGCACGACGTAGCGGCTGCGCAGCGCTTCACCGCTGGCCAGGCGCACGCCCTGGATGCGTCCGTCTTCGATGATGAAATCGACCACGCGGCTGTCGAAACGCACCTCGCCGCCCAGCGACTTGATTTCCTCGCGCATGGTCGAGACCACGCCGGTCAGGCGGAAGGTGCCGATGTGCGGCTTGCTGACGAACATGATCTCTTCCGGCGCCCCGGCGCGGACGAACTCGTGCATCACCTTGCGACCGTAGAACTTCGGGTCCTTGATCTGGCTGTAGAGCTTGCCGTCGGAGAACAGCCCGGCGCCGCCCTCACCGAATTGCACGTTGGATTCGGGGCTCAGCACCTTCTTGCGCCACAGCGCCCAGGTGTCCTTGGTGCGGCTGCGCACGTCGCGGCCGCGTTCCAGCACGATCGGCCTGAAGCCCATCTGCGCGAGGGTCAGCGCGGCGAACAGCCCGCAGGGGCCGAAGCCGATCACCAGCGGGCGTTCGCTCAGCCCCTCGGGTGCCTGGCCGACCGGGTAATAGCCGGTGTCCGGCGAGACGCGGATGTTGCGGTCGTCGGCCAGGCGCTGGAGCACCTTGGGCTCGTCGGTCACGCTGGCATCGATGATGTAGACGAAGGTGATTTCGCTGTTCTTCTTGCGCGCGTCATAGCTGCGCTTGAAGACGCTGAAATCGAGCAGGTCGGTATCGGTGACATTCAGGCGCGCGACGATGGCCTGGCGCAGGGCGTCGGCGGAATGATCGAGCGGCAGTTGCAGTTCGTTGATGCGAATCATGACGAGTCCTGGCCGGTGACCCCGGCAAAGGGAGGGACGAGCGCACCATTCGCGGCCATGCGAGGCAGGCGAGTCGGGCTGATCCAGGGAAGGCGCGCAGTGTAGCTTCGCTGGTCGAGCCTGTCATTCAGGCCCTGTGTCATCGTGGCGGCATCGGAGCGATCCCGCCACGTCGCGCCTGGACTGCATCGCCCGGACAGGTGTCCGCTACGGATGCGTCAGCCACGTTGAGGCTTTCGGATTACTGAAGCACGACTCGCGAGTTGAGGGGCTGCAACGGACGGTTGTTGGCATGGCCGACGGCGCTCTGCAGCGCTTCGATCTGTTGCTTCGAGGCGACAACCGGCTGTTTCAGCACCAGCCAGCGCACGCCCTCGGTGCAGGGTGGCGTGGTCAGTGAGCCGCTGAAACGGTAGTAATCCAGGTCGGCGGGTAGCAGTTCGGTCACGTTCATCGGGGCGATCTGCCGGGCCTGGCCCGCCTGCGGCGGTGCGTCCCACAGACGAGCCAGCGCGGTGTTCTGCTCGCCTTCCTTGAACATCAGTGCGATCACCGCGAGATTGCCCTCCTGGTCGGCGTGCACCAGATGGCCTTCGAGCGGATAGGACTGGCCCTTGATATGGTTTTCGCTGGGCATGTGGAAGTGGAACTGCAGCAGTTCGTAGTCATTGCCGTCGAGTGACAGCTGGCTACCGGGCGCGTAGGCCACCTGCACGGTATGCCCGGTGTTGACCACCTCGCTGGTGCCGGTCTTGTAGTTCAGCCGCAGCGGTGCGAGGTCCGCCTCGACGAGCCCGTCGATATCGACCGGGGCCTGGTTCTTGCCTGAGCAGGCGCCAAATTCCGGCGTCAGGGTGGCCCAGTTTTCCGGTCCTGCCTCACCGGAATAATCCCAATGAGTCCCCGGCGTTACCGCGCCTGCGTGGGCGCACGCAAGCAATACACCAACGCTTAATGCCGCTCTTTTCATGACAGCTCTCCAACTTCATCTATGGACATGAGCGAGCCTCGACAGGCATGGGCGCTCCCGCTCTCTGACAAGGCGAAACGGTGTGTTGCTCGGCGGGCAGGCGAGACGGGTGTGCAGAAGGGTGATCAGGTCGTGGGTGGAGCTTCTGGCAAAGGGCTCGTTTGGCGCTACGCTGTGACAGAGTTCTCGGTTTTCTACCCCTGAGGTGGCCCGCACGGCACCGCTGCGGCCTGGGTGACGCTGAGCGCAACAACAATAACGATCGTCCGCCGAGACGACCCTCGATGAGGTTGGCCCGATGAAACACGCACCGTTCACCCTGAGTGCCTTGCTGATCTGCCTGTCCGGGCTGGCGCTGGCCGCCCCTACCAGTGACGAAGCGCTGGAGCGCATGCGCTCGATGAAGACCACCGGCCAGTCGCTGGACATGAAAACCGTGCCGCAGGATGGCGAGGTGGCCGATGCGATTCGCCAGAACCTGGAACGGATCAAGCTGCCGGACGGCTTCAAGATCGAGCTTTACGCCGTGGTCCCCGACGCGCGCCACATGGCGGTAGGACCCTCCAGCGGCGTGGTCTTTGTCGGCACGCGCAAGACCGACCTGTGGGCCGTTACCGATCGCACCAAGAACCGCACCGCCGATGAGGTCAAGCGGTTCGCCCCGGCAATCTCCTTCACCCAGCCCGGGCCCTGCTTCAGCCCGGACGGTTTCCTCTTCGTGGCCGAGCACAATCGCGTACTGGTATTCCCCGCCGCCGAATTCTTCTACGAAGGGCCGGACGTCGCCGCCGATATCGTGGTGCCTACCGGCGAGCTGATCCCGACCGATGAGGAGAGCTACAACCACGGCGCGCGGGTTTGCGCCATCGGGCCGGACAACCGGCTGACCATTTCCCTCGGGCAGCCGCACAACGTGCCGCCGAAGGACAAGCTCGATCTCTACAACCAGCATGGCATCGGCGGCATCGTGCGCATGGAGCGCGACGGCAGCAAGCGGGAGGTCTACGCGACGGGTGTTCGCAACTCGGTGGGGATCACCTACAACCCGACCACCCAGGAGTTGTGGTTCACCGACAATCAGGTCGATGGCATGGGCGATGACACCCCGCCCGGTGAGATCAACCACGCACCGAAGGCCGGCATGCAGTTCGGCATGCCCTGGTATGGCGGCGGTCAGGTGCGCACCAACGAATACGCCGAGCAGACGCCGCCAGAAGGACTGACATTCCCGGTGGTGGAAACCGTGGCTCACGCGGCGGACATGGGGCTGACTTTCTACACCGGCAAGATGTTTCCCGAGCAATACCGAGGCGGGCTGTTCAGCGCCCAGCGTGGCAGTTGGAACCGTACCGTACCGGCTGGCGCGCGGGTGATGTTCACCCCGTTCGCCGCCGACGGATCGGCCCCGTCGGGCGAGACGGTGCCTTTCGCCGAAGGGTGGCTGGATGAAGAAACCGGGGAATATTTCGGCCGTATCGTGGACGTGGCCCAGCTCAAGGATGGTTCGCTGCTGGTCAGTGACGACACCGCCGGAGCGATCTATCGGATCTCCTATGACGCCGATTGACCTGGATCTTTCGCAAGGCTGGCCGGCTCGCTCGTCGAGCCGGCCAGCGCCGATCAGGGGTGTGCCTATGGTCAGGAATCGTCGCAGTCGGATGCTCATGGCCTGGCTGGTGCTGCTGGCGCTGCTGTTCACGGCCGAGGTCCGTGCCGCCGATGCGGGTGCGGGGCGTGCCAAGGCGAAAATGTGCGCGGCGTGCCATGGCCTCGACGGGCTGAGCAAGGTGGCCGATGCGCCGAACCTGGCGGGCAACGGCGAGTTGTACCTGGCGCGCCAGCTCCAGGCCTTTCGAAGCGGCGAGCGCAAGCACCCGCAGATGTCGGTGATCGCCGCTGGCCTGAGCGACGACGACATCGCCAATCTCGCCGCCTGGTACTCGGCGATCAAGGTCAGCGTCGAGTTGCCACAGTAACCGGGCGTCACGCTGGGCCTGGCGTCCGGCACGGGTTGCAGCATTTTTCTGAAATGCCCGGGCTATCCTCTATACTCGCCGCCATCCGGGCCGGCCCCGTCTCGCTGCACGAGCCGGGCGTGCCACGCTCGCTCATCCACGAAGTAAGGATTGTCCATGGTCAATAACGATGTGTTGCGCAGCCTGCGTTACATCCTGAACGTAAGCGACGCAAAGCTCGTCGAGATCACCCGCCTGACCGGCTACCAGGTCAATGAGGCCGATATGGTCGCCTACCTGAAGAAGGACGATGAGGACGGTTACAAACCCTGCGGGGACGAAGTCATGGCGCATGTGCTCGATGGCGTGGTGATCTACAAGCGCGGCAAGGACGAGAGCCGCCCGACGCCCGCTGTCGAGTTGCCGGTAACCAACAACATGGTGCTCAAGAAGCTGCGTGTGGCCTTCGAGCTGAAGGAAGATGACCTGCACGCGATCCTCAAGGCGGCGGATTTCCCGGTATCCAAGCCGGAGCTCAGCGCGCTGTTCCGCAAGGCCGGACACAGCAACTACCGTGTCTGCGGCGACCAGCTGTTGCGCAACTTCCTCAAAGGCCTGGCGTTGCGCGCCAAGTGATCGAACGCCTGCTCGTCGCACCTGTGGCGGGCAAAAAAAGCCCCGCCGCAAGGGGCGGGGCGCGTTGAACGGCTGAACGCTTAGTTCTGGACCATCGCGATGACACGGTCGCGCAGCTGTGGGTCGCTCTGCACCGCCTGGTTGATGGCGTTGTATTCCTCGATGCTGAGGTCGTTCTCGACCACGGTATTCATCATTTTCTCGTTCGCTTCCTGCTGCAGCTGCTGGGCTTCGGCTGGATCGCCGGTCTTTTCCAGCTTGGCGGTGAAGTCTTCGCGGATTTCCATGATTTCACCCAGTGAATCGGCAAATTTCTCCAGCTTCTTGTCGCTGATGTCCGCTGCCTGCACCGCGGGCGCGGGCTGAGTCGTCGGCGCTGCCTCCTGCGCGGACACCTGTGAGGTGCCGGCGGCCATGAGAAGAGCGGCAAGGCCGGCGGAAACGAGGCGGGCGTTTAGCTTGGTCATGTTGGATATTCCTGCGGTTTGAAGACGGCAGGGACCATTGCATCAGCCATGCCAGCCTGGGCTGCACATATCAAGCTACTGAAAATAAACGAATTATTCCGTTCGTCCTGTTCGGCTCGACGTTGCAGGGGCTGTTCTGTATGGTGCCAAAATGGCACATGTAGCAGTTTGGCAGAGAACCTCGACGCTCCGCGGCGCGCTGCTGTTGAAGGTCGTGATCCCGCTGGTGGCGATCATGCTCGGCTTCAGCTATCTGCTGTTATGGACGGTCGAGCGCAACAGCGAGCGGCGCCTGCAGGAAGAGGTCGAGCTGGTGGCGCGGGCGGTTCGGTTGCCGCTCAGCGACAGTCTGGAAAGGCAGCACGACCGTACCTCGCAACAGGTGTTGGAATCCGTGCTTGGCCTCGGTCGCGTCTATGGGGCTTATCTTTATGACGATCAGGGCAAACTGGTGGCCTTTGCAGGCGCCATCGAGCCGGATCAGGACCAATCTTCGATTCAGGAGCTGACCGCGGACGGCAAACGTCGCGGTGGCTATCAGCGCATCCGTGGGCGTGAGGTCTACTCCTATTTCCTTCCGCTCGAACAGAGCGGCGGGCGCATCAATGGCCTGTTGCAGGTGACCCGTCGCTGGAATGATTTCGAGCGCGATACACGACGCCTGCGCGTGATCGCCGGGATATCGGCCGCGGCGCTGGCGCTGGCCGCGGTTTGCATCGTCCTGCTGGGGCACTGGTCGGCCATCGGTCGCCATTTGCAGCAGCTGACCCAGAGCATGGCACGTGTCGCTTCGGGCGATCGCCAGCACCGTGCGCCACACAGCGGACCCCAGGAAATCGCGGTGCTCGGCCGCGCATTGAACCAGATGCTCGACAGCATCGCCGACGCCGAGCAGCGGATGGCTGCCCAGAAGGCGCGTGAGGCGGAACTCGAATCCCGGTTGCGACGTACGCAGCAGTTGGCTGCGGTGGGGCGCCTGGCCGCTGGGGTGGCGCATGAGCTAGGCAGCCCGCTCAGCGTCATCGACGGCAAGGCCCAGCGAGTGCTACGCAGCGAACACCTGGAAGATGGCCAGCGCAAGGGCCTGCTGCAGATCCGCAGCCAGGTGCGGCGGCTCAGCGAGATCGTTCGCCAATTGCTGGAGTTCGGACGCGCTGCTGGCCGCCCCGCACGGCGCATGCCCGCTGATGTGCTGGCGCATTCGGCCGCCGCCGCGGTTGCCGATGAGCTGGCCTCGCTGGATGTGAAGCTGCACCTTCAGGCGCCGGACGTTGCCCTGCATTGCGACGTCGATCCGCCGCGCTTCGAGCAGGCGTTGACCAATCTGTTGCGCAATGCCGCCCAGGCCAGTCCCGGCGGACGCGTGATGCTGCGCTGGTGGCAGGAAGCCGATTGCCTGATGTTCCAGGTCGAGGATGACGGTCCTGGCGTGGCCGAGCAGCACCGCGCTGCCCTGTTCGAACCGTTCTTTACCACCAAGCCGGTGGGCAAGGGCAGCGGCCTGGGGCTGGCGGTGGCGCATGGGGTGGTGGCCGAATGTGGTGGCCGGATCGAACTGGTGGAAAGCCCGCTGGGTGGCGCGGCGTTTCGTATTTCCCTGGCGCTCGCCAACGAGGATGACACGCATGCAAATGGATGACAGCGCGCCGCAGCGGGTGTTGATCGTCGAAGACGATGACAGCCTGCGCCAACTGCTGGTCGAGGAACTGGAAGATCGCCCGTTGCACGTACACGCCGTGGCGAGCGCGGAAGACGCCGTGCCGCTGCTCGACAGCTTCGAGCCGGAGCTGGTGATCAGCGATCTGCGTCTGCCGGGCGCCGATGGCATGGCGTTGTTGCGGCGGGTCAAGGCCATGCAGGCCGCGCCGGCGTTCCTGGTCATCACCGCATTTGGCAGCATTCAACAGGCCGTTGCGGCGCTCAAAGAGGGCGCCGATGAATTCCTGACCAAGCCGCTGGACCTCGAACACCTGGGGCTGGCCGTGTCGCGCGCGCTGGAGACTCGCCGGCTGCGCGACGAGGTGCGACGCTTCCAGCAATTGCTCAGCGACGATCGTTTTCACGGCATGCTTGGTCGCAGCCGTGTGATGCGCGGTCTGTTCGACCAGATTCGGCAGCTTGCGCGCGCCTCCGGCCCCGTCCTGGTCATTGGCGAAAGCGGCACCGGCAAGGAGTTGGTGGCGCGCGCGGTACATGCCGAGAGCGAGCGATCGCAGCGACCCTTTCTGGCCATCAACTGCGCCGGGTTGCCGGCCGAACTCCTGGAAAGCGAGTTCTTCGGTCATGCCGCCGGTGCGTTCACTGGCGCCAGTCGTGCGCACAAGGGGCTGTTTCAGCAAGCCGACGGCGGCACCCTGTTTCTCGACGAGATCGGCGAAATGCCACTGCCGTTGCAGGCCAAACTGCTGCGCGTGCTGCAGGAAGGCACCATCCGCCCGGTTGGCGGCGAGCGCGAACTGAGCGTCGACGTGCGCATCATCGCCGCCAGCAATCGTCCGCTGGAAACCGCCGCGGGACGTGAGTCGTTTCGCGAGGATCTGTTCTTCCGCCTGGAGACGTTCATCCTCCAGGTGCCGCCGCTGCGTGACCGCGAGGAAGACCGCGAGCTGCTCGCTGCCGGCTTCGTCGCGCACTTCGCCGCCCGTGATGGTCGTCCCGTGCGTGGGCTGTCGCGCGCGGCACTCGAGCAACTGCGGCGCTATCCCTTCCCCGGCAACGTGCGAGAGCTGCAGAACGCCATGGAACGCGCCGTCACCTTTTGCCATGGCCGCAGCATCGAGCTGGAGCATCTGCCGACGCGGATCGCCAGCTACCAGGAAACCCCGTCCGAAACCCGCTCCGATGAATTGCTCGGGCTGATGATCGACGGTCCCTTGCTACCGACGCTGGATGAGTTGGAGATGCGTTACATCCGCCACGTGCTGGAGCGGGTCGAGGGGAACAAGCGGCGCGCTGCGGCGTTGCTCGGCATCGGACGCCGCACCCTCTACCGTCGTCTCGGCGAAAAGGAAGTGGACGAGGGCTGAGCCCGCTGCTGCGCCGCTCAGGCCTGGTAGCGCTCGCGCCGTTCACCCCTGCGCGAGCAACGCCTGACCGCTCGGCGCGCCGAGGGGCGACCCTGGCGTGCGGTTGCGGATCGCCACCCATTCCTCCAGCGCGGCCGCCGAGCGCGGCGGCGAAATCAGATAGCCCTGGAACAGGTCGCACCCGGCTTGCAGCAGTGCCGATTGCTTCTCCAGCGTATCCACGCCCTCGGCGTTGACCCGCTTGCCCTGAGCCTGGCAGAACGCAACGATGGCCCTCAGGCTTTCCTGCATCTCGGTGCGGGTCAGGCGTTCGACGATGGCCATGTCCAACTTGATGGTGTCAGCCGGATACTCGAGCAATTGTTGGATCGAGGTGTACCCAACGCCGAAATCATCGATGGCCACACGGAAGCCGGCCATGCGGATCGCGCGCACCACTTCCATGGTGTTGTTGCTCAGCTCGGCGGCATAGGTCTCGGTGAGTTCGATCTCGATACGGCTGGTACAGATGCGGTAATGCGCGGCACGTTCGATCAGGTAATTGCAAAGGCGATCATCGGTCAGCTGTGCCGAGGAAACGTTGATGGCCAGGATCACCTCTTCACCGAACAGCCTGACCAGCTCCGGATAGCCTGCCAGGGCGTGATCGATCACCCAACTGTCGATCTTCGGGAACAGGCCGGCGCGCTCGGCGATGGGTATGAATTCCCCGGGCGAGACCGTGCCCAGCAGCGGCGAATGCCAGCGCAGCAGCACCTCGCAGCTGGTCACGGCGCCTCTGCGATCCACGGCGGGCATGTAGACCAGGCTGAACTGGTCGTCGCCGTCGAGCAGGCGCAACTGCTCCTCGATGACCCGGATGCGCAGGTTGCGCTGCTCCAACTGGGCCGAGAAGGCCACCGCGACGTTCTTGCCCTCGGCCTTGGCCTGGTACATCGCCGTGTCGGCGCGGGTCAGCAGTTGGGTGATGGAATCGGCATCGGCCGGATAGCGGGCAGTGCCGATGCTGACACTGACCGGGTAGAGACGATCCTCCAGGCGAAAACCGCCACGACACAGGCCCAGCAAGGCGTCGGTAAGAGCCGGCAGGCTGTCGTGCTCGACATCGGTCAGCAGCAGGATCGCGAACTCGTCACCCGACAGCCGGGCGAGCGCGGCTTCGGCGTCCGGGTGAGCCTGTCGATGACGGTCGAGCACACCCTGGACCCGTTTGGCGAATATCCGTAGCAGCGCATCGCCGGCATCGTGGCCGTGCTGGTCGTTGACCTGCTTGAAGTTGTCCAGGTCGAGAAACAGCAGCGCCAGCTGCCGCTTGCTATGCGCACACTGGTCGTACATGGCGGTGGCCAGCACACCGAAGTGGGCACGGTTGCTGATGCGGGTCAGGCTGTCTGTCCAGGAAATCTCCTGGATGCGCTGCAGGGCGGTGGTGTTGCGCTCGTGAAGGGTCTTCATGTTCAGCGTCAGCCGGCCGATCTCGCCGCCATCGCCGGGTTCGTCCAGTGCGTCGCGCTTGCACAGCAGCAGGTCGGTCAGTTGCCGGTCAAGCAGGCTGATCGGGTCGGTGACATAGCGCCGTATCAGCAGCAGCAAAAGGCCGATGGTGATCAGGCAGACCATCGAGCCGCCAACCAGGAAGGCCAGGCTCAGCGTCTGCAGGCGTGCGGCGATGTAGTCAGGCGCAGGTGCCAGCCGGGCATGCAGCGAGCGTGACAGCTCGATATCGGCCGACAGGCCCGGCGCAGCCGGCGGCAACGTCGAGGCAATCTCGATCGCTGCGCCGTATTCGCTCTCCAGGCGCTGCTTCAGCGCGACGAAATGATCCGGCCGCACGGCCAGCTGCAACGCGAACGCCTCCAGCCGTTGGCTTGGCAAGGGCCGGCTGCTGGAGGCCGACAGCAGGAACTCGGTGGCCAGCAAAAGCGGCCCCTGGTCGGCGCTTGCCAAATAGCTCGTCTTGCCGGCGTCGGTTGCCTGCCGGGCCTCGCGAACGAGCTGTTGTTGTTGGGCGCTCATGGTCGAAAAGGGCGCCAGGCTGCTTTCGAAGTAATACGCCACCTCGCCGTCGGGCTGCACGATGGCGAACGAGACGAATGACAATCGACTGGTGGACAGCGAACGGACACTCTGCTGAATGCGCAAGCTGAGCGTCTCGTTGCGGTAGGCGGTATTGGTCTCGCGCAGAAACAGCAGCAGCGCCTCGCTCTCCATGATCGAGTTGAGCACGCTGCGGTTGAACGCCTCATAGTCCATGTAGGCGGATTTCAGGGCCGACAGCTGTTGCGCCAGGCGCGCTTCTTCGAGGCCCAGCAGCGAAGCCCGTTGGGTCAGGTAGGCGGTCGTCGCGGCCAGCAGCTGGATGATCAGGATGACCGGAAAGATCACCAGCAGGGCGCGCTTACCGAGCGTCATGGGCGTTGATCAGTGCGCTGATGATGCGCCGCCGCGTCTGCGTGGCATGCGGCGGCAGGGGTTCGAACGACTGGCTGCGCGCCAGTATGTCCTCCGGCGGATAGATGGTCGGGTCCTGTCGCATCGCTTCGGGCAACAGTGCCCGGGCCGCCGCATTGGGTGTCGCGACGCCCAGCTCGGCGGCGTTCAATGCGGCGATCCGGGGGTCGCTGATGAAGTCCAGAAAACGGTACGCCAACGCCTTGTTCGGGGTGTTGGTCGGAATCGACAGGCAGTCGACCCAAAGCAGCGTGCCTTCCTCGGGCACCGCGTAACGCCAAGGCGCGCCGTCGACCCCGGGCGCCTGATTGAGCACATGCTGGTCGCCACTGTAGGCCAGCGCCATGACGGCCTGGTCCAGGTAGCGTTGGCGACCCAGCGAAGTGATCGCGTATTCATAGGTGAGCACGGCGCTGGCCTGGGCGCGGAGCAGTTCGAACGCGGCCTTGAGCTCATCGTTGTCCGAACTGTTGATCGAGCGCTGCTGGTAGATCAACGGAGCAGCGAGGATGTCCTCGTGGTCCTCCATCATGATGATGTGCGGCTCATCGCCTCGGGTTGGCAGCAGCAGGTCGGCCCAGGACTGGGGCGGCTCGTCGATGCGGTCGGCGCGGTAGGCAATGCCGAGGGTGCCCCAGAGATAGGGGATGCTGTAAGAGCCGCAACGGTCGCGCCAGTGTTGCGAAACATGGCGCAGGTTGGGCAGTGCCGCCTCATTGATGGGCTCGAGCAGGCTGCGACTGCCGAAACGGTAAGCGCTTACCAGCGCCGTAAGCACCAGGTCGATCTGGTGGTCGGGCGTGGCCAGGACCTCGTCGCGCTTGTCGCCGCTGTCGAAGTAGATCTGCTGGATCGCCACCCCGGTCTCGGCTTCCCAACGCTGAATCACCGCATCGCTCAGGTAGTGCTCCCAGTTGAGCAGCGTCAGGCTTTGGGTGGCGCGAACAACGGTCGAAGGGAACAGCAGGCTGGCCGACACCAGCGTCGCGGCGACAAGTCGCCGTCCATACGACGACCCCAGTTTCTTGTTATTCATCCGTTGCTCCATCCGCAATGACACCGCCTGAGTCGACGGCCCGCACCGGCTCGATGAGCGTCAGTGCATCAAAAAGGGGCGTCGGATGGCTATCGGCTCGCGGAGGTGGCACTTTAATGGCGCCAGACGAATGGCAGCAATGTTTTTATCAAGCCGGTCGGGCCGTTCCGATCAGCGGACAGGGGCCGGTTGTTCAGCGTGTCGCATACGTGGGCGGGGCGGGCTCTGCAGCCACGGTCGCAGCAGTCGTGTGGACAGCGGTATGAACAGGTAGGTCATCAGTGGCGTCAGTGCGAGCGTCGTGATCAGGATGCGCATCACCAGACTCAGCTCGCCGAGCAGCCCACCGAGCGACAGGTTGAATATCAGCGACACGGGAAAGAAGGCCAGCCAGATCGCCACGCTCTGCTTCCAGCGCGGAGGGGGAGGGCTGTCGTTGCCGCCGAACCAGGCGTCGATGCCACGTGCGCGGTGCTCATGCGGCTGCCCGAACAGCTCGCCGCCACGCTGCAGCCAGGCCCTGCGCGAGGCCGAATGCTCCCAGCTGTCGAGGGTCTGTTCATCGGCGAAGCGGAAGACGATCTGGAATTCGTCGTCCCCGGGCGGCGGTGCCAGCACGCCGGAACCCAGGTAGCCGGGAAAGTCCGCGGCCAATTGCTCGCCTTCGTGCAGCCAGGCGAGTAGATCGTGGTAGCGGCCATCGCGCACGCGGCGGGCAACCATCAGAGTGACGGGTTCGGTAGACATTGTGTATCTCCAGCATCAGGCCGGCCACCCGGGTAGGGCATTCGGCAAACGCAGCGCCGGGGTGATGGGCTGCGAACTTGGTCAGGCAAGGATCATGCCTTGGTCATCAGACCGCGCCAGGCCTTGTGAGGTCGGTACGTCGGAGGACGACGGCGCACTATACGGAGATTCGTCGCACTTGGAAGGGGCATGCGCGCCCGAATGCGTTCGAGAAACGGCAGGTGCCGTCCGGCCAGCCCGGCAGGCGACGACCGGCCATGCGTGCGCTATGGCTCCGATCGTTCGGCACGAGGCTCAGAAGGACGTGCGAAGTCCCAGCCGTTCGCCGAAACGCTCGAGCGCGGCTTCACCGACCACGTCTTCAGCGAGCAGCGGCAGTTCTTGCAGGGCAAGGTCCGGGAGCGCTTGTCGCAGGGCATCCAGATGTCGCTGTTCCTGGGCATGTCGCTCGGCCAGAAAGGCGCCGGCGTCGGCTGGTGAGCGCTTGTTCACCACCAGGCCGGCGACATCGATGCCACTGCGCTGCAACTGGGCGTGCAGCTCGATGGTTTCCAGGACCGGCAACCGCTCGGCGGCCAGGACGATGACGAATGCGCAGCGTTGTGGGTCCTGGATCACTTCGCGCAGCAGGCTGAAACGCTCGCGACGCCGGTAAAGCAACTGACGCACGCGCTGTTGACGATCACTCCCGTCGCTGGGCTCGCGACCCACCACGCTTTCGCCCAGTCCCCCGTCATCCTTGCCCAGATTGCGCAACACATCGCCAAAGCGCTTGCTGCGTTCCTGGCGTTGCAGCAGGCCCTCGGTCCAGGCGGTCATCATTTCCGGCAGCGCCATGAGCCGCGAGGTATGGCCGGACGGGGCGGTGTCGAAGACCAGCAGGTCGTAGTCTTCGAGGCCCTGGATCAGGGTGTCCGCGATGCGCTCGAGCAGCGCCGCTTCGTGCATGCCGGGCGCATCGCGAGACAGCGCCATGTGCTTGTCGACTTCGCCGGCCAGATGCGGCGGCATCAAGCGGCGCAACGCACCGCCCACTTCGTCGAGGTGTTGGCGCACCGTTTCATCGGGGTCCAGCTCCAGGCCATCGAGGCCGGCCGCCA
Source organism: Stutzerimonas stutzeri (assembly GCF_009789555.1). Taxonomy (NCBI): domain Bacteria; kingdom Pseudomonadati; phylum Pseudomonadota; class Gammaproteobacteria; order Pseudomonadales; family Pseudomonadaceae; genus Stutzerimonas; species Stutzerimonas stutzeri. The sequence continues at coordinate 1,078,035 of NZ_CP046902.1, forward strand.
ACCGAACGCTACTGGAGCCAATGGCTCGATTCCACAGATGGCCCAGGTTGTGCGCCGGATCGGTGGATACCAGGAGCACACGGCGCCCGGCGCGCGCCTGCTGCAATGCCGTGGCGGCGGCGACGGTGGTCTTGCCGACGCCGCCCTTGCCGCCGATGAACAGCACCCGCTTTCGGGCGGCCAGTGCTAGCAACATCCGATGTGGTCCAGTGGAGAGTGCTCCATGCCCATGCGTCGATGCCAGTCATGGAAGCGCTGGTAGAGTTCCGGCATCAGTTCCAGGGTGTACCAGGTGGCCGGGTTCGGCACGCCCAGCGCTTCGGAGAAGACCAGCAGCATGAACAGGTCGTCCTCATCGCGCCGGGCGCGGGCGAACGTGCGCCGGTAGGGCGCTATGTAGAACTCCCGCAGCCCATCCGACAAGCGCTGGAAGAACGGCCGCGGTGTCACGGCAGCGGCTCGTCGGTGGTCATCTCGGCAGCCGGATCGCGGCCCTGGCGCATGGCGATGATCGCCTCGAGTGTGACCCACAGGGCGGCAATCAGGATCACGATGTCCATACCCAGCAGCAACCAGTTTTCCGCGCGGTAGAACTGACCCATCTGCACCAGCAAGGCGTAGATCGACATGGTCAGCAGGAACACAAGTGGCACCAGGGTATACACGGCAGGACGGCCCTGCTTGATCAGCAACACGGTGATGATCGATAGGGTCAGGCCCGCCAGCAGCTGGTTGGTGGTGCCGAACAGCGGCCAGATTGCCATGCCGCCGCTGCCCTCGGCACCGGCGCCGAAGGCCAGCGCCATGCACACGCCAACCGCAATCAGGGTGCCGACGAGGGTGTTCACTTTCATTCCGGCCAGCTCGCCCGCTTCCTGGATCACGAAGCGCTGCAAACGCAGGCCGGTATCCATGGTGGTGCCGGCGAAGAGGATTGCCATCACCGCGAGAATGGTTGCACCGAGATCTGCCGGCAGGCCCAGGCCGTTGGCAAGCAGGGTCCCGCCGCCCTGAACGAAGGCGTTTACACCGCCTTGGCCGAACGCGGTGTACACCTGCTGCCAGTCCAGCAGCGTGGCGAAGCCGGCCGTGCAGCAGATGATCGCGGCCAGCGAGAGCATGCCTTCACCGACGGCGCCGAAATAGCCGACGAAGCGGGCATCGGTTTCCTTGTCCAACTGCTTCGACGTGGTGCCGGACGCCACCAGCCCGTGAAAGCCGGAAATGGCACCGCAGGCGATGGTGACGAACAGTAGCGGCACGATGCTCGGGCTGTCGCTCGGCAGTTCGGCGTTCCAGGCGGGCGCGACCAGCTCCGGTGCGCCGAACAACACGGCGAAATACAGCAGGCCGAGGCCGACGAACAGTTGCAGGCCGTTGATGTAGTCGCGCGGCTGCAGCAAGACCCACACGGGAAGCAGCGAGGCGATGGCGGCGTAGGCGAACAGCAGCAGAATCCAGAACGATTTCGCACTGAGGCCCATCACCGTTTCGGGCAGGCTGATCGGGTAGGCACTGCCCAGCAGAATCAGCAGGTAGAGCACGATCACGCCGCCCAATGACGGCCACAGCAGCTTGACGTTGTAGCGGTAGATCAACTGGCCGATCACCAGGGCCACGACGATCGCACCCCACACCGGAATCACCGAGGTCGGCGTCGACACCAGCAGGTTCGAGATCACCGCGGCAAAGGCGCCGTTGACCATCAACAGCACCAGGAAGATCACCACCAGAAACAGGCTGCGCCCGCGCGAACCGATCAACCGGCCGCTGAGCATGCCCACCGACTGGCCTTTGTTGCGGGCGCTGGCCCACAGCGCGCCGAAATCGTGGATGCCAGCGAAAAAGATGGTGCCCAGCACCACCCAGAGGAACGCCGGGACCCAGCCCCATATCACCGCGATGGCCGGACCGACGATGGGTGCCGCGCCCGCCACCGAGGTGAAGTGGTGGCCCCAGAGCACGAATTTGTTGGTCGGCACGTAATCCACGCCGTCGCGCATGGTATGGGCCGGGGTGCGGTAGTTGGGGTCGAGGCGATAGATCTTCTCGGCGATGAACTTCGAGTAGAACAGATACCCCAGCGACATCGCCGCCAGCCCCACAATCATCAACGCAATCGCACTCATTCGATAGCTCCTCGCACGCGTGCCCGACAGGCATCACGCAGGCTTGGGCTGCTGCCCGACAATGACTTGATCACCCCAGCGGGTGCGGTGTTCGGTATCGACCAGCAAAGCCCGGCGTTGACGCCTCGGCGTTGTGCCAGAACTGGCGATTGAGGTTCGAGCGGCTGCGGCGTGAAAGGTTTCCCGTCGATGACCGCACGAGCCCTGACCCGGCATCCCGCGCGTCGGCCATGGCGACGGGTTCGGGACGGGTCTGGCCCCCGATTGACCAAAACCGATTCTGCCTGTGTAGACAGCGAAACGCGAACCCTCGCCGAGCATTCAGGTCCTTTGAAGACAAACCTGGGCCAGGGGCTCGCGTTCGGGCGGCCGGCGACGCGCTGGATCGATGCCGCTTTGCGGCCATGAAGGATCCTCGTGCAACGCCGCGAAAGCCAGGCGGGCAAGCCTGCAGCGCCCGCGGTCGGGCTGTCCACGGCGTTGGCCACCAGCGCGAACGAGCCGGCCCCCGATCCGATGGAAGCAAGCGGACCTCGACGATCCGCGTGAACAAGGAGACGCCGTGACGACAGACACCGGATCGCATCGCCGCTGGCTCGATGGGCTGGCGTGGTCGCTGTTCTACGCCGCGATCTGGGCGTTGTTCACCAGGGGCAGCGGCTGGACGCTGGGCCTGCCAAGCGTGCTGCTTGCTGCTGGGCTGTCGCTCTGGCTGGGGCTGCGGCCCTGGCGGCTCTCCTGGCGGAGATTGCCGGGGTTCGTCTGGTTTTTCCTGAGCCGCATGGCGTTCGGCGCCTGGGACGTTGCCGTGCGCGCGATGCTGCCTGGACCCTCGCTCCAACCGGTCTGGGTCGATTATCGGATGCGCTGCCAATCGCCACGGGTACGGTTGCTGCTTTCTGCGATGGTCGGTTTGCTACCCGGCACGTTGTCGTCGCGAATCGACGGCGATTGCATGCGCCTTCACGTGCTCGATGAGCGGCAACCATGGCACGCGACGGTGATCGATCTGGAAGCTCGCCTGGCGCGGCTGCTTGACGGCAGGGGCGAGCCCTGATGGCGCTGTACTCAACGCTGTTGCTGGTGACCATCGCCGTTGGCCTGGTGCGCGTGGTCCTGGGCCCGACACGGGTGGATCGGCTGCTGGCCATCCAACTGTTCGGCACCGCTGGCACGGCGTTGCTGCTGGTCCTGGCGCACTGGCAGGAGCAACCGGCACTGCGCGACGTGGCGCTGCTGATGGGGTTGCTCGCCGCAGTCGCGACGGCCGCCCTGGTTCAGTTGCTGCGGCGCAGGCAGCATGACTGACCTGCTGATCGCGGCGCTGAGCGGGCTGTTGATGCTTGGCGGCCTGTTTTTCTTCGCCGCCGGCAGCCTTGGGCTGCTGCGTTTTCCCGATGCGGTGAGCCGGCTGCATGCCCTGACCAAGGCCGATACGCTCGGTCTCGGGCTGGTCGTCGCTGGCCTGTCGATTCGTACCGAGAGCCTGTACGAGGTGGGGCAGATGCTGTTGATCTGGCTGTTGCTGCTGGCTTCGGGCGCCACGGCCTGCCAGTTGCTGGCACGGCAGGCCGGTGAGGGTCCGCGCGATGACTGAGTGGCTATGGGATGGCGCGCTGGGGTTACTGCTGCTGGGGCTGGCCGTGGGTGCGCTGCACGGGCGGCACCTTTACACCAGCGTGCTGCTGTTCATTGCCTTCGGCCTGGCGCTTGCGTTGGTCTGGGCACGCCTGGGGGCGGCGGACCTGGCGCTGGCCGAGGCCGCCATCGGAGCCGGGCTGACCGGTGTTCTGCTGTTCTCTGCGCTGGCGCGTCGAGCGGGACCGGCCGAGCGGCCGACCATGGCCCCGACGCGCCAGCGCCTGGCCGCGGCGGCGGTGGTGTTGCCATTGCTGATCATGCTGGTGCAGGGGCTCGCACCGCTGGCTGATGGCCGCTCAGCGCTGCCTGATGAAATCGACCGGGTGCTGCCGAGCACTGGGGTCAGTCATCCGGTCACCGCCGTGCTGTTGAACCTGCGTGCCTGGGATACCTTGCTGGAGTTGGCCGTGCTGTTGCTGGCGCTGATAGGCGCACGACAGCTCGGGCCACAGCGTCTCGACCTGGCAGAGCCGTGGCCGCTATTGCGTGCCTGGGCTCGGGTGCTGGCACCGCTGCTCGTGCTGACGGCCGGCTACGTGCTCTGGCGTGGCGCCCACTCACCGGGCGGGGCGTTCCAGGCGGGTGCATTGCTGGCTGCCGGCGTGGTGTTGCTGCGCTTGTCGGCGTTGTTGCCCGGATTGCGCTGGTCCTTCGTCCCGCTTCGGATGCTGGTGCTCGGCGGCGTCTGGCTGTTCCTCGTCGTCGCCCTGCTTACCGCCTGGCTGGGGGAGGGCTGGCTGGACTATCCGGACGGTTGGGCCAAAACGATCATCCTGCTGATCGAAGCGGTGGCGACACTGTCGATCGCCGCCAGCCTCAGCCTGTTGGTGATCGGTGAAGGCGAGGAGGCCTCGCGGTGAGCGCCGCGTTGTTCTGGATGGTCGTGGGGGCCGCGCTCTGGCTGCTCGGATTGCACGGCCTGTTGACCCTGCGCCAGGCGTTGCGGCGGATCATGGCGTTCAATCTGATGGGCAGTGGCGTGTTTCTGGTGATGATCGCCCTGGCGACGCGTAGCCAGCCGAGCGATCCGTTGCTGGTGGCGCTGGTGGTTACCGGGCTGGTGGTGGCCGTCAGCGCTACGGCGCTCGCCCTGCGACTGGCCGGGGCCATGCGCGGCGAAGGGGCACGGCATCGATGACGCCGGCCCTGGTGAGTCTGTCGCTGCCGTTGTTCGGCGGCCTGCTCTTGCTGGCGATACAGCCGCGCCGTAACGGCCTGTGGGTGATTGCGATCAGCTTCGCCAGTCTGCTGGCGGCGGCCGTGGCGTTGCACCAGACCATGCTGATGGGACCGCAATGGCTGCACCTCGGTGGCTGGGACACGCCGCTGGCGATCCGTTTCCGTCTGACTGCGCTGACCGCCTTGCTGATGGTCTTCACCGCCGGGCTGCATCTGCTGGTGGCGCTTTACGCCGCGCGCAGCCCGCATGCCACCGGGGGCGAGGACTACTGGCCACTGTCCTGCCTGCTGCACGCCACGCTGGTCGCGCTGTGGCTGTCTGCGGATCTGTTCAATCTGTACGTCACGCTCGAATTGCTCAGCCTGGCAGCGGTTGCGTTGGTGGCATTGGCCGGACGCCAGGCCTACCGGCCAGCCTTCAATTACCTGATGCTGTCGCTGGCCGGGTCGCTCGCTTATCTGTTCGGCGTCGCGCTGTTCTATGGCCGCTACGGCATGCTCGACATCGCGCTGCTGAGCGAGCAGGTCGAGGCCGATGCCAGCACCCGGCTGGCGCTCTTGCTGATGACCGTCGGTTTGATGCTCAAGGCCGCGCTATGGCCGCTGCACCTGTGGTTGCCACCGGCACACTCCGGCGCGCCGACGGCGGTCAGTGCGCTGCTCTCCGCCCTGGTGGTCAAGGGGCCGATCTATATCCTCTGGCTGGTCTGGACCCAGCTCGCCCCGCCCGAAGTGGCCCGTCAGGCGGGCGGTCTGTTCGCCGCCGCGGGCGTGCTGGCGCTGCTGTCGGGTGGCTGGTCGGCGCTGCGCGCGCCACGCCTGAAGATGCTGGTGGCCTATTCGACCGTCGCGCAACTGGGGTATGCATTGCTGGCGCTGGGCCTGCTGCTGCGCTGGCAGGAGCCGCGCATGACAGCGGCATTGTGGTTGTTCATCCTCGCCCACGGCCTGGCCAAGGTCTCGATGTTCCTTGCCGCCGGCGAGCTGCAACGGGTGCTCGGCACGCGTCGGGTGCGTGCATTGAAAGGCGCCAGCCAGAACATGCCGGTGGCGATGGCGACCTTCGCCGTGGCCGGCGCCAGCCTGATCGGCTTGCCGCCCAGCGGGGGGTTTCTCGCCAAATGGCTGTTGTTGCAGCCGTTGTTCGAGCGGCCACAGCATTGGCCGTGGGCCTTAGGCGTACTGCTTGGCACGCTGATGTCGGCGGCCTACGTATTTCGCGTGGTAGCGCTGGGCTTCGATCGTGCCCGACCGAACCCGCCGAGCACCGTGCCGGATCGCCTGGCGCAATGGTTGGCCATGCTGCCGGCGCTGCTGGTGCTGAGCCTGGCGTTGATCAGCGAGCCCCTGCTGCTCTGGCTGGGCGGGGTGGCGCGATGACCTGGACGAGTTGGCTGCCCCTGGCGATCGTGCTCAGCTCGCTGCTGCCAGGGTTGCTGATCTTTACGCTTCGCGAGGATCAGCAGCGAACCCGTGTGACGCTCAACCTGCTCGGCGTAGGGATCAAACTGGTATTGGTGGGCGCGATGATCTATGGCGTCAGCCGTGGCCTGGCGTTTCGCTTCAGCCTGCCGTTCCTGCCCGGCGCGCCCCTGGTGTTGCAGGCCGATGCGCTGTCGCTGCTGTTCGTCGCGCTGTCATCGGTGCTGTGGATGGCCACTACGGTCTATGCCATCGGTTATCTGGAGCACTCCCCGCTGAGGTCGCGCTTCTTCGGCTATTTCAGCCTGTGTGTCAGCGCCACGGTGGGTCTGGCGCTGGCGGGCAATCTGGTCAGCTTCCTGCTGTTCTACGAAATGCTGACCCTGGCCACGTTCCCGCTGGTGGTCCATCGCGGCACGCCCGAAGCGCTGCGTGCCGGACGGGTTTACCTAGCGTATACCGTCGGCGGCGGCGCGCTGGTGCTGATGGGCGTAGCGTTGCTGCACGGCTTGGCCGGAGGGCAGGATTTCCAGCCGGGAGGCTACCTGCTGGACAAGGTCGGCGAGCAGGATCTGGCGCTGCGCGTCGCCTTCGTGCTGCTGGTGGCCGGGCTCGGGGTCAAGGCGGCGCTCATTCCCTTGCATGGCTGGTTACCCCAGGCGATGGTGGCGCCGGCGCCGGTCAGTGCATTGCTGCATGCGGTGGCGGTGGTGAAGGCCGGGGCCTTCGGTATCGTGCGGGTGGTTTATGACGTCTTCGGCGCCGAGGCACTATCCCGGCTGGATATGGCCATGCCGCTGCTGTGGCTGGCCGCGGCCACCATACTCTACGGCTCGTTGCGAGCCTTGCAGCAGCAGGAACTGAAAAAGCGCCTGGCCTACTCGACCATCAGCCAGGTGTCCTACGTGACCCTCGGGGTGGCGCTGCTCGGACCCATCGCCGCGGTCGGCGGTCTGGTGCATCTGGTGCACCAGGGGTTGATGAAAGTGACCCTGTTCTATTGCGCCGGCAACTTCGCCGAAACGCTTGGCATCCACCGTATCCGCGAGATGGATGGGGTGGGGCGGCGAATGCCGCTGACCATGACGGCATTCAGCATCGGCGCGCTGGGCATGATCGGCATCCCGCCGATTGCCGGGTTCGTCAGCAAGTGGGCGTTGGGCATGGGGGCTCTGGAAGTCGGCCAGGACTGGGTGTTGCTGGTGCTGATGGGGTCCGCGCTGCTCAACGCCGGTTATTTTTTACCGCTGCTGTGGCGGGGCTGGTTCGCCGAGCCAGCCGACTGGCACGAAGATAACTGGCGCGAGGAGCGCTGGGAAACCCACTGGATGCTGCTGATCCCGGCGCTGTTCACGGCGCTGCTGGCGGTGCTGGTAGGTCTGCTGGCCGGTACTGCGCTGAGTCCGCTCGGCTGGGCGCAACTGATTGTCGACCGGGAATTCGAGATATGAGCGCCTGGCTCTGGCTACTCGTCCCGTTGGCGCCTTTGTTGGCCGGCGTGTCGCTGCGCTGTTGCACGCGCGCGGTCGGCTGGCTCTGGTTGGGATGCCTGCCGGCGCTGGGCATGGTGATCTGGCCGATGCCGCCGCTGGAACTGCCGATGCTGTGGGAAGGCGTGCGCTGGGGTGCCGATGACGCGCTGACTCGCGCCTGGCTGGGCTTTACCGCGCTGTTGTGGGGATGCGCCGGGGTATTTGCCGGCAACAGCCAGCGGGACGATCCCAGGCGATTGCGCTTCTGGACGTTCTGGTCGCTGGCGCTGTCGGGCAACCTGCTGTTGATCATCGCCACCGACGCGCTGAGCTTCTACCTCGGCTTCAGTGCCATGAGCCTGGCCGCCTACGGCTTGATCGTGCATCAGGGCGGTCCGGGGCCCCGTCGCGCGGGGCGGCTCTATCTGCAGTTGGCAATCTGTGGCGAAATGGCCCTCCTGACCGCCCTGCTGCTGCGCAGTCATGCCGCTGACGGAGCCTTCGCTTTCGTCGCCTGGCAGGCATTGCCGATGGACGGCCTGACGTTGCTGCTGTTGCTGATCGGACTTGGCCTCAAGGCCGGCTTCTGGCCATTGCACGTGTGGCTGCCGCTGGCGCACCCGGCGGCGCCGGCGCCGGCCAGCGCGGTCCTGTCCGGGGCGATGCTCAAGGCGGGGTTCCTCGGTCTCTGGCGCTGCTTGCCGGAGAACGATCCGCTGCTGTCCGGCTGGGCTGAGGTCGCGCTCGCGGTGGGTATTTTCAGCGCGATCTACCCGGCTTTGCTGGGGCTGTTCACCGCCCAGGCCAAAGCGGCCCTGGCCTACTCCTCGGTCAGCCAGATGGGGTATCTGCTGATGCTGCTGGCGCTGGCCTGGCGGCATCCGCAGCAAGCGCAGGAGCTGACCGTCGTGCTGATGCTTTATGGCGTGCATCACGGACTGGCCAAGGGCGCGCTGTTTCTCGCCGCAGGGATGATCCATGCCGGTCGGCTGTCACGCGTGGGCTGGCTGCTGCTGAGCTTACCGGCCGCGGCAATCGCGGCTGCACCCTTGACCAGCGGCGGGGCGGTGAAGACGGCGCTCAAGGAAGTGTGGCAGGCCAGTGAGTTCGAGCGTTGGCTGGTCTGGCTGAGCGTCGCCAGCCTGACCACCGTGTTGTTGCTGATCCGGGCGTTGTGGTTGCTGTACCGGGATGCCGATGACGCGCCGAGCGCGCGACCGCCCCTGCCTCAATTGCTGCCCTGGGCATTGTTGAGCAGCCTGGCCGTGTTGTTGCCCTGGCTTTGGCCGACGCTGCGTGAGCCCATGCTCCAGGGCCTGTATCCCGGCGGCATCTGGGCAGGGCTATGGCCGCTTTTGCTGGCCCTTGCGCTGGCGGCGCTGGCGTTGCGCCTCGGCTGGCGTGTTCCGGCATGGATGGCAGCATTGCCAAACCCCGCGCTGGTCGTGTCGTTGCGGCTCAAGCGGCTACTGCAGCGACCGCCGCTGGCAGTACCGCGCGCCGGGCCGAACCCGTCACGGTGGCGCCAACGCGAACGTCGCTGGAATCGTTTGTGGGCCAGTGGCACGTTCGCCATAAGCGCCTGGTTATTGGTGGCTCTGCTGTGGTTGGGATGGTTTTGGTAAAGGGATCAGATATGGGGATGTAATGGCTGGCACTTTATTTGATCGGGTTATTTATTCAATGGTTGAACAGTGCAGCGACGATCGTTTGGTTAGTTGCGCTGTGATGATCGATACAACATCGAAGTGCGCCTTTTTCGCGGTGCTTGATCGGGCAATAAAAAAGGCGCCAACGGCGCCTTGAGTGAATCGGTTGTTTCATATCCGCCCTAGCTGGGTTCGGTCACTGCCGTTTTCCGCAAGACGCTGCCCCAGCGGCGTACGGTCGAAGCCATCGTCGGCGAGACGGTCGGCTTGCGGCGTAAGATCGAAGCCATCTTCCGCCAGTTGTTCGCCAAGTGGCGTCAAATCGAAACCATCTTCGGCCAGCCGCTCGCCCAGCGGGGTTCGTTCCGAGCCATTTTCAGCCAGGCCGTGGTCGGTCAGGATATGCTCACGCACAGTATCGCTACCCTGCGCTTCACCCAATAAGGGTTGTGGCTGGCTCGGCGGAACGGCGAAAGCGGAACCGGTGAGTCCGGTCAGCAGGAGCGTTGCGATCAGCTTTTTCATAGGTCTGTCCTCGGTAGGAGTGGTACGGAACCTATGCTAAGTACGAACGCTGGTTGAACAAATGCGAACGTATCAATAGTGCTAATCGACAAAGGTGATAGGGCAAACTAGCCACTAAGACCTAACTGAATAGCCAATAAAATAAGCCGATAAGTCCGATATATTTATTCGATGAAATATCGCGGGCCAGCTCCAAGCGAGCAGGCCGGGTCTGGCGATGTAGCAGCCGGGCGGCGGGTGAATGCAGACCGTCAGGGCAGCGCTTTTTCCGAATAGGTACGCGTGGGCAGCCCCAACTGAGAGCGGAAGCTTTCCATGTCGAACATGGTGCAGATTTCACGGATCTGCCCGCTCGGCGTCAGTGTCCAGAATGCCATGGCTGAAATGCTCAGCACCTTGTCGCTGGGCGGATAGCCCAGAGCGGCGTTCTCGATGGTGCCGATCAATGTGCTCCAGGTAACCACCTTGTCGCCTTCGGCAACGCATTCTTCGATGACCACTTCGAGATCAGGCATGGCGGTGCGAATCTGCATGATCATCCCGACAAACTCGGCGCTGGTCATGGGGCGACCGACGAACGAACTCTTGTAGAGAAAATCCTTGCTATGCAGCTGCTCGGCCAGCGCGAGGTGGCCGCGGTTCCAGCTCAGTTCGACGTGTTTGCGAACCAGCCTTTTGTTCTCGTCCACTGACATGTGATGCGTCCGTTGCATGGCGGGAATGCGAATTTTAGCAGCTGCGCGGGGACTGGGCAGTACCGTATCCACTTGGGCCTGCTCAGTCCAGCGGCAGCCGTATCCGGAAGGCGGCGCCGCCAAGCGTGGAGTCGTCGAGCCTCAGCTCGCCGCCATAGCTGTCCAGAATGTCCTTGACCACCGCCAGACCGATGCCCTGGCCAGGGTGCTGGGTATCCAGGCGCTCGCCGCGACGAAGGATACGCGCACGCTGATCGACCGGAACGCCGGGACCGTCGTCTTCGACGCTCAGTAGCAGTTGATCGCCTTGTTGCTGCAGACCGATGCGCACCTGATGCAGGCAAAGACGATAGGCGTTTTCGAGCAGGTTGCCGAGCACCTCCATCAGTGCGCCGGACTCCAGAGGGAGGGTCGCGCCCGGCGGGAGCTTCAGGTCGACCCGAACGCGCTTGTCCTGATACACCTTGTCCAGGGTGCTGCACAGGCGCATCAGCATCGGTTGCAGCGCTACCCGGTGCCTCACCAACCCGCTTTGGCCCAGGCTCGCACGTTGTAGCTGATAGCCGATCTGCTGGCTCATGCGTTCGATCTGGGCGTGCATGACGCGCGCCTGTTCGCGATTGTCCGGCTGCGCGCTGATCACCTCGCCCACGCTTTGCAGGACGGTCAGCGGCGTCTTCAGGCTGTGGGCCAGGTCGCCCAGGGAGTTGCGGTACTGTTCACGCTGGCGGTGCTCGCCGTCGAGCAGGCGGTTCAACGATCGGGTCAGGCGCAACAGCTCCTGGGGGTGCTGGTCGCTGAGCCGGTCTCGTTTTCCAGCTTCGACCTGATCCAGCTCGCGGCTCAGCCGTTTCAGCGACCGAAAGCCCCAGGTCAACCCGAGCCACAGCAGGCTCAGCAGCACCAACAGGCCGCCGCCCAGCCACAGGTAGAGCTGCTGGCGAAATTCCTCGAACAGACTGCGGTATTCGCTGGTGGGTTGCATGGTCACGAAGCTGAACGCCTGGCGCTCATCGTCGGTCAGGCGCAGCTCGACGTCATAAACGAAGTATTCCAGGCCATCGACGTCATGCACCCGACGAAACTCGGTGACGTCGCCGTGCAGGCGGGGTCGGTAATCGATGTTTTCATCTTCGGCCGAGCGTGACTGCCAGAGCCGTTGGCCCTGAGGGTCGTAGATGTAGCCGAGCAGCTTGGCATCCGGCAGATTGAACTCTTCATCGGGCAATCGATCCGGCATGACCAGTCGTCCGTCGACCAGGCGAGAGGCGGTGATCAGGGTGTTGGCGTCGGCGGCCAGGCGCTCCTCGATGACGCGCTCGAAGGCGAGGCTGAACGCGGCCTGCAGCACGGGCAGCAGGGCCAGCATGAACAGGACGGCCAGCAAGGTCGCGCCCAGCATGAGGCGCAGGCGCAGCGACAAGCCGCCATTGCGGGTGGTCCGCGCCCGTACTCGCCAACGGTTCCAGCGGCGGTTCACCGGCAGCGCTCGGTGAACAGATAACCCAGGCCGCGAACGGTATCGATGGGTTTCAGTCCGCCTTGCGCTTCGAGTTTGCGCCGCAGCCGGCCGACCAGGACCTCGATGACGTTGGCGTCTCGCTCATTGTCGTCCGGGTAGAGCTGTTCCATCAGCCGTTCCTTGGCCACCACCTGCTGCTGGTGACGCATCAGGTATTCGAGGATGCGGTATTCGAAGGCGGTCAAAGCCAGCGGCTCGTCGTTGACCAGTGCCTGCTTGCGGTTGAGGTCGAGCTTCAGCGGCCCGGCCTCGATGCTGGCCTGAGTGAAGCCCGATGAACGACGTAACAGCGCGTTGAGCCGCGCTTCGAGCTCTTCGAACTGGAACGGTTTGACCACGTAGTCGTCGGCCCCGGCGGCGAGCCCTTCCACCTTGTCCTGCCAGTTCCCGCGCGCGGTGAGGATGAGTATGGGGAAACGCTGGCCATTGCTGCGCAACTGGCGAATCAGGTCCAGGCCACTGATGTCCGGCAGACCCAGATCGACGATTGCGAGGTCATGGTGATATTCGCGGGTCTGGTAGAGCGCCTCCTCGGCGCTGGCCACCGCGTCGACCACATGGCCGCTTTCGCTCAGGCGAGTCCATAGGTGGTGGCGCAGCAGCGCCTCGTCTTCCACCACCAGCACTTTCATTTGCGGCTCCTGTCATGCAAAACGGCCGGGGCGATCCCGGCCGTGGTCCCAGGGTGAAGCAGGCGATGACGGCTTAGAAGTGATAGTTCACGCCCAGGTAGGCCTGCTTGCTGCTGTGCACGTCGATCGAACCGACCTTGCCGACGCCTCGCTCGGCGACTTCGGTACCGGCGTTACTGCGCAGGTAACGGTAGCCGGCTTCGATGGACGCATTCTTGCCGACATCCTGCAGCACACCGGCCTGCAGGCCGACCAGATAGCCGATGTCGCTGTCACGGCGATAACCGCTGGACTCGTTCTCCAGCTTGGTCAGGCCAGCGCTGGCGCCGCCGAACAGGCGAGTGGTATCGCCGACCGGCAGGAACATATCGTAGCTGCCGATCAGGTTCTGCTGGCGCAGCTTGAGCGAGCTGCCGTAGTCGTCGGAAACGTTTTCGTAGGTGGCATAGTAGCGTGCTTCGTCGGTCATCTGCCCGGCGCGCACGCCCCAGGTGCCGCTGTTCTTGATGATATCGTCGAACCGGTCCTGGCCCATGTTCTGTTTCAGGGTGCTGGAACGGTCGATGTTGACCGTGCTCTTGCCCCAGGTGAGGCCGGCGAAGTTTTCCGCGGCATGCGCGCCAAGGGTGAAGAGGCTCAGGCTGGTGGCGATGGCCAGGGTATGCAGCTTGTTCATGTGTCGCTCCTTTGCAGGCATGGATAAGTGACGTGATCATCCTGCCTGCGAGGCCCTGAACCGCGCCTGAACCCTGGCTGAACCTGAGCTGAACGAGCGTGCTGTGCTCGTCGATCTAGCGGCCGCGACGACCCAGCAAGGCGACCAGCGCTGCCGCGCCCACTGCGACGGCGGCCGTGGTCGCGATCGGGTGTTGCGTGGCCCGGGTATAGAGGCTACGGGTCAATACCCTCCCTGGGTAATCGCCGCTGGCCTTGCCTTCGTCGACACTGCCGACATCGCTCGCGTACAGCGTGCCGCGTGGATGCCGGTCCGGGCGGCCGCTTTGCAGGGCGTCGTAAACCAGGGTGCGGTTGATCCAGTCAGCCAGTCGCGGTGCGTTCTGGGCCAGGCGCGACAACAGCTTGGCGTTGCCGATGTAGACGTCGCGCTGCGGATGTTCGGCGGCGTGGAGGATTGCCCGCGCCACCACTTCCGGCGCATAGACCGGTGGCGGAAACACCGGCGCGCTGGGCAGGCAGTTCTTCGAGTGATCCATGAACTGGGTGTCGGTCGAGGACGGGCGCACCAGTGTCACCGAGATCGGCGTGCCGGACTTCTGCAGCTCGACGCGGAGCACGTCGGTCATGGCCTTGACCGCATGTTTGCTGGCGGCGTAGCTGGCATGGAAGGGCAGCGCGTTGGCTGACTCGACACTGCCGATGTTGATCAGCGCACCGCCCTTGTGGCGCAGGTGCTTCACGGCGATGGATGAGCCGTAGTGGGTGCCCCAGAAGTTGGTCTGCATGACCTGGTAGTGATCCTCGTCGCTGACCTCGTCGAAGCGCCCCCACACCGAGCTGCCTGCGTTGTTGATCCAGGTGTCGAATCCGCCGAAATGGGCAATCGTCTCGTTGGCGACCCGTTCGAGCTGTTCGCGCTGCCCGACGTCGGCCATGACATGCAGGACGCGGTCACCGGCGTTCAGGTCGCGTTCGATGTCGGCCAGGGCCACTTCGTTGCGAGCCACCAGGACCACGCGCGCGCCGCGCTCGACGGCCAGCCGCGCGGTGGCCAGGCCGATGCCGCTCGAGGTCCCGGTGATGACGATGACTTGCTCGTTCAGGGGTTTCAGGGAAATGCGCATCGGATCGCCTCGCAAAACGGCAGGTGGGTGGGCTCGGTAGAAGCCATCGACCCGCCTCGGGTTCCGGACAGGCGATGGATGGCAACGGGGCCGGGAGCCTGTCCGAGCGCTCGCTCAGTGGCGGTATGGCAGGCGCGGCCCGTCGCCAATCGAATCGATCAAGTCGCCGGTTCGCCACTCGGGCGGCGCCGATACAGTGTGTGTGCCACGGTCTCGGAACTCTTTGATGGCCAATTGCTCTCAATCTGGCTCGGGAGCTTCTCCCGCTTATCCCCCTCGGCCAGCACGCGTCGCGATGATCGTGCAGCGGGCTGGCCTGATGCGAAGGTGCAGGAATGAAACGCTTTGTAGTGCTGGATAGTTTTCGCGGTATTTGCGCGGTCGCGGTGGTGCTGTTTCATACCCAGATACTCTTGAGCTTTTCCGAGCTGAGTTTCTTCCGGCATGCCGATCTGTTCGTCGAGTTCTTTTTCGTGCTCAGCGGCTTTGTGCTGTTTCACGCCTATGGCCGGCGCGATTTTGGACCCGACGCATTCAAGCGCTTCATCATCAGCCGTACCTTTCGGCTGTATCCGCTGCATCTGGTGATGCTGCTCGTCTTCATCGGGCTGGAGTTCGGCAAGCTGTGGGCCGAGCACCATGGGTTCTCCTTCAACGATGCGGCGTTCAGCGGCAAGACGGCGCCGAGCGAGATCCTGCCCAATGCCTTGCTGCTGCAGAGCTGGATCGGCGACTTCAACAGCCTGTCGTTCAATACGCCGGCCTGGAGCATCAGCATCGAGTACTACCTGTACATGGTGCTGGGGCTGGTGCTGCTGGTCATGCCACGCTACTGCGCACAGGTGCTGGCGCTGGCGACACTGATTTCGTTCGCGGCGCTGTATGTCGAGCTGGATGTGATCAAACCATTCATCTGGCGTGGCGCGTCCTGCTTCTTCGCCGGCGCACTGACCTATCGCCTCTATGAACGGCTGGAACCGGCGATCGCGCGCCTGGATGATCGGCCCTTGTTCACCGCGCTCGAGGTCCTTTGTCTGCTGCTGGTGTACCGCACGCTGACGCACGAAACGCCTCATCAGGGGATGGTTGCCAGCCTGCTTTTCTGCGCGGTGGTGCTGGTGTTTGCCAACGAACGTGGCGCCCTGTCGCAACTGCTGCAGCGGCGCGGCTTCGCGCGCCTGGGCGAGCTGTCGTTCTCGATCTACCTGACGCACGCGGCTGTGATCTTTGCCTTCACCAGCGCCGCGGTGGTGTTGTCCAAGCTCACCGGCAGCCAATACACACTGATACTCCAGCAGCCTGGGAGCGAGCAGATCATGCGCTACATCAGCACGGGCAGCGTACTGATGGACGACCTGCTGACAATGGTGGAGCTGGGCGCGGTCCTGGCGGTATCGTGCCTGACTTACCATTACGTGGAGCTCAAGGGCATCGAACTGGGCCGCCGCCTGGCGCGCAATGAGCCGCTGCGGCTATCGCAGGTTTGAGCCGACCCTGACGATCAGTTCGTCCGGCGCAAGCGGTCTTGGCAGCGGTGGCAGGTCCGGTTCCGGTGACCCGGGGCTGGCGGGCTGGGTTGCGGGATAGCGCTGGCGCAAGGGTGGTTGTGCCTGGCCATCGATGGACCAGGTCAGCGTCGCTTCGATCCGGCTGCCTTCGGGCAAGCCGAGGCGGTTGTTCAGCGGGCATTGCACGACGGGCCCGCTGGTCAGCTCCCCCGATTGCCGGCTGCGGCTGGTGCCGGCGCGACCGAGGGTATGTACCTCGAGCTGATAGGCGATTGGGTAGGGTTGTGCGCTGCTGAAGCACAACCGAAGGCGGACGAGGTCGTCGTCGGGGGTGAGGGCGAGCTGCACGTCCACCGGCACGGCGACCGTGGCGAGCATCAGGGTCGCGAGCGTGATCGAAAGCATGGGCGGCTCAGGTCTGCGAGGCGCATCAGCGATGCGGCCTATTGCTGGTGCACGGTGGCCTGATTGCCGCTGCCGGTTTGCATGATCACGGCATTCATCCCGGCGGCGCTCTGCATGATGAAGGCCTGGTTGGTCGAACCCATCTGGCTGACGCGGGCTTCGTTGTATTCGGCGAGTTGGCGTACATCGGCCAGGTTACCGTCGCCGGTCTGCACGATGCTGGCCTGGTTGCCGTCGAACCATTGAACCAGATCGACGCTGTTGTCATCGCCGATCGACGAGCCCCTGAACGCGTGGCCTCGTCCGGTCTGCTCGACGTTCAGCACGTTGCCGTCGCCGACCTGATTGAAGGTCACCTCGCCGAACAGGGTGTTCTGCATGATCTGCGCGGTGTTCAGGTTACCGTTCTGAGCCAGTGTTATCTGGCCGGCATCGCCCTGATCGAGCGTGGCCAGGTTCTCGTTACCGACCTGATAGACCGCCATCCGTGTGCCGTGATAGATGCCATCCTGGGTGAGCGTGACCGAATTGTCGTTACCGATCTGATAGGCCTCGGCCTGCGCGAAGCCCTGTTGGATGGCGGAAATAGAATTGCCGTCACCTACGCTGCTCAGTTGCAGCTCGTTGGTGTACCAGGTCTGCTCGACCTCGGCGCGGTTGCCGGTCCCTTGCTGATAGATGCTCGCGGTCGCGAAGTGGCTGTCCGGTCCCTGGTAGACAGAGGCATCGTTGCCGGTGCCCAGTTGCACGATGCTCGCCTGGTTCGCCTCGGCGATATCCGTCTGGTAGACCGCGCCTGAGTTGGCGGTGCCGTTCTGTCTGATCAGGGCCTCGTTGAGCAGGCCGGTCTGCTCGACGGTGGCGCTGTTGTCGGTGCCGGTCTGCTCGATGATGGCGCTGTTGTCGGCCTGCAGCTCGCCGGCGGACAGCAGGACAGCGAGTGCGGCGAGAGGCAGGTAGCTGCGCATGGCAAATTCCCTTTGGGTTGTTCTACTGGTGCTGAACGATCTGGATGTGCTGGCCGCTGCCGTATTGGATGACGCTGCTGCTCAGGCCACTGCCCAATTGCTCGATGCTGGCGTTGTTGTTGGCCCCCATCTGAGCGATCGCGGCCTGGTTATCGCTGCCGATCTGGCTGATGTCGGCCAAATTGCCCTGGCCGATCTGAACAATGCTGGCGAGCTGGTTCTCGCCCTGTTGGAGAATGAACGCCTGCTGGTCGCTGCCCTGCTGCACGATGCTGGCCAACTGGTTTTCGCCGATCTGGCTGAGGTCGGCAAGGTTCGCCTGCCCTTGCTGCAACACGTCTGCGCGTTGCCCATGAGGCACTTGCAGGGCGAGCGCTGTCGGCGCGCCAAGAGCAAGTGGGCCCTCGACGAGGTCGGCGTTGTCCAGCAGGTCGGCCGCGTGGAGCGAGGCGTGGCCGATGAGCAGGAGGGCGGCAAGCAAGCCGCGACGAAACAGTGCTGGACGATCCATGCTGACACCTCGAAAGCGTGCTCGGATTCTTGCCTGAAAGGCGAGGCGGTGAACATCCATCGAACGATCCAATGCAATCGCCTGGTGATCGGTGGGCCGGATTAATGCCTTGGCCGGGTCACAGCTCGTCACGATCCATATCGAAGGTGTCCTGGAGCAGGTTCTGCAGCTTGCTGCGGTTGATTTCTTCCAGTATCAGCTGTGCCGCCTGGGTGGCGATCGCCTCGATCTCTGCAACGTTGGGCTGAAGAAAGCGCCGGTAGACGGTGTGCTGGCCATATTCAACCCAGACCAGACTGCCCCAGCGTGCCGAAGGGCGTTCGCGGATCACCAGATCGCTTTCCAGCTCGCTCGTATCCTGCAACTGGTAGCTCAGGTAGCGGTGAAAGTCGTGGCCAAAGCGGGTGATGGTGTTATCGATGATGAGTCCGCTCAGCTCGGCCTCGGCTTGCCCCTGTGTCTGCTCGGCCTGCGCCACCCATGGGCCGCTCAGGATGAGCGCGAGCAGGACACCGGTCAGACGTGGCACGACTCGGACCAATCCAGCCGGCCCCGTAGCAGAAAGGCGGCTTCGGCACGGTTGGAAGCGCCGATCTTGCGCAACAGGTTATGAATATGGCTTTTGATCGTGTGGGGGCTCAGGCACAACTGCTCTGCAATTTCGGCGTTCGACAGTCCCTTTCCGGCGAGGCTCAGGATCTCCCGCTCGCGCAGGGTCAGCGATGGCTTGCTACCGGCTAGCTGACGCATGCGGCGCCATTGACTGAGCAGGCGTTCGGTCAGTACGCGCGGCAGCCAGTCGCCGCCGTCCAGCAAAACCTGGATTCCGTCGAGCAGGTGCTCTCGCGTGGCGTGGCTGTAGAACACGCCGCGAATGCCAGGGTGCTTGTCCACCAGCTGTTCGGCCTGTTCGGGGGCGATATTCACTAATGCGACGGGCGTCTGCTCGTCGAGCTGATCGAGAAGCGTCGAAAGCTGCTCGGTCTGACTGTTGCCCGCATCGACGAGATAGAGGTCGGTGGTTTCCCTGGCGGCTTTCTCCAGCCGGGCCAGAGCCACGTCCAGTTGAGCCTGTTCGCCAATGAAATGTTTGAAGAACAGCCCCAGCAGCTCATTGCTGGTAAGCAGGGTGACGGTAGGCCGGTTACGTTCCTGGTGAGTGAAATCCGCTTCGTCCATGTTCGATCCTTGGTCTGAGGTGCCGTTATTCTGCATAGAAAAGTTACTAAACGACCGACGTGATTTGACGAAGTTCAGCATCCGCGTCGCGATTGAGCAGGCATCTGCGCTGGAACGGTAGATAACCCGACGGGCGGTTGGGCGGCGCGACACGTGGAGCGATAGCGGCGGGCGAGTCAATCGCCCGTACGATGGACGTCGGCGCGAGACGGGCCGTTGCGTCGATCAGGCGGCGCCGGGGTGACTGCTATTGCTGCAACCGGGCAAACCGATGGTCGGCGCTGGGTGCTGGCGGGCATGCCTGGGTGCCGATGGAAAACTTTGTAATGGTCTCGATGCAACCCCTGCTGCCATCGGCTGTTCGAATGCAGGCAACCCATGGAAACAGGAGAACGCTATGCAAAGCAAAAAACTGTCTGCCTTGGTTCTGGCAGGGCTGATGTCCACCGGTGTTTTCGCAGCAGGCACGACCGACAAGGACAGCGCAACCAGTGGTGAAACCCGGCAAGAGTCGATGGACGGCCAAACCACCGATGACACCAATCGCTCGGGCATGACCACAGGCGCGGGCACCACCACCAGCACCGGCACCGAAGCGGGTCCCGGCACTGGCACCGGCACCAGTGTGGGCAACACCACCGGCACCGGCAACACGGCGACCGGGTCAGGCACAGGCGGTTCCGGTGGTTCCGGCGGCTCGGGTAACTGATGCGGCTGTGGCCAGATCGAAGCCCTGACCCCTGGTCGGGGCTTTTCATTTACAGGCAGCGCTGAGGCCAGGCGTAACGTCTCCGGTGCGCGAGGCGCTCGAACTGCCGTTCTGGAGGTGAGCCATGGACCTGCGTCTTTCGATCTTCATCGCAAGCCTGGCATTGGCGTCTGCGGCATTGGCAACGGGCACGGGACCCACCCTGCCGGAGAAAAGCCGCGAACATCCACTGGATACGCGCGAGCCGCGACAGGACGTTATCGACTTGCCCGACGGCGGCGAGGGCCAGCCACGTCCGCCCACCCTCGAAGCGCCGCCGGAGATTCCGCCGGTCGAGCCTACCGAACGCCGGGCCCCGTCGGATCGCCCCGAGCGCCGCGGCACCGATACAGGCGTCAATCCCGCGTCGGCCAGTTGATCCGCTGAACAGCGAGCATGAAAAAGGGGAGGCCGAAGCCTCCCCTTTTCCTGCGCCGTGTCGCTTAGAACAGCACGCGGCTGCGGATGGTGCCGTTGACGTGCTGGAGTTTCTCCAGGGCCAGGTCGGAATATTCCTTGTCCACGTCGATCACCACGTAGCCGACCTTCTCGTTGGTCTGCAGGAACTGACCGCAGATGTTGATGCCGTTGTCGGCGAACACCTTGTTGATCTCGCTCATCACGCCGGGGATGTTCTGGTGGATGTGCAGCAGGCGGTGCTTGCCCGGATGCGACGGCAGCGCGACCTCAGGGAAATTGACCGAGGATACGGAGGTGCCGTTGTCGCTGTACTTGACCAGCTTTTCTGCCACTTCAAGGCCGATGTTGGCCTGGGCTTCAGCAGTGGAGCCGCCAATGTGCGGGGTGAGGATGACGCGATCCAGGCCACGCAGCGGGCTTTCGAACTCTTCGTCGTTGGACTTGGGTTCGACCGGGAACACGTCGATGGCAGCGCCGATCAGGTGCTCGTCCTTGATCGCTGCGGCCAGGTGGTCCAGTTCGACCACCGTTCCGCGGGCCGCATTGATCAGGATGGCGCCTTTTTTCATCGCGCGGATTTCCTTCTCGCCGATCATCCACTGGGTGGATGGCAGCTCGGGGACGTGCAGCGATACGATGTCGCACATGCCGAGCAGTTCGTACAGCGAACCGATCTGAGTGGCATTGCCCAGTGGCAGCTTGGTCACCACATCGTAGAAGTACACCTGCATGCCGAGGCTTTCGGCGAGGACCGACAGCTGGGTGCCGATGGACCCGTAACCGATGATCCCCAGCTTCTTGCCGCGAATTTCGAACGAATTGGCGGCCGACTTGATCCAGCCACCGCGATGGCAGGACGCGTTTTTCTCAGGGATGCCACGCAGCAGCAGGATGGCTTCGGCCAGGACCAGCTCGGCGACAGAGCGGGTATTGGAATAGGGCGCGTTGAAGACCGCGATACCGCGTTCGCGAGCGGCGTTGAGATCGACCTGGTTGGTGCCGATGCAGAAACAGCCGACGGCGATCAGTTTCTTCGCGGCGTCGAAGACTTCCTCGGTGAGCTGCGTGCGCGAGCGGATGCCGATGAAATGGGCGTCAGCGATCTTGTCCTTCAACTCCGACTCGGTCAGGGCGGTCTTGAGGTACTCGATGTTCGAGTAGCCTGCGGCCTTGAGCGTGTCGACAGCGTTCTGGTGGACGCCTTCGAGGAGAAGGAACTTGATCTTGCTCTTGTCGAGAGAGGTCTGGCTCATCTGCGTTAAAACCTTAAGGCCGAAGGATAGGACTGATGTGTCCAGCGAAGGCTGGCCGGCTCGGTATCACCGGCGCCGGAAGTCTGCCGAGGCACGTTCAAAGGGGGGCTTATGCTAGCATACGGGCCCCCCGAAACACCCCTGTCCTGAGCTGAAGCGTGCTCAGGGTGACCATGAATCGAATGAGAGTTCCCATGATGACCGATGCTGCCCTGATCGATGAGCTGAAGACCCTGGTCGAGCCCGGCAAGGTGTTGACCGACGCCGATTCGCTGAACGCCTACGGCAAGGACTGGACCAAGCATTTCGCTCCGGCACCCTCGGCCATCGTGTTCCCGAAGACCGTCGAGCAGGTGCAGGCCATCGTGCGCTGGGCCAACGAACGCAAGGTTGCGCTGGTGCCATCAGGCGGGCGTACGGGTCTCTCTGCTGCGGCTGTGGCGGCCAATGGCGAAGTTGTCGTGTCTTTCGACTACATGAATCAGATCCTGTCCTTCGATGAAATGGATCGCACCGCCGTTTGCCAGCCCGGCGTGATCACCGCGCAACTGCAGCAGTTCGCCGAGGACAAGGGGCTCTACTATCCGGTGGATTTCGCGTCGGCCGGCTCCAGCCAGATCGGCGGTAACATCGGCACCAACGCCGGCGGCATCAAGGTGATTCGTTATGGCATGACCCGCAACTGGGTGGCGGGTCTGAAAGTGGTGACCGGCAAGGGCGATCTGCTCGAGCTGAACAAGGACCTGATCAAGAACGCGACCGGTTACGACCTGCGTCAGCTGTTCATCGGTGCCGAGGGGACGCTGGGCTTCGTGGTCGAGGCCACCATGCGCCTGGAGCGCCAGCCGACCAACCTCACCGCGATGGTCCTGGGTACGCCGGATTTCGAGTCGATCATGCCGGTGCTGCACGCCTTCCAGGACAAGCTGGACCTCACCGCCTTCGAATTTTTCTCCGACAAGTGCCTGGACAAGATCCTCGGGCGCGGCGACATCCCCGCACCCTTCGAGACCCGCGCCCCGTTCTACGCGTTGCTCGAATTCGAGGCCACCACTGAAGAGCGCGCCGAGCAGGCGCTGGCCACGTTCGAGCATTGCGTCAACGAGGGCTGGGTGATCGATGGGGTGATGAGCCAGAGCGAGCAACAACTGCAGAATCTCTGGAAGTTGCGCGAGTACATCTCCGAAACCATCTCGCACTGGACGCCCTACAAGAACGATATCTCCGTGACGGTTTCCAAAGTGCCGGCTTTCCTCGCCGACATCGATGCCATCGTCAGCAGTAACTATCCGGATTTCGAGGTGCTCTGGTACGGCCATATCGGTGACGGCAACCTGCACCTGAACATTCTCAAGCCGCAGGCGTTGTCCAAGGACGAGTTTTTCGACAAGTGCGCCGCGGTGAACAAGTGGGTGTTCGAGACGGTGGAGCGCTACAACGGCTCGATTTCAGCCGAACATGGTGTCGGGATGACCAAGCGCGACTATCTCGAATACAGCCGCTCCCCTGCTGAGATTGCCTACATGAAGGCGATCAAGGCCGCCTTCGACCCCAACGGCATCATGAATCCGGGCAAGATATTCGCAGTGTGAGGCAGGCGGGTTAGCATCCGCCGATGGCAACGGCGGGTGCACCGCCCTACAGGCAGGAACTGTTCATGAATTACAAACACCAGTACACCGACGGCACGCCCATTCATTTTCCGCTGGGCAAGGTGGTCTGCATCGGTCGCAACTATGCCGAGCACGCAAAGGAATTGAATAACCCGGTGCCGACCGAACCGCTGCTGTTCATCAAGGCCGGAAGCTGCACCGTGCCGTTGGAAGGCGGTTTCAGCATCCCGTCCGAGCGTGGCGCCGTGCACTACGAGGCGGAGATCGCCGTGCTGATCGGCAAGCCGCTGTCACGAAAGCCGAACGAAGAAGAGGTACGCGATGCGATCTCCGGCTTCGCCCCGGCGCTGGACCTGACGTTGCGCGACGTCCAGGCCAGGCTCAAGGAAAAGGGTCACCCCTGGGAAATCGCCAAGAGCTTCGACGGAGCCTGCGTGCTGGCGCCGTTCGTGCCAGGTGACGCGGTGGACGACCTGGGCGATATCGGCATCCGCCTGAGCGTCAACGGCGAGACTTGCCAGGACGGCAACAGCAGCCAGATGCTCAATGCGATCGTGCCGCTGCTGCAACACATCGCTGGCCATTTCAACCTGCAGCCCGGCGACGTGGTACTGACCGGTACGCCAGCCGGCGTCGGGCCGTTGGCCCAGGGCGATCAACTGGTACTCGAACTGGTCGGACTGTCGCGCTTCGAAAGTCGCGTGCTCTGAGCGAACAGGCCGGGCCCATGGGTCCCGGCCTGTTCCGTTACCGTCATAGCCCCGTTATTCGAGGTCATGCTGTAATTGCAGGCCCTCCCTGGGTTTGTGCCTCATGCCTAAGATCGCCTTTCGTTCCGTTCGTCTGCGAGGAGTGCTCCTTGCGCTGCTCCTGCTCGTCATCGCGGCAGTGACAGTGGCCGGGTGGCTGCTGCACTGGAACGATCAACTGAAGCTCTACTGGCAGGAGCAGTTCGTCGATGCCGAACAACGCGCGGCAAGCGTCTGGCTGCCCGACTATCGCCTGACACTGGAAACCGCGCTGGTCGGCCTGGAGGAAGACGAGACCTCCGGGCTGACCTGGAATCCGTCGACCGGCACGTTGTTCACCGTCACCGGGCAGAACCCTCAGCTGGTGGAATTCACCCCCGGCGGGGTTGTGCTCAGGCGCGTGCGACTGAACGGCTTCTCCGACCCCGAGGCGGTCGAAGCGCTGGACGACGGGCGTCTGGCCATCGTCGATGAGCGCCGTCGCCTGGTTGCGGTGTTCCGGCTCGCGCCAGGGGTGGACAGCCTCGACCTCGACGACCTGGCCCGCTACGACCTGGGCTTCGAAGGGGCGGGCAACAAGGGTTTCGAGGGCTTGGCCTGGAACCCGCGCACGCAGCGTCTGTTGCTGGCCAAGGAGCGCGACCCGCAAGGTTTGTTCGAGTTGCCCTTCCCTGGCGAGGACGGTGCGGCCGGCGCGCTCGAGGCCTTGCCCAGTCAGCCGCTGCTGGTGCGCGATATCTCATCAGTGGCCATCGACCCGCTGACCGGCCATACCCTGATGCTGTCCGACGAGTCGCGGCTGTTGGTCGAGCTGGACCTGCAGGGGAAGCCGCGCAGCTTCATCAGCCTGTTCGGTGGTCTCAACGGACTGGTGGAGGGTGTCGGTCAGGCCGAGGGCGTGGCGATCGATGGCGAGGGCAACATCTATGTGGTGGCTGAGCCCAACCGATTCTACGTCTTCAGCCGCACGCGATAACCCAATTGGAGCCCGGCCGGGGCGCGCCTCGTTAAGCCTCGGGTAAGCTTGTCTGCGCACAATCGCGCGTCTTTCTTGGGCTGACGGGCGATGGGATGCGTCTAACGGTAAAAATCTGTTTGGCGGCGTTGGCCGGCCTGCTCCTGTTGCTGGCGGTGGTTGTAGCCGTGCGTTACCAGTGGTTCGAGCGTGCCTGGTTCGATTTCCAGCAGTGGCATCAAGGCGGGGCGCAATCGGCGGCATCGTTGCGACTGCCGGATTACCGGGCGGTGATCCAGGCCAAGGCGATACGGGGTGTGGACAGGGACCTCTCGGCGTTGACCTACGACCCGGACCGCCGCAGCCTGATGGCGGTCACCAACAGCAATCCGCAGCTCCTCGAGCTGAGCCTCGAAGGCGATCTGCTGCGCGCGATACCGCTGCGTGGTTTTCGCGATCCGGAGGCGATCGCGTACATCTCGCCCGGGGTATACGTGGTCAGTGAGGAACGATCGCAGCGCTTGCTGCGCATCGTGGTGGATGAGCAGACCCGGCTGATCGATGCCGCGCAGCTGCAACAGCTGTCACTGGGGATCGGGCTGAACGGCAACAAAGGCTTCGAAGGGCTGGCCTATGACGCGGCAGGCAAACGCTTGTTCGTGGCGAAGGAGCGCGACCCGGGGCGTATCTACGAGATCGAGGGCTTTCCTTACCCCGACGAAGGCCGGCCATTGGCCGTCCACGTCAGCGAGAATCGCGAGCGCGACGACGATCTGTTCGTGCGCGATCTGTCGAGCCTGCAATACCACGAGCAGAGCGGCCATTTGTTGGCGCTGTCGGACGAGTCGCGCCTGGTGGTCGAACTGGACGTCAACGGCAAGCCGATCAGCGCCCTGCCGCTCAGTGCCGGTCGACACGGCCTGCGAAAGGACGTGCCCCAGGCCGAGGGCATCGCCCTGGGCGCGGACGGCACGCTTTACATCGTCAGCGAGCCGAACCTGTTCTACCTGTTTCGCAAGTGACCGGGTGGCTGGCGGCAGCCAGCCTCACCCGGATGCCCGATCACTCAGGCCGATGCGATGCTTTCATCGAGCAGCACGGCATCAGGGGCATGGCGGCGGACCGATTCGCAACCCTGCTCTGCGCTGCGCAGGCTGCTGTACATCTGGCTCTGGCCGATGATCTGGCCATTGCCGGCCTTGAGCACGAAGTAATGCTTGCCGTTGCTGGACCCCTTCATTTCGAAGGCGCCTTCGCGCAATGCATGCTTGCGCACCGAATCGATGCCGCTCAAGGCAGAGGCATGGGCCTTGTACCGCTCGCTGGACAATATGACCTGACCGTTGCTGGCCGTCAGGTTGAAATGAAACTGACCCGTGCCACTTTTTTTCAGCTGGAACTTGCCGGACATGACGACACCCTCCTGTTGGTGGTCTGTGCTAGCGAATGTTCTGCATCAACAAGCGTAGCCGCACCGGGAGGATGTCGCCGTTTCGTTTCAGCGTTTCAGCGTTTCAGCGTTTCAGCGTCTGCACACCGTCCTTGGTACCCAGCAACAGGATATCGGCCGGTCGAGCGGCAAACAGCCCGTTGGTGACCACGCCGACGATGTTGTTGATCTGCGCCTCGAGCTCGGGTGCAAAGCCGATCGACAGGTTATGCACGTCAAGAATGACGTTGCCGTTGTCGGTCACCACGCCGTCGCGGTAGACCGGATCGCCGCCCAGTTTGACCAGCTCGCGGGCCACGTGGCTGCGTGCCATCGGAATGACTTCCACCGGAAGCGGGAATGCGCCGAGGCGCTCGACCCGTTTGCTGCCGTCGGCAATGCAGATGAACGTCCTGGCCACCGCCGCGACAATCTTCTCGCGGGTCAGGGCCGCGCCGCCGCCCTTGATGAGTTCCAGGTGATCGTTGGCTTCGTCCGCGCCGTCGACGTAGAACTCCAGCTCCGGAACCGAGTTAAGGTCGTACACCGGGATGCCGTGGCCCTTGAGGCGTTCAGCCGTGGCGTCGGAGCTGGCGACGGCGCCATCGAAGAACCCCTTGTGCCTGGCCAGCAGGTCAATGAAGAAATTGGCGGTCGAACCGGTGCCGACCCCAACGATGCTGCGGTCGTTGAGCTGCGCAACGATGAGGTCGATGGCGGCCTGAGCTACGGCCTGCTTGAGTTGGTCCTGAGTCATGCGTTTAGGTCCGGGCGGAGAGGATCGAGGTGCGAAATTATACCGGGGCCGCGACGACGGGTGTTGCACGCTGAGCCGTACCGGTCTTGAGGGGCCGATTGCCGGTGGTCGACGGGTTTTACGCAAGGTAGACTCGATGGTCCCGCAAAGCCCGCCAAGATAGCCACGATGCTCGAACAGTACGTCAAGAAAATCCTCACCTCGCGCGTCTACGACGTTGCGGTGGAAACCCCCTTGCAGCCCGCGCGCCAGCTCTCCGAGCGGCTCGGCAACCAGATTCTGCTCAAGCGCGAAGATCTGCAGCCGGTGTTTTCATTCAAGATTCGCGGTGCGTACAACAAGCTGGCGCAGTTGTCGCCCGAAGAATTGGCTCGTGGCGTGGTCACGGCATCGGCCGGCAACCACGCGCAGGGGCTTGCGCTGGCTGCACGGGAGCTGGGCATCAAGGCGACCATCGTCATGCCGCGAACGACGCCGGAGCTGAAGGTTCAGGGCGTGCGTGCGCGGGGCGGCAAGGTCGTGCTGCAGGGCGATGCCTTTCCGGAGGCGCTGGCCTACTCGCTGAAACTGGTCGAGGAAAAGGGTTACGTCTATATCCATCCCTACGACGACCCGCACGTGATCGCCGGGCAGGGCACCGTGGCGATGGAAATCCTGCGTCAGCACCAGGGCCCGCTGGACGCGGTATTCGTACCGGTGGGCGGCGGCGGTCTGATTGCGGGGGTGGCCGCATACATCAAATACCTGCGCCCGGAAACCAAGGTCATCGGCGTCGAGCCGGACGACTCCAACTGCCTGCAGCAGGCCATGGCGGCCGGTGAACGCGTGGTGTTGCCGCAAGTCGGGCTGTTCGCAGATGGCGTGGCGGTCGCGCAGATCGGCCAGCACACCTTCGACATCTGCCGGCAGCATGTCGATGAAGTGATCACGGTCACTACCGATGAAATCTGCGCCGCGATCAAGGATATCTACGACGATACCCGCTCGATCACCGAGCCGGCCGGGGCGTTGGCGGTGGCGGGTATCAAGCGCTACGTCGAGCGCGACGGCGTGGCCAATCAGGTGCTGGTGGGCATCGACTCCGGCGCCAACGTCAACTTCGACCGCCTGCGCCATGTCGCCGAACGGGCCGAGCTGGGCGAGAGGCGGGAGGCGATCATCGCCGTGACGATCCCTGAGCAGCCCGGCAGTTTCAAGGCGTTCTGCGAGGCGATCGGCAAGCGCCAGATCACCGAATTCAATTACCGCTATCACCAGGACCGCGAGGCGCACATCTTCGTAGGTGTACAGACCCATCCGGAAAACGACCCGCGCCTGGCGCTCGTCGAAGGGCTGCGCGCCAAGGGCTTTCCGGTGCTCGACCTGACCGACAATGAACTGGCCAAGTTGCACACGCGTCACATGGTGGGCGGGCATGCGTCCGGGGTCAGCGACGAAGTCGTGTTTCGCTTCGAGTTTCCGGAGCGGCCGGGCGCACTGTTCAACTTTCTCAACAACCTGGGCGGGCGCTGGAACATCTCGATGTTTCATTACCGCAACCATGGCGCCGCCGATGGTCGTGTGGTCGCCGGGTTGCAGGTGCCGGCAGAGGAGCGTCATCTGCTGCCGGCGGCGCTGGACAAGATCGGCTATCGCTATTGGGACGAGACGGACAATCCGGCCTACCGGCTGTTTCTCGGTTGAGCCCGGGCCGGCTGCTGGCCGGCCCGGCGGGATCTGGCGGGGTATCGTCGTCCCGGTCACCCGGCGCTGCATGAGCGAACCTATCCAACGACAGGCCACGAGCGAGAAACAATGGAACACTATCAGCTGCTGAATATCGTCCATGCCGCACTGGCGATCCTTCTGACGCTCGGACTGATCGCGCACATCGCCATGCTCTGGAAAGCCTGGCGCCGCGCCGATGCCGCCGTGATGCAGCAGAAGCTGCGACGCACGCGGCTGTTTTCCCTGCCTCTGCTCGCCGTCCTGGCCTTGTCGCTGCCGCTGACGGGCTGGTGGCTGGCGCACCTGGCAGGCTTTGCACTGGGCCAGTTCTGGCTGCTGGCCAGTTCGGTACTGTTTCTGCTGCTGGTGCCCCTCGGCCTGTTGCTGGGCGGCCGCCTGCGGGCCTGGCAGGGCCTGGGTGAAACGCCGGCACCCGCGAAGTTGCCACGATTTGCGCTGGCCTACGCTGGGCTGATCGTGCTGATACTCATCGCGATCATGGGGTTGATGGGAGCCAAGCCGGTCTGATGCGCATCCTGCTGGTAGGCGCCAGCGGCTTCATCGGCCGGCATCTGCTGCGGGCGTTACATGGCGAGGGCCATGAACTGATCGCAACGTCGCGCTCGGGGCTCGGTGTCGAACATCCGGGGGTGCGCTGGCAATCGTTGGACCTCGCCAGCCTGACGGCTCGCCCCGAGTCGTTTGCCTGGCCGGACCCCGTCGATCTGTTGATCAACGCCAGCGGGCTGTTGAGCACCGATCCGCGGCGGCTCGCCGAGGTGCAGGACCGTGGCCTACGCGCGCTGTTCGATCGTGCCGCCCGCAGCGGCACGCGGGTGCTTCAGTTATCCGCGCTGGGCGCAGGGGTGCACGCCGATAGTCCGTTTCTGACGACCAAGGCGGCCGCCGACGATTACCTTCTTGCCCTGCGGATACCCGCTGTGGTGTTGCGGCCTTCGCTGGTGGTCGGACCGGGCGGGGCGAGTAGCGGCTGGCTGACGCGCCTGTCGCCGTGGCCGCTGATTCCACTGCTGGACACACAGGCCCGGACGCAGCCGCTGCACGTCGACGACGTCGTTGCAGCGGTGCTTGCGTTACTGCGCCACTGGCCGGCGACGCCCAGGGTAGTGCCGTTGGTGGGCCCCGAGCCGCTGACCTTGCCGCAACTGCTCGACCGTCTGCGTGCTGCTCAGGGCTGGGGCCCGGCGCGCTACGTCCGGATCCCGGCGGTGATTGCCGATCTTGGCGCGCGGCTCGGTGACCGCTGCGGCTGGCGGGCGCTCAACTCGCAGACCCGGTTACTGGCTCAGCGCGACAACCTGGCTTCGCCCGAGCCGATGAAAACGGCTTGTGGTTTCCTGGCCGCGCCGCTGGCGAGCCGGTTGGGCGACTGGCCTCGGCGGGAGCAGAGCGTGGCCATGGCGCTGCGCCCATTGCTGATCGCAGTGTTGGTGCTGATCTGGCTGGGCACGGCGGTGGTCTGTCTCGGGCCGGGCTACGATTGGGGCCTTCGGATTATGGGCGAATTGGGCGTGGAGGGCAGGCCTGCCGCCGTCGCCATCGTATCCGGCGCCCTGGCCGATGCGCTGCTGGGCGCAGGCCTGCTGGTGAAGCGCTGGCGCCGCCATGCGCTGCGTGCACAACTGGTGCTGATGCTCGGTTATATGCTGATCATCAGCCTATGGCTGCCGCATTACTGGTTCGATCCCTTTGCCGCGCTAGCCAAGAACCTCGTGCTGCTGGTAGCCACGCTGTGGCTGTTGTGGACGGAGCCAATGCCGGGGGATGGACGATGAGCCTGTATCTGCTGCTCAAGACGCTGCACATTCTGTCCTCCACCGTGCTGTTCGGCACGGGCCTGGGCTCGGCCTATTACAGCTGGCGCGCCTGGCGCAGCGGTCGGGTCGAGGTCATCGCGGCGACGTTCAGGCATCTGGTGTTCGCCGACTGGGCGTTCACCGCGACCACCGCTGTCATCCAGCCACTCAGCGGGCTGGCACTCGTGCACCTGGCCGGCTTCGATCTGCGCCAGCCCTGGCTGATGTGGAGCATGGGCCTCTATCTGCTGGCCGGCGCTTGCTGGTTGCCGGTGGTGTGGTTGCAGATTCGCGTGCACACACTCGCCGAGCAGGCGCTGCGTGACGGGACGCCGTTGCCCGCCGCGACCTATCGCTACATGCGCTGGTGGTTCGCCCTCGGCTGGCCTGCGTTCCTGGCCTTTGTGGTCATTTTCTATCTGATGGTCAGCAAGGGCGCCTAGCGCAAGCTGATGACGTCCCAACCGCGCTGTTGCGCGATCTCACGCAGGATCGGATCGGGATCGACCGCCACCGGGTGACTGACGCGCTCGAGTAGCGGCAGGTCATTGCGCGAATCGCTGTAGAAGTAGCTGTCTTCCAGGCTCTGCCCGGTCTCGTTCAGCCAACGCTCGATGCGCGTGACCTTGCCTTCCTGGAAGCAGGGCACGTCGGTCAAGCGGCCGGTATAACGACCGTCCAGCATTTCACACTCGGTGGCGAGCAGCGTGTCGACGCCCAGTCGCGCGGCAATCGGCCCGGTGATGAAGCGGTTGGTGGCGGTGATGATCACGACCCGGTCACCGGCCTCATGATGCTGGCG
This sequence comes from Stutzerimonas stutzeri, assembly GCF_009789555.1. Lineage (NCBI taxonomy): Bacteria > Pseudomonadati > Pseudomonadota > Gammaproteobacteria > Pseudomonadales > Pseudomonadaceae > Stutzerimonas > Stutzerimonas stutzeri. The sequence continues at coordinate 1,109,524 of NZ_CP046902.1, forward strand.
CACCAGCGCTTCGCCCTTGGCCAGTACGATGGGCTCGATGAAGTCACGCATGAACTCGCCATGCCATTGCCGCAGCTGCGCCATCTCGTTGCGGGCAAGCGGCTCCTGGCAGAAATTCTGGTAGGCCTCGACATCCAGCTCGCCGGCGAGATAGTCCTGATAGAAGGCATCGTTGCGAGCCTTGTAGTCCGCGCTGTCGACCAGGCCGCGCTGGCAGAGAAATTCGCCCCAGGCGTGGTCGCTGTCGCCGGCCAGCAGGGTGTTGTCGAGATCGAATAGAGCCAGGCGCACGCTGGATTCCTCGGTGCGATGAACGGAGGCGAAGCATAGCGGGATTCCCTGGCGCATGGCACCCTCGAGGCACGTCCGTTCGGTCCGCAAGCGGTTGATCAACGGCGGTTCAGCGCGCTTTCTGCTTTTCGCCTTTTTGTGGAACAATGCCGTGACATGCGTTTGCGAGGTTGTATGCCGTGATCGACTCCGATGGTTTTCGCCCTAACGTCGGCATCATCCTGACCAATGATGCCGGGCAGGTGCTATGGGCTCGGCGGATTAACCAGGATGCGTGGCAATTTCCGCAAGGTGGCATCAATCCGCGCGAGACGCCCGAAGAGGCGCTTTACCGCGAGCTCAACGAAGAGGTCGGCCTGGAGCAGCAGGATGTGAAAATCCTCGCCTGCACCCGTGGCTGGTTGCGTTATCGTCTGCCGCAACGCCTGGTGCGTACTCATAGCCAGCCGCTGTGCATCGGACAGAAGCAGAAGTGGTTTCTGCTGCGCCTGACCGGCGCCGAAGACCGGGTACGCATGGACCTCACCGGCAAACCCGAGTTCGACGGCTGGCGCTGGGTCAGCTACTGGTACCCGTTGGGGCAGGTGGTCACCTTCAAGCGCGAGGTTTACCGTCGCGCCTTAAAAGAACTCGCCCCGCGCCTGCTGGCGCGGGACTGACGGGAGAAAGCCCCTGAGCATGCTCGGCACGCTGCGCAAGATCGTCCAGGAAGTGAACGCCGCCAAGGACCTCAAGGCGGCGTTGGGCATTATCGTGCTGAGGGTCCGGGAGGCCATGGGCAGCCAGGTCTGCTCGGTTTACCTGCTGGACCCCGAATCCGGTCGCTTCGTCCTGATGGCCACCGAAGGCCTGAACAAGAAAGCCATCGGCAAGGTCAGCATGGCGCCCAACGAGGGCCTGGTCGGCCTGGTCGGCACCCGCGAGGAACCGCTCAACCTCGAACACGCCTCCGAGCACCCACGCTATCGCTACTTTGCCGAAACGGGCGAGGAACGCTACGCCTCGTTTCTGGGCGCACCGATCATCCACCACCGCCGGGTGATGGGCGTGCTGGTTATCCAGCAGAAGGAGCAGCGGCTGTTCGACGAGGGTGAAGAAGCCTTCCTGGTGACCATGAGCGCACAGCTCGCCGGCGTCATCGCCCATGCCGAGGCGACCGGCTCGATCCGCGGCCTCGGACGGCAGGGCAAGGGCATCCAGGAGACTCGCTTCATCGGCATTCCCGGCGCGCCCGGCGCAGCGGTGGGGACGGCGGTCGTGGTGCTGCCGCCGGCAGACTTGGACGTGGTGCCCGACAAGACGATCGATAACATTCCCGCCGAGCTCGAGTTGTTCGAGTCTGCGCTTGAGGCGGTGCGCGCGGACATGCGCGCGTTGTCCGAAAAGCTGGCGACGCAGATGCGCAAGGAAGAACGCGCGCTGTTCGACGTCTACCTGATGATGCTCGACGACTCTGCCCTGGGCGGTGAGGTGGCCAAGGTCATCCGCAGCGGCCAATGGGCGCAGGGTGCCTTGCGCCAGGTCGTGAGCGACCACGTCGGGCGCTTTGAAATGATGGACGACGCCTACCTGCGCGAGCGCGCCTCGGACGTCAAGGACATCGGCCGCCGCCTGCTCGGCTATCTGCAGCAGGCGCGCCAGCAGACACTGACCTATCCGGACAACACCATCCTGGTGAGCGAAGAGCTGTCGCCGTCCATGCTTGGCGAGGTGCCCGAAGGCAAGCTGGCGGGCATGGTTTCGGTGCTCGGCTCGAGCAACTCGCACGTGGCTATCCTGGCCCGCGCGATGGGCATCCCGACCGTGATGGGTGCCGTCGATCTACCGTATTCGAAGGTCGACGGCATCGAGCTGATCATCGACGGCACGCGTGGCGAAATCATTACCAACCCGGCCAAGGTGCTGCGCGAGCAGTACCTGGTGCTGGCCGAGCAGGAGCGCCAGCTCTCCGAAGGCCTGGATATCCTGCGCGAGCTGCCCTGCGAAACGACCGATGGCGTGCGCATCCCGCTGTGGGTCAACACCGGCCTGCTGGCCGACGTGGTGCGTGCCCAGGAGCGCGGCGCCGAAGGGGTTGGCCTGTATCGCACCGAAGTGCCCTTCATGATCAAGGAGCGCTTTCCCAGCGAAAAGGAGCAGATGGCGATCTATCGCGAACAGCTGCAGGCCTTTCATCCGCTGCCGGTCACCATGCGCAGCCTCGATATTGGCGGTGACAAGAGCCTGCCGTACTTTCCGATCAAGGAAGAGAACCCTTTCCTCGGTTGGCGCGGTATTCGCGTCACGCTCGATCACCCCGAGATATTCCTGCTGCAGACACGCGCCATGCTCAAGGCCAGCGCAGGGCTGAATAACCTGCGCATCCTGCTGCCGATGATTTCCGGCACGCGGGAGCTGGAAGAAGCGCTGCACCTGATCCACCGCGCGTGGGGCGAAGTCCGCGACGAAGGCACGGACGTCGAGATGCCGCCCGTGGGCGTGATGATCGAAGTACCGGCCGCGGTCTATCTGACCCGGGAGTTGGCGCGTCAGGTCGATTTCCTCTCGGTGGGTTCGAACGACCTGACCCAGTATCTGTTGGCGGTCGATCGCAACAATCCGCGCGTGGCCGATCTCTACGATTACCTGCACCCGGCCGTGCTCGAGGCGTTGCAACGTATCGTTCGCGAGGCGCACGACGAAGGCAAGCCGGTAAGCATATGCGGCGAAATGGCCGGCGATCCCGGCGCGGCCCTCCTGTTGCTGGCGATGGGCTTCGACAGTCTATCGATGAACGCCACCAACCTGCCGAAAGTGAAGTGGATGCTGCGTCAGATCAGCTCCGTCACCGCCCGCGAGCTGCTGGCCAAGGTTATGGTCATGGACAGCCCGCAGGTGATTCATGCCACGGTGCAACTGACCTTGCGCAACCTCGGCCTGGACCGGATGCTCAATCCGTCGGCGGCGCTCTAGACCTGTATCGGCCCGCGATCCTCGTCGAAGGGTGGCAGGCTGAGGCGGCGCTCGCCCAGCGGGCCAGCCGGGCCGAAACGGCGCTCGGTGAGTTCCGTCGATCCGTCCTCGCGACGGATCAGGACCGTGCTGGCACGGGTCCCGTAGTCAGTGCTGGCGATGAATACGCTGGACAGCTTCTTCTCCCACTCGTACGGCACGCCAGTGCAAGGTAGTTCGTCGTCCGCGGCGGTACGTGGGTCACCCAGCAACTCGAGCAGTGTTTCCGTCTCCGGTGCGCCCAGGCATTGCTGCAAGGCCGAGCGCGCCCGTACGAGTTTCGGCCATGGCGTATCCAGCGCCGCGTTGGACAGACCGTAAACGCCGGCCGGCAGGCGCTGCGGTGTGCCAGTGGCAGAGTGCAGATACCACATTTCATGCGCGTCTGCGGCCAGCAGGTTGAACCCCGAATAATGCTGAAGGTGCCCTGAAAGCTCTGTCAGGTAGGCCTGCGGAGAAAGCTCACCCCGCAAATAGCGTTCGGGCAGCTCACCTCGGGAACGAGCCCCCACGGGTCTCTCGGGGGCGCGGATATTGGTCAGCGCGGCGAAGCGGCCGGCCGGTCCTGCCCCCAACCATGTGCCGCCCGCCTGCAAGTCGCGCCCGGCGATGATCTGTGGTGCGTCTTCCCAGGCTGCCAGTGGCAGGCTGGGGCGCGCATGGAACTCATCGCGGTTGGCGGCAACAATCAGGGGCAGCGCATGGCTGGGGCGCCAAGCGAAGACGATCAGGCACATAGATGAGGTCGATGAAAACGGGAGACGCTTGAGGCTAGACGAAAAGGCCGCCGAGCCACAACCTGCAAATTCCCGTGCATGACGATGCGGGTCGGCCCTACGCTTGGCTCCAGCTTCCAGCTTCCAGCTTCCAGCTTCCAGCTTTTCCGCTACCATGCTGCTTTGTTTTCAAGGGTGGTCCGATGGAGTTCGCGCTTTACCTGCTGCTGGGTGGTTTCGCCGGGGTGCTGGCCGGACTGTTCGGTGTGGGCGGCGGAATGGTCATCGTCCCGGTGCTGGTATTCAGTTTCACCTTGCAGGGATTCGATCCGCAGGTGCTCACCCATCTGGCCGTTGGCACTTCATTGGCGACAATTGTATTTACCTCGCTGAATTCGATCAGGGCCCACCACCGCCGGGGCGCCGTGCTATGGACGGTGGTGCTGTGGATGACCGTCGGTATCCTGGTCGGTGCGGCGTTGGGCAGTCTCACCGCGGCGTCGATCCAGGGGCCGGTGTTGCAGAAGATCATCGGCGTGTTCGCCATTGCCATGGCGATCCAGATGGCCTTCTCGCTGCAGCCCAAGGCCAGCGGTGGCGTGCCTGGCAAGCCTGGACTCACCCTGGCGGGCGTCGTCGTCGGCTGGGCGTCGGCGATCTTCGGCATCGGCGGTGGCTCGCTGACAGTGCCTTTTCTCAGCTGGCGCAGTGTGCCCATTCAACAGGCGGTCGCGACGTCCGCAGCCTGTGGCTTGCCAATCGCCATCGTCGGTGCGTTGAGCTTCGCGGTGGTCGGCTGGCAGGATGCGCATCTGCCTGAGTGGAGCCTGGGGTTCGTTTACCTGCCGGCAGTGCTCGGCATCGCGATGACCAGCATGTTTTTAGCCCGCATCGGTGCGCAACTGGCGCATCGACTGTCCGCGCTGATGCTCCGGCGCCTGTTCGCACTGTTGCTGCTGAGCGTTGGTATCAATTTCTTGATCTGAGGAAACCCGGATGTTGCCTTACCCGCAGATAGACCCTGTGGCCGTTTCGCTTGGCCCGCTGCAGATCCACTGGTACGGCCTGATGTACCTGATCGGCATCGGTGGCGCCTGGTTCCTGGCCTCGCGCCGACTGCATCGATTCGATCCGAGCTGGAACAAGGACAAGTTGTCCGACCTGGTGTTCTGGGTTGCGATGGGTGTGATCGTCGGCGGGCGGCTGGGCTACGTGCTGTTCTATGACCTGGCGGCCTATCTCAACGATCCGACGCTTATTTTCCAGGTATGGAAGGGGGGCATGTCGTTCCACGGCGGCCTGATCGGCGTGCTGCTGTGCACCTGGATATTTGCCCGGCGCAACGGCAAGCGATTCTTCGAGCTGATGGATTTCATTGCGCCGTTCGTGCCCATCGGCCTGGGGGCCGGGCGCATTGGCAATTTCATCAACGCCGAGCTGTGGGGCAAGGCAACGGATGTGCCCTGGGCCATGGTGTTTCCCACCGATCCGCAGCAACTGGCGCGGCATCCCTCGCAGCTCTATCAGTTCGCGCTGGAAGGCGTGGCGCTGTTCGTCATCCTCTGGCTCTACTCCAGCAAGCCACGACCGACCATGGCGGTGTCCGGGCTGTTCGCCGTCTGCTACGGCATTTTCCGCTTCCTGGTCGAATTCGTGCGGGTGCCGGATGCTCAGCTCGGTTACCTGGCTTTCGGCTGGCTGACCATGGGACAGGTGCTCTGTGTGCCCATGGTGCTGATCGGTGTCGGCATGATCGCCTGGGGCTATCGCAGCGCGCCGGCGAAGGCGTCGGCCTGATCGGATCGCCCGGCTTCGTCGCAATCGCGAGACAAGTCGGGCGTCGGCTCTTACTATGCGCAGGTTCCTTTTCACCGCGCCTCGGCGCCCGCTTCGAGCCCCTCGATGAAACAGTATCTCGACCTCATGCGCCACGTGCGCGAGAACGGCACCTTCAAGAGCGACCGCACTGGCACCGGCACCTACAGCGTGTTTGGCCATCAGATGCGCTTCGACCTGGCCGACGGTTTCCCACTGGTCACGACCAAGAAATGCCACCTGAAATCCATCATCCATGAACTGCTGTGGTTTCTGCAGGGCGATACCAATATCCGCTACCTGCAGGAAAACGGCGTGCGCATCTGGGACGAGTGGGCCGATGAGAACGGCGAACTCGGGCCGGTGTATGGCTATCAATGGCGCAACTGGCCGGCACCCAACGGCGAATCGGTGGACCAGATCAGCAAGCTGGTCCAGATGATCAGGCAGAATCCCGACTCGCGCCGCCTGATCGTCTCGGCCTGGAACCCGGCGCTGGTCGATCAGATGGCGCTGCCGCCATGCCACGCGCTGTTTCAGTTCTACGTAGCCGAAGGCAAGCTCAGCTGCCAGTTGTACCAGCGCTCGGCCGATATCTTTCTCGGTGTGCCGTTCAACATCGCCAGCTATGCACTGCTGACGTTGATGGTCGCGCAGGTCTGCGACCTTCAACCGGGCGAATTCATCTGGAGCGGCGGCGACTGCCACCTGTACGCCAACCATTTGGAACAGGCCGATCTGCAACTGACGCGCGAGCCGCTGCCGCTGCCGACGATGAAGCTCAATCCCGCGGTCAAGGATCTGTTCGCCTTCCGTTTCGATGATTTCGAGCTGGTTGGCTACCAGGCGCATCCGCACATCAAGGCGCCCGTGGCGGTGTGAGGTTGGACTTTGGTCGGGTTCGCCCCGGTCGATCACCTGATTGTCACATTTGCCGTATAGACTCGACCGCTCAGGAGTTTCGAGGGTCGCGGCATGCGCAGGGTCGTGTTCAATCAGAAAGGGGGCGTCGGCAAGTCGAGCATCGCCTGTAACCTCGCCGCGGTGAGCGCGGCGCAGGGCTATCGCACGTTGCTGGTGGACCTCGATGCCCAGGCCAACTCCAGCCATTATCTTTCAGGCGTGGCGGGAGACGACCTGCCAACCGGCATCGCGGACTTCTTCAAGCAAGTGCTCGCGGGAGGCGCGGCCGGCAAGAAGGCGCGACCACCGATCAGCGAGACGCGCTTCGACAACCTGCATCTGGTCGGCGCAACCGCGGAACTGGCGGACCTGCAACCCAAGCTCGAGGCCAAGCACAAGATCAACAAGCTGCGAAAACTGCTCGACAATCTTTCCGAGGAATACGAGCGGATCTATATCGACACGCCTCCGGCGCTGAACTTCTTTACCCTGTCTGCATTGATCGCAGCGGATCGCTGCCTGATTCCCTTCGATTGCGACAGCTTTTCCCGTCAGGCGCTGTACAGCCTGCTCGCCGAGATCGAAGAGTTGCAGGAAGACCACAACCCGGCGTTGCTAGTCGAAGGGATCGTGGTCAATCAGTTCCAGCCGAGGGCGGCGCTACCGCAGCAGATCATCGACGAGTTGCTGGCCGAGGGCCTGCCGGTGTTGCCGGTGCACCTGATGAGTTCGGTGCGGATGCGTGAATCGCATCAGGTTTGCCTGCCACTGGTTCATTTCGATCCGAAACACAAGCTGACCCAGCAATTCGTCGCGCTGCACGAGCACCTCGAGAGCCGGGCCTGAACGGACGGTTCATTCCTCGCGGGCACGTTCGATCCTGCGGCCCAGGCGCGACGCGTAGAGTTCGCCGATGATGCCGCGGCGAAAGATCAGCACGCAGACCATGAAGATGATGCCGGTCACCAATGTAACCGGCAGTTCCGAGGTGGCGAAATAGTTGCCCAGCGTGGTCACCAGCGCCGCGCCGAACACCGGGCCCACCAGGGTTCCGATCCCGCCGAGCAACGTCATCAGCACGACCTCTCCAGACATCTGCCAACTGACGTCGGTCAGGGTGGCGAACTGAAATACCAGGGCTTTCAGCCCCCCCGCCAGCCCCGCGAGGGTCGCCGACATGACGAAGGCGCCGAGCTTGTAGCGCGACACCGTATAGCCCAGCGAAATGGCGCGGTTCTCGTTCTCGCGGATCGACTTGAGGATCATGCCGTAGGGCGAGTTGATGATCCGCCAGATCGCCAGCATGCCGAGCAGGAACACGGTCAGCACGAAGAAATACATGTTCAGCGGCTCTGACAGGTCGATCAGGCCGAACAGGTGACCGCGCGGAATACCCTGGATGCCGTCCTCGCCATGCGTGAACGGAGCCTGAAGGCAGAAAAAGAAGAACATCTGCGACAGCGCCAACGTGATCATCGTCGAGTAGATGCCCTGCCTGCGTATCGCCAGGAAACCGATCACCAGGCCCAGGAACGCGGCCCCGACCACGCCCACCAGAATGCCCAGTTCTGGCGTCAGGCCCCATTCCTTGACAGCGTGCGCGGTGAAATAGGCGGCGCCGCCGAAGAATGCCGCGTGCCCGAACGAGAGGATGCCGGTGTAACCCAGCAGCAGGTTGAAGGCGCAGGCGAACAGGGCGAAGCACATGATCTTCATCAGGAACACGGGATAGAAATACAGCGGCGCCAGGACCAGCCCGATGATTCCCAGCGCGATCAGGACGGTCTCCGGGTTCCAGTGCTTTCGCTTTGCGGCGCGAATTGCGGTCGTTTGCTGCATGTCAGCCATCCCTTCCCATCAAGCCCGCGGGCCGCACGAGCAGCACGATTGCCATGACCACGAAGATCACGATATTGGACGCCTCGGGGTAGAACACCTTGGTCAGTCCTTCGAGAATGCCGAGCATGTAGCCGGTGACGATGGCACCCAGGATCGAGCCCATGCCACCGACCACCACCACGGCGAACACCACGATGATGAGGTTCGAGCCCATCAGCGGGCTGACCTGGTAGATCGGTGCCGCGAGAATCCCTGCCAGTCCGGCCAGGCCCGCGCCCAGCCCGTAGGTGAAGGTCAGCAGCAGCGGCACATTGATGCCGAAGGTGCGAACCAGCGTTGGGTTTTCGGTAGCGGCTCGCAGGTAGGAACCGAGTTTGGTCTTTTCGATCAGCAGCCAGGTGCCCAGGCAAATCAACAGCGACGCCAGCACGACCCAGGCACGGTACTTGGGCAGGAACATGAACCCGAGGTTGTAGCCGCCCGACAGCAGACTCGGCACCGCATAGGGCTGCCCGGACGAGCCGTAGTAGTAACGAAAGGCGCCTTCCAGCGCGAGGGCCAGGCCAAAGGTAAACAGCAGGCCATAAAGGTGATCGAGGTTGTACAGCCGTGACAGCGCCAGCCGTTCCACGGCCGCACCGGCCAGACCGACGATCAACGGTGCCAGGATCAGCGCCGGCCAGTAGCCGATGCCGAGTACCGCCAGCAGCAGGTAGCCGGCGAACGCGCCCATCATGTACTGCGCGCCGTGGGCGAAGTTGATGACTTTGAGCAGGCCGAAAATGATCGCCAGGCCGAGACTGAGCATGGCATAGAAGGAGCCGTTGATCAGTCCGATCAGCAGCTGCCCGAGGAACGCCTGAATGGGTACGCCGAAGATCTCCGTCATCAGACCCCCAGGGTTTCGTTGAGTATCGTCATGCGGCCCTGAAGCTCGCTGACGTGGAAGTTATCGACGATCCGGCCGTGGTCGACCAGGTAGAAACGGTCGGCGACCTTGCTGGCAAAGCGGAAATTCTGCTCTACCAGCAGGATGGTCATGCCGCGCTGCTTGAGCGTCAGCAGCACGTCACCGATGCGCTGGACGATCACCGGGGCCAGGCCCTCGGTTGGTTCGTCGAGCAACAATAGCTTGGTGCCGGTGCGCAGAATCCTGGCGATCGCCAGCATCTGCTGTTCGCCGCCCGAAAGCTTGGTCCCGGCGCTGTTTCGGCGCTCCTTGAGGTTGGGGAACAGCGTGTAGATTTCCTCGCTGGACATGCCACCCTTGGCGATGATCGGCGGCAGATTGAGGTTTTCATCCACCGTCAGCGTAGCGAAGATCCCGCGTTCTTCTGGCACGAAGCCCATCCCGGTGTGCGCGGCCCGGTGCAGCGGTACGCGCATCATGTCGTGACCATCGAAGCGGATCGTTCCGGTTCGTTTGCGGATGATGCCCATGATCGAGCGCAGCGCCGTGGTCTTGCCTACGCCGTTGCGGCCGAGCAGCGTTACGGTCTCGCCCTGGTGTACGTCCAGGTCGATGCCATGGAGCGCATGGCTTTCGCCGTACCAGGCATTCAGCTCGCGAACGCTCAATAACGGGGTCGCGTCATTCATCTTCCGTCCCCATGTAGGCTTCGCGGACACGTGCGTCCTGGCTCACGCTGCGGTAATCCCCGGAGGTGAGTATTTCTCCGCGCTGCAGCACGGTGACCTGATCGCAGAGGTCGGCGACGACTTTGAGGTTGTGCTCGACCATCAGCACCGCTCGGTCGCGTGCAACCTCACGAATCAGGTCGGACACGATGTGCACGTCCTCGTGGCCCATGCCGGCCATCGGCTCGTCGAGCAGCAATACCTTGGGTTCCAGCGCCAGCGTGGTGGCGATTTCCAGTACCCGTTTGCGACCATAGGAAAGGTCCGCCGCCGGGCTGTTGCATGCGTCCTGCAGGCCAACCGACTCGATCAGCGCCATGGCGCGCTCGTTCAGCCGATTCAGTGAGCGCAGCGGCAGCCAGAACTGGGTCGCCAATCCGCCGGGGCGTTGCAGGGCCACACGGACGTTCTCCAGCACGCTCAGGTGCGGAAACACCGCCGATATCTGAAACGAGCGCACCAGCCCCATGCGCGCCACCTTGGCGGGGTCGGTGCGGGTGATGTCATGGTCGAGTAGCCTGATGGTGCCGCTCGAAGGCTGCAGGAACTTGGTCAACAGGTTGAACACCGTCGTCTTGCCGGCGCCGTTGGGCCCGATCAGTGCGTGGACCCGTGCGTGGTGGACGTCCAGATCGACGTTGTTCACCGCCACGAAGCCACCGAAATCACGCCGCAGTCCGCGTGCCGACAGCACGACGCGCGGTTGTTCGTCGGTGCCCGGGGTCGCCGCGGCTTCCCCGGCTGTGCCGCCGTTGCTGAGCCCCATGCTTATGGCTTGACCAGGTCGCAGCCGCTTTCGGCTGGATCGATATACGCCTCGTCGCCTGGAACCGTGGCGAGGACCTTGTAGTAGTCCCAGGGCTCCTGGCTTTCGTCGGGCTTTTTCACCTCCATCAGATAGACGTCGCTGATCAAGCGACCGTTGGCGCCAACCTTGGCGTTGCGTGCAAACAGGTCCTCCACCGGCATCTCGTGCATGGCCTTGGCGACGGCTTCGGTTTCATCGGTACCGGCCTTGTCGATCGCCTTGAGGTACTGCAGCACACCGGAATAGGTGCCGGCGTGAACCATGTTCGGCATCCGACCGGTGCGTTCGAAGAAACGCTTGCCGAACTCTCGGGACTGATCGTCGCGGTCCCAGTAGAAGCTTTCGGTAAGGGTCAGCCCCTGTGCGGCTTCGAGGCCCAGCCCGTGGACTTCGGAAAGGGTGAACAGCAATGCTGCCAGACGCTGACCGCTGGCGACGATGCCGAACTCCGCGGCCTGCTTGATGGCGTTGGCGGTATCCAGCCCGGCGTTGGCCAGGCCAATGACTTCGGCGCCGGACGACTGTGCCTGCAGCAGGAACGAGGAGTAATCGTTGGTCGCCAGCGGGTGCCGGACAGAGCCCTTGATCTCGCCACCCTTGGCTTTGACGAAGGCACTGGTCTGCTCCTCCAGCGAATACCCGAAGGCGTAGTCGGCGGTGAGGAAGTACCAGCTGTCACCCCCCTGGGATACCAGTGCGCCGCCGGTTCCGACGGCCAGTGCATGAGTGTCGTAGGCCCAATGGAACCCATACGGCGAGCACTGCTTGCCGGTCAGCTCGGCCGTTGCCGCGCCGGTGACCAGGTTGATCTTCTTCTTTTCGCGGGAGATGCCCTGGACGGCGAGGGCCACGGATGACGTGGTCAGTTCCATGATCGAGTCGACCTGTTCGCGGTCGTACCATTGGCGGGCGACGTTGGAGGCGATATCGGGCTTGTTCTGATGGTCGGCGGTCACGATTTCGATCGGAGCGCCCTGTACCGTGCCGCCGAAATCCTCGGCGGCCATCTTCGCTGCTTCGTACGACCATTTTCCGCCGAAGTCCGCGTAGACGCCGGACTGGTCGTTGAGAATGCCGATTTTCACCTTGCCATCGGATATCTCGGCAGCCGACGCGGGAAGCGCGACAGCCGCGCTCACAGTGGCCGTTGCAATTGCCAGAAGCTTCATCATCGCCTATCTCCTTGCAGGGGTTGACCGCTTACAGGACGGCCCTGGCGGGCTGCCACGACTGGACGGTTCGGTGGGTAACTGGCTGCGACACGGCGCGCCTGTCTCGCGGCAGGGTGGTGAAGCACCCTTGGCGTGTCGATCAAAAAAATCAGGGCTGCGGCAGCAATGGCGCTTGCGCCGCAGGTGCGGTCTGGCGCCCTGGCGGGGCGCGGATAGTCGGTGGGTGCTGGGGCTGTCATTCGGCCTGGCATACGACTCTTCTAATTATTGTTAGAACTTAAACGTAGCAGGGCTTTGGCCAGACGCAACTGATCGATTCGCACGAAATCATCCCGCGTTGACCGCTTTTCTGGCGCAGCCTGCGAGCTTGACGCTGCCGTTAAGGTTAACGATGAGTGGGCGATTCCACCGCGTGACGACGCGGCGCTGTCGGCCAGCGATGGGCCGCCCGTGCAAGGCATCCGCTCAAAAAGATGCGGGCGTGGCCGACCGGCGTCCGTTTGCAGGCGCGGGGCAGCCGGCCGATCGGCGCACGACCCGGTGGATGGAATTAAAGTGCCACGTTGGTCGGCTGTGCTTTTGTCGGTCAGCGGCTACCGCTATGCTGACGGCCATTCAAGCAGGAGCGATCGATGAGCAAGGTCAGTGTGCTGGTAGTGGATGACGCCCCCTTCATTCGGGATCTGGTCAAGAAGGGCTTGCGCAGTCATTTTCCCGGCATCCGCATCGAAGACGCGGTGAACGGTCGGAAGGCCCAGCAGATGCTCGATCGTGAATCTTTCGATCTGATCCTGTGCGACTGGGAAATGCCCGAGATGTCCGGGCTCGAACTGCTCACCTGGTGTCGCGCTCATGAAAAGCTCAAGACCACGCCGTTCATCATGGTCACCAGCCGTGGCGACAAGGAAAACGTGGTACAGGCGATCCAGTCCGGCGTGTCGGATTTCATCGGCAAGCCGTTCTCCAACGAACAGCTGACTACCAAGGTGCGCAAGGCACTGAGCCGGGCCGGCAAGCTCGATGCGCTGGCCGCCAGCGCGCCCGTACGGCCGACCAGCACCGGAATGGCCAACGACTCGCTGGCCGCGCTAACGGGGGGTAAGGCCGAGGTCGTCAGGCCGGCTGGCAATCCCGCAGCGCCGGCGGCGTCCGCGGCACCGCTGATCCGCCCCGGCGCGCCCAGACCCTCGGCTTCTACCGCCGGGCGCGGTCAGGGCCAGTTGCGTCTGGCATCGGGCACGCTTGCCTGTGTGATAAAAGCCTTGAGCCTCAAGGAAGCTGCGCTGGTGATCAAGCGGGGTGATGATCTGCCACAGGTTCTTGAAAGCGCCGTGCTCGATCTGGAACAGGGCGAGGGCGGCGAGGTGGCGCGCCTCAATGGCTATCTGCACGCGGTCGCGGCGCTGGAACCGAAGCCTGACAGCGAATGGCTACAACTGACGTTCCGCTTCGTCGACCGTGACCCGCAAAAGCTCGACTATCTGTCGCGGTTGATCGCGCGTGGTACCGCCCAGCGGCATTTCGTGCCGGGCGCCTGAGACGGGCGCGAAAAGGTCATCTGGCGCAAGGAATGCGGCTCCGTTCATCCGAAAGTCGCCTCATCGGAGGAACGATTTCACAGCCCGATGGTCGGCGGCTCGCGCACGCCTCGCTGCGCTGCTAGGCTGCGGTGCTCTGAACACTTGACCACATGAAGTCTGCCGTTATGTTGGGGCGCCTCTTTCTTTGTCTTGGGTTGTTCTGGCTGGCATTGCCCGCCTCGGCCCTGACCATCTACAAGTACACCGACGCCAATGGCGTGGTCACGTACAGCGACCAGGCCGCGCCGGGCGCGCAGGTGTTTGCGTTCAACGACCGCATGGTCGAAAAGCTCGATACCCAGGTGAAGCTGGAGACCCGCAAGCACGCCGCCGGCGAAACCCTGCTGGTGCGCAATGACCTGTTTGCACCGGTGGACATCGAGCTTCAACTGAACGGTGTCGAGAATGTGACCGGCGCGCCGGACAAGCCAATCCGCTGGGTCTTGCCGCCGCGCAGCCAGATCAGGCTGGCGACGCTGGCCCCGCTCGATCCCGACAAACCGATGAAATACACGCCCAGGCTGCGCCATGCCCTGGGCGATCCGCGCCTGATACCCAAGCCCTACCGCTACCCGCTGCCTTGGCAGGGCGGGCCGTTTCGCCTGACCCAGGGCGCCAACGGCAAGTACAGCCATTTCACCCCCAAGGGCCGCTATGCCGCCGATATCGCCATGCCTGAAGGCACGCCGATCGTCGCGGCGCGCGGCGGCGTTGTGGTGCGGGTGGAAAACAGCCAGACCGGGCGCGGCAACAACCCCTCCGGCAACTACGTGCGAATCATCCATGACGACGGCACGATGGGGGTTTATCTGCACCTGATGAAGGGGTCGGTCAGCGTCCGGGAAGGTCAGCGAGTCGGCACCGGCATGGTCATCGCGCGATCGGGCAATACCGGAAACAGCACCGGCCCGCATCTGCACTTCGTCGTGCAGCGCAATGTCGGGCTGGCGGTCGAGTCGATTCCGTTCGACTTTTCCCAGCCGGTCAACAGCCTGCCGAATTTCGCCGTGGGTGGCGACTGAGCGCAGCCAGGCTGCGTAGGCGTTAGGCTGAAAACAGCTGGGCGCCCGTTTGCAGCGGCTTATCCGGGCTGCAGGTCAGTCCTGCTTGAGCACCTTGGCCAGCACGATCTTCGGGCCGCGCATCTTCTTGATGACGATCTGCAGGCCCTCGATGTACAGCACCTCGTTTTCTTCCGGTACCCGCTTCAGGGTCTCGTAGATCAGGCCGGCCAGGGTGTCCGCCTCGATGTGATCGAGGTCGACGTCCAGCAGCCGTTCGACCTTGAACAGCGGCGTGTCGCCGCGTACCAGCAGCTTGCCCGGCTGATAGGCGAGGATGCCGCGTTCGGTCTTGCGGTGTTCGTCCTGGATGTCGCCGACCAGCACCTCGAGCACGTCCTCCATGGTCAGGAAGCCCACCACCTTGTGGTCGCCTTCTTCCACCAGCACGAAATGCGCGCCGCCCTGGCGGAACTGGTCCAGCAGCGCGTTGAGTGGCAGGTGGCGGGAGACCCGCTCCAGCGGCCGCAACAATGCGCCGAGGTCGAAGTGCTGCGCCAGCGCATCGTCGCTGGCCAGCGCCAACAGCAGGTCCTTGATGTGCAGCAGACCGATGTATTCGCCCTGTTCGGCATCGAACACCGGGTAACGGCTGTATTTGTGGCGTCGAATCAGCTCGAGGATATCGCCCAGCGAGGCGCTGTGCTCCAGTTGCAGCAGGTCTTCGCGCGAGTTGGCCCAGTCGGCCACTTCCAGTTCGCTCATTTCGACCGCCGAGGCGAGCACCTTGATGTCCTGGTTGGCCGGGTCGAGCGCGCGGTTGGAGTGCAGGATCAGCTTCAACTCCTCGCGACTGTAATGATGTTCGTGATGCCCGCCGGGCTCGCCCTGCCCGGCGACCCGCAGGATTGCGTTGGCGCTGGCGTTGAGCAGGTAGATCGCCGGGTACATGGCCCAGTAGAACAGGTACAGCGGCGCCGCCGTCCACAGCGACAACAGCTCGGGCTTGCGGATCGCCCAGGACTTGGGCGCGAGCTCGCCGACCACGATGTGCAGGTAGGAAATGATGAAAAACGCCGTAAAGAAGGCGATGCCGTGCACCACTGCTGGCGATTGCACGCCGACCGCAGCCAATACCGGTTCGAGCAGGTGGGCGAAGGCAGGCTCGCCGACCCAGCCGAGACCGAGCGAGGCCAGGGTGATGCCCAACTGACACGCGGACAGGTACGCATCCAGCTGGGAGTGCACCTTGCGCAGGATATGCCCGCGCCATCCATGCTGCTTGGCAATGGCTTCGACCTTGGTGGCGCGCAGCTTGACCATGGCGAATTCCGCCGCAACGAAAAAACCGTTGAGCAGAACCAGGAACAGGGCAAAGAGGATCAGGCCGAAATCAGCGAAGTAGGAGGGCGCGGTGTAACTAGGGGAAGGGTCCATTAAAATGTCGGGTAGTCGAAGACGGCACCAAGCATGGGGCCGGCTCTCGGTTATTTCAAGGCGCGGGCGGTGACGATGGTCGGCAAGTGCTGGGCGCTCAGCGAACGATGGCCTGGGACAGCGGGAAATGGCAGGTGAAGGTACTGCCTTTGCTCGGCGTGCTGTTCACGTCCAGGCGGCCCTGGTGGCGCAGCAGTACATGCTTGACGATGGCCAGGCCCAGCCCGGTCCCGCCGGTGTTGCTGGCGCGGCTCGAGTCGACGCGGTAGAACCGTTCGGTCAGGCGCGGCAGGTGTTTGGACTCGATGCCGATCCCTGAATCCTGCACGGCCAGATGCGCGCCATGCTCGTTGTGCCACCAGCGAATTCGTATCTCGCCGCCGTCCGGGGTGTATTTCACGGCATTGAAGACGAGATTGGAGAACGCGCTGCGCAACTCGGCCTCGCTGCCTTTGAGCACAAGCGTGGGGTCCGCCTCGAGGTTGATGACATGGTTACGATCGGCGGACAGCGCGAGGGCGTCGCCTCTGATGGACTGCAGCAGGGCGGCGACGGCCACCGGCTGGGTCTTGGTCGGCGGGCTGGTCGCCTCCAGCTTGGCGAGCAGCAGCAGGTCGTTGAGCAGGTGCTGCATGCGTCCGGCCTGCTGGTTCATCTGATTCAGCGCCCGCGTCCAGCGCGGCGGCATCTCCTCAATGTGCTCGAGCATGGTTTCCAGGTAGCCGGAGATGACCGTCAGCGGCGTGCGCAGCTCATGGGACACGTTGGCGACGAAGTCTTTGCGCATTTGCTCCAGCTGCTGCAGGCGGGTGATGTCGCGCACCACCATCAGGTGCTCGCTGTTGCCATAGCGGGTGATGGTGATCTGCAGCCAGAGGCGGTCGTTGACCGGCGATGACAGCTCCAGCGGCTCTTCGTGGCGGCCGCTGTCGAAATACTCCTTGAAACTCGGGTGGCGCACCAGATTGCCGACCGGGTGCCCGGTGTCCTGTGGTTTCTTCAGGCCCAGCAGGCGCTCCGCGGCGGGGTTCCACCATTCCAGGTTGCCGTCGCTGTCGAGCATGACCACGGCGTCCTTCAGCGCTGCGGTTGAACCCTGGACGCGGTCGATCACCGACTGCAACTGGCCGCGCAGGCGCAGGTCGCGGCGCTGCATCTGATACAGATTGTCGAAGATGTCGCCCCACAGGCCATGGGCGTCCGGCGGCGGCTCGTCCGGCTGGCTGCGTCTGAGCCATTCCTGCAGGCGTCGCATCTGATGGAGCGTCCAGCCGAGATAGCCGATCAGGCCCGCGACCAGCGCCCAGGCATACTCACCCGTGATCAATCCGACCAGCAGGCAGCCGGCCAACAGCAGAAGCAGCTGACGCACCAGCGCGCCTTGCCAGTCTTGGTTCACCGCTAACGCTCCTTGAGGCAGCTTGGGGCTGGCCGGAAATCATGTTTGCCAATACCGGCGCAGGCAGCTGGCCTGCGTGAACGGATACCCGATCGTGCCACTGCACGCCGCGCGTATGGGTGGCGTTCAGCTCTTGGTGGAAAAACGATAGCCGGTACCGCGCACGGTCTGCACCAGGTTTTCGTAGGTCTCGCCCAGTGCCTTGCGCAGCCGGCGGATATGCACATCCACGGTGCGTTCCTCGACGTACACATTGCCGCCCCACACTTGGTCGAGCAATTGACCGCGGGTATAGGCGCGTTCCTGATGGGTCATGAAGAACTGCAGCAACCGATACTCGGTCGGGCCCATATCCGCAGGGGTGCCATCGATGGTGACCCGATGGCTGATGGGATCGAGCAGCAGGCCACCGATTTCGATGGGCGTCTCGTTGTCGCTGGGCGCCGCGCGGCGTAATACCGCTTTCAGGCGCGCCACCAGCTCACGGGGCGAGAACGGCTTGGTGATGTAATCGTCCGCACCGACCTCCAGGCCCTGGATCTTGTTGTCCTCGGCATCCTTGGCGGTGAGCATGATGATGGGCGTATTGGCGGTCATTTCGTCACGCTTGAGGCGGCGGGCCAGCTCGATGCCGGACGTGCCGGGCAACATCCAGTCCAGCAGAATCAGGTCAGGTTGACGATCGATGATCAGCGCGTGGGCCTGCTGCGTATTGTCCGCCTCGAGGCATTCGTAGCCGGCCATTTCAAGCGCCACCACGATCATCTCGCGGATCGGTGCTTCGTCATCGACGATCAGTATGCATTTGCCGTTCATGTCCGCTCTCGGTCCGTTTCTTGTCGCTCGGCATTAGATAACGGAAATGTTGCAGGGATGTGACAGATCATGGCCTGTGGCTGTGGGCGAGCCGGGCGGCTGCGCCGTACGCCATGGGAGCATCGCGCGGTCATCCAACCCTGTTCGCGTAATCGAGGATGATCCCGGCGAGGATTGCCAGGCCCGCCCAGTGATTATGCAGGAACGCCTTGAAACAGGCCTGCGGCTTGCGCGAGCGGGTTTTCCAGAATTCCCAGGCGAAGCAGGCAGCCGCGATAGTCAGGCCCAGGTGGAACCACTGGCCAAGCTCGAAGCGCACGCCGGCCAGAATCAGGCAGAACAACGCCAGCCCTTGCAGGATGAGAACGATGATCCGGTCAGCTTCGCCAAACAGGATCGCGGTGGATTTGATCCCGATCTTGAGATCATCTTCGCGATCGGCCATGGCGTAGTAGGTGTCGTAGCCCACGGTCCAGATCAGGTTGGCGATGAACAGCAGCCAGGCTTCGGGTGGCAGCACGCCGCGCTCGGCGGTGAATGCCATGGGGATGCCCCAGGAAAAAGCCGCGCCGAGCACCACCTGTGGATAGTAGGTGTAGCGCTTCATGAAGGGGTAAAGCGCTGCCACGCCCAGTGCCCCGAAAGACAGCCAGATAGTCGCCGCGTTGGTCAACAGGACCAGGCCGAAGCTCAGCCCCACGAGCACCGCGAAGAGAACCCAGGCTTCCCTCGGCGTGATCCTGCCGGTGGCCAGCGGACGGCCCTTGGTACGGCTGACATGACCGTCGAAGTTGCGGTCGGCGAAATCGTTGATGACACAACCTGCGGCGCGCATCAGGATCACGCCGAGCACGAAGATGATGACGTTCTTCACGCTGGGCGAGCCTTCGCCGGCGATCCATAGCGCCCAAAGCGTTGGCCACAGCAGCAGATAGGTGCCGATGGGCCGCTCCAGGCGCATCAGCTGTATGAAGTCCCAGGCGCGCGGGTGCAGGCGATTGCTCGATTGCAGCAGCTTTTGGTACATCGACGGGGTCTCCAATCAGTTACGGAATGTCGGCGCGGCCCGACCGGCAGTCTGGCCGGCCTTCAAC
This sequence comes from Stutzerimonas stutzeri, assembly GCF_009789555.1. NCBI lineage: Bacteria > Pseudomonadati > Pseudomonadota > Gammaproteobacteria > Pseudomonadales > Pseudomonadaceae > Stutzerimonas > Stutzerimonas stutzeri. The sequence goes on from NZ_CP046902.1 coordinate 1,129,024, forward strand.
AATCGATCCGTGCCGCGTGCCACAGCGCGGGCAGAAACACTTCGGCCACCAGTACGCGCAAGTCGCCCTGGATAAAACAGGAGCGTCTCGCCCACAGCTGTTCCTGGCGAACCGCTTCGGGTAGCCAGGCGGCGGGATAACGGCAGGCTTGCAACGGGCCGCGAGTGAAGGCGCGATCGCTGAACAGCAGCTCGCCGAGCGAGCGACTGCCAAGGCCTTGCAGGTCTAGGCCCGACTGCTCCAGCGCGGTGCGGGCCGCAACGCTACGGGCGAAGACCCAGGGCTGCAGGCGCCCCCGCAGGTACACCTCGCGGACCCACCCCTGGCTGCCGTTGGACACCCCCAGGGCTCCGCATTCGTCGTCGCGCAGGGTCTGCCAGCCTTCCTCGAGTGGCACCACGCTGAAGGCGCCATCGGCCAGCGCGGTCAGGCGCCGCGTCAGCGAGCCTTTATCGACGAACAGCCAGTCGTGCACGGCGGGATCGAGCGGAGCGGGAAGGTGGGCGGCCGATAGCCAGGGTTGAAAGTCAGGCACGAGCGATAGTGATAGTGAAAAAGAGCGCCGAGTCTAGCACGCGGGCCGAACGGCAGCGTGAAGCCTGGCGCCGCACGCTGGGGTCGGATGCAGGCCTGACGTCTCGCGGTTCAGCCGCGTCCTTACGTCCATCCTTCCAGGCGCATGGTGGCGCGAACCAGGCGCTGCTCCTCCTGCTCGATCTCCTTGAGGTTGTCGCGGATGCTATGGATGTGGTCGCGTGCGGCGCGTTGTGCCTGATCCGGCAGGCGCTCGGTAATGGCGTGGTACAGCCGCGAATGCTGGCGATCGATCTGCCGCTTCTGCATCGGTCGGTGATACAGGTTGTTCACCGAGGCGAATACGGTGGACAGCATGAGGTCAGTCAGCGATTGCAAGGTATGAACCAGCACCGGGTTGTGCGACGCCTCGCTGACTGCCAGGTGGAATGCGTGATCCAGGCGCGCATGCTCGCGGGGGTCGCCGCCTTCCGCTGAATGTGCTGCCAGCATTTCCTCATAGCGGCGACGCAGCAGCACGAAATCGGCATCGGTGCCGCGCAGCGCCGCCAGCCGGGCCGACTCGCCTTCGAGCAGGGCGCGGACTTCAAGCAGGTCGAACAGCGTGCGGGGCTGGGAGTTGAACAGGTGCATCAGCGGGCTGGCGTCCTGTTCGCCGGACAGCTTGGCTACGTGGGAACCGCGGCCGTGAGCGGTTTCAATGATCCCCCGGCTGCGCAGTACGCGCAGCCCTTCACGCAGCGCCGACCGCGAGATGCCGAGCTTTTCACACAGCCGACGCTCCGATGGCAGCGCCTGGCCGACCTTGAGCACGCCGTCGACGATCAGGCGCTCGATGCGCTCGGCCACCACGTCCGCCAATTGACGACGATCCGGTGTGTTTTCGGGCAACATAAGGCCTCTCCTGACTGGTAGGACCACTTTGGAAGAAGTCTACTACAGCTGAAGGAGAGACCGGTACAGGCCTTATTGCACGTGATATCTCGAGTAATCGGGTGAAAGGGAACTGAAAGAAACTGGTAGGACCAGTGGTTTTCAGTGTGGACGACGCAGGACATCGGGCCGATGATGCGTCAACACACCGCAGCTGGCCGTGCTGACGGTGAACAATCAAGAGCACCGACTGCCATGAATATCCTCTACGACGAACGCGTCGACGGTGAGCTGCCCAAGGTCGACAAGGCGGCACTGCTCGCCGACCTGCAGGCGCAGTTGCCCGACATGGACATCCTGCACCGTGGCGAAGACCTCAAGCCCTACGAGTGCGATGGTCTGTCCGCCTACCGCACCACGCCGATGCTGGTGGTATTGCCCGAGCGCGTCGAACAGGTCGAAACACTGCTGAAAATCGCGCACAAACGGGGTGTGCCGGTCGTTGCGCGTGGCGCTGGAACCGGGTTGTCCGGCGGCGCATTGCCGCTGGAACAGGGCATTCTGCTGGTGATGGCCCGCTTCAACAAGATTCTCGAAGTCGACCCGGCCGGTCGCTTCGCTCGTGTCCAACCTGGCGTGCGCAACCTGGCGATTTCCCAGGCGGCGGCGCCTTATGAGTTGTATTACGCCCCGGACCCCTCATCGCAGATCGCCTGTTCGATCGGCGGCAACGTGGCGGAGAATGCCGGCGGCGTGCATTGCCTCAAGTACGGCCTGACCGTGCATAACCTGCTCAAGGTCGAAATCCTCACCGTCGAGGGCGAGCGCATGGTGCTCGGCTCCGACGCGCTGGACTCGCCGGGCTTCGATCTGCTGGCGCTGTTCACCGGCTCGGAAGGCATGCTCGGCATCGTCACCGAGGTCACGGTCAAGCTGCTGCCCAAGCCGCAAGTGGCCAAGGTACTGCTGGCTGCGTTCGATTCGGTGGAGAAGGCCGGCCGCGCGGTGGGCGACATCATCGCGGCAGGGATCATTCCCGGCGGTCTTGAAATGATGGACAACCTGTCGATCCGCGCCGCCGAGGATTTCATCCGGGCCGGCTATCCCGTGGATGCCGAGGCGATCCTGCTCTGCGAGCTGGACGGCGTCGAGGCTGACGTGCACGACGACTGCGCGCGCGTCGGCGAAGTGCTCACGCGGGCAGGGGCCACGGAAGTGCGGCTGGCCAAGGACGAGGCCGAGCGGGTCAAGTTCTGGGCCGGGCGCAAGAACGCCTTCCCTGCGGTCGGGCGAATCTCGCCGGACTATTACTGCATGGACGGGACCATCCCACGTCGCGAGCTGCCCGGCGTGCTCAAGGGCATCGCCGATCTGTCCGAGCGCTTCGGTCTGCGCGTGGCGAACGTGTTTCATGCCGGCGACGGCAATATGCACCCGCTGATTCTCTTCGATGCCAACCAGCCAGGCGAGCTGGAGCGCGCCGAAGAGCTGGGCGGAAAGATCCTGGAGCTGTGCGTCGAGGTGGGCGGAAGCATCACCGGTGAGCACGGTGTGGGGCGCGAGAAGATCAACCAGATGTGTTCACAGTTCAACGCCGATGAGTTGACGCTGTTCCACGCCGTGAAGGCGGCGTTCGATCCGAGCGGTCTGCTCAACCCTGGCAAGAACATCCCGACGCTGCACCGTTGCGCCGAATTCGGCCGCATGCATATCCACAACGGCGAGCTGCCTTTCCCCGAGCTGGAGCGCTTCTGATGTCCGTATCTGCACACGACGCCAGCGCGCAGCTGGTCGACCAGGTCAACCAGGCACTCGCCGCCAACGCCCCGCTGCGCATCCAGGGTGGCGGCAGCAAGGCGTTTCTCGGCCGTGCGGTCGAGGGCGTGCTGCTCGACACCCGTGAACATCGCGGCATCGTCAGCTATGACCCGACCGAACTGGTAATCACGGCACGTGCCGGCACGCCCTTGGTCGAGCTGGAAGCTGCGCTGGAAGCAGCCGGGCAGATGCTGCCTTGCGAGCCGCCGCATTACGGGCCCGATGCCACGGTTGGCGGCATGATCGCCGCCGGCCTGTCCGGACCGCGTCGGCCGTGGAGCGGTTCGGTGCGCGATTTCGTGCTCGGCTCGCGCATCATCACCGGTCAGGGCAAACACCTGCGTTTCGGTGGCGAAGTGATGAAAAACGTTGCGGGTTACGACCTGTCGCGCCTCATGGCCGGCAGCTTCGGCTGCCTCGGCGTGCTCACTGAAGTCTCGCTGAAGGTGCTGCCCAAGCCGCGCCTGTGCCGCAGCCTGCGGGTGGAGATGCCGGTTCCCGGAGCGCTGCTCAAGCTCGCCGAATGGGGCCAGCAACCCGTGCCGATCACTGCTGCGAGCCACGATGGGCAGGCCCTGTATCTACGTCTGGAGGGCGGTGAGGGTTCGGTAAATGCGGCCTTTGAGCGTATCGGTGGCGAGACGCTGGACACCGCTTACTGGAACGAGCTGCGCGAACAGCGACTGGGCTTCTTCAGCGATGCGCGCCCCCTGTGGCGTCTCTCGCTGCCAATCAATACGGCCGAGCTGGCACTGCCCGGCGACCAGTTGATCGACTGGGGCGGTGCCCAGCGCTGGCTCAAATCCGATGCCGATGCGCAGACCATCCGCGCCATCGCAAGCGAGGTCGGCGGTCACGCCATCTGCTTTACCGCTGGCGCCACTGGCAGCCCGTTCCAGCCGTTGGGCGAACCGCTGCTGCGTTACCACCGTCAGCTCAAGGCCGCGCTCGACCCGCAGGGGATTTTCAATCCCGGCCGACTGTATTCCGAGGTCTGAACCATGCAAACGAATCTCAGCGAAGCCGCGAAGAAGCTGCCGCGTGCCGAGGAAGCCGAGAGCATCCTGCGTTCCTGCGTGCATTGCGGTTTTTGCAATGCCACGTGCCCGACCTATCAATTGCTCGGCGATGAGCTCGATGGGCCGCGTGGGCGCATCTACCTGATGAAGCAGATGCTCGAAGGGGGTGAAATCACCGAGAGCACCCAGACCCACCTGGATCGCTGCCTCACCTGTCGCAACTGCGAGACCACCTGCCCGTCCGGCGTGCAGTACCACAACCTGCTGGATATCGGTCGCGGTTTCATGGAACAGCAGGTTCCGCGTTCCACTGGCGAGCGCCTGCTGCGCGCTGGGCTGCGCACGGTGATTCCACGTGCTGGGCTGTTCAAGACGCTGCTGAGCACCGGCAATGTCTTGCGTCCGCTGATGCCGGCGACGCTCAAGTCGCACCTGCCACGCCAGGTCACTCCGGCCAAGCCGCGCCCTCAGCTGCTGCATGCGCGTCGCGTGCTGATCCTCGAAGGGTGCGTGCAGCCGAGCCTGTCACCCAACACCAACGCGGCCACCGCGCGGGTGCTCGATCGTCTCGGTATCAGCGTTTCGAGCGCGCGTGAAGCCGGTTGCTGCGGCGCGGTGGACTACCACCTCAATGCCCAGGAGGCCGGCCTCGACCGTGCCCGGCGCAATATCGATGCCTGGTGGCCTGTCATTGAAGGCGGCGCCGAGGCCATTGTGCAAACTGCCAGCGGGTGCGGGGCCTTCATCAAGGACTACGGTCATCTGCTGCGCGACGATCCGGCCTACGCAACCAAGGCTGCGCGAGTCAGTGCACTGGCGAAGGATCTCGTGGAAGTGCTGCGCACCGCGGAACTCGAGCGTCTTCGGGTCAGGACCGACAAGCGCATGGCGTTCCATTGCCCGTGCACGCTGCAACACGCACAAAAGCTCGGTGGCGCGGTCGAAGACGTGCTCACGCGACTGGGCTTCCAGCTCACGGCCGTACCGGATGCGCACCTATGCTGTGGTTCGGCCGGCAGCTACTCGATCACCCAGCCCGAGCTTTCCAGGCAGTTGCGCGACAACAAGCTCGCCGCGCTTGAAAGCGGTAAGCCGGAAGTGATCGTCACCGCCAACATCGGTTGTCAGACGCACCTCGATGGCGCCGGTCGTACGCCGGTGCGGCATTGGATCGAAATCGTCGAAGAGGCGATGGCCTGACGCCGCGTAGTCGGAATGAAACAGACAGGTCGCAGCCTGAACGGCGCTGCGGCGACCTTACCGAATACAAAAAAGGAGAGAACATGAAAACCAAAGCCATGCTGACCCAGACCGAAGTGACCGCCATCCTCGCCGCTGCGCGCACCGAAGCGCAGAACAATGGCTGGGCCGTGACCATCGTCGTCGCCGATGACGGTGGCCACCCGCTGGCGCTGGAGCGCCTGGACGGTTGCGCGCCGATCGCCTCCTACATCGCCACTGAAAAGGCCCGCAGTGCCGCCGTCGGCCGCCGCGAAACCAAGGGCTACGAGGACATGGTCAACGGGGGACGCAACGCGTTCCTCTCTGCGCCGGTGGTCTGCTCGCTGGAAGGCGGCGTGCCGGTGATCGTTGACGGCAACGTGATCGGTTCGGTTGGCGTTTCCGGCGTGACGGCTACCCAGGACGCACAAGTAGCCAAGGCCGGTGCGGCAGCAGTCGGCAACTGACAGACGAATTCAGGAGAAAAGAACATGACCGAACGCGTAACCCTGGGCCGTCTCCAAGTTGCGGCCAACCTGCATCGTTTCGTTGAAGATGAAGTCCTGCCGGGCAGCGGCGTCGAATCGGCCGCCTTCTGGAGTGGCTTCGATCAGCTGGTCCATGACCTGGCGCCGAAGAACCGTGCGCTGCTCGCCGAACGCGACCGCCTTCAGGTCGAACTGGATAACTGGCACCGCAGCCATCCCGGTCCGATCACCGACATGCCGGCCTATCGCGCCTTCCTCGAGTCCATCGGCTACCTGCAGCCCGAGCCGGCCGACGTGAAGATCAGCACCAGCAATGTCGACAGCGAAATCGCCACCCAGGCAGGCCCTCAGCTGGTCGTCCCGATTGGCAACGCTCGCTATGCGCTGAACGCCGCCAATGCGCGCTGGGGCTCGCTGTATGACGCGCTCTACGGCACCGACGCGATCAGCGAAGAGAACGGCGCGCAGAAGGGACCGGGCTATAACGAGGTGCGTGGCGCCAAGGTCATTGCCTTCGCCCGCAACTTCCTCGACCAGGCGGCCCCGCTGGCCGAAGGCAGCCATGCCGATTCGGTCAGCTACCGCGTTCAGGACGGTCAGCTCAAGGTCACGCTCGAAAACGGCAGCGTCACCGGCCTCAAGCAGCCGGAGAAGTTCGTAGGTCATCAGGGTGAAGCGGTCGAGCCGACGGCGATCCTGCTGAAGAACAACGGCCTGCACGTCGAGATCCAGATCGATCCGAATAGCCCGATCGGCCAGACCGACGCCGCGGGCGTCAAGGATCTGCTGGTCGAAGCGGCCGTGACCACCATTATGGACTGCGAAGATTCCACTGCTGCGGTCGATGCCGACGACAAGGTGCTGGTCTATCGCAACTGGCTGGGTCTGATGAAAGGCGACCTGGTCGACACCTTCCAGAAGGGTGGCAAGGCGATGACTCGCCAGCTCAACCCGGATCGCGAATACATTGCAGCTGACGGTTCGACACTGACCCTGCATGGCCGCTCGCTGTTGTTCATCCGTAACGTGGGTCACCTGATGACCAATCCGGCGATCATCGACGGCGAAGGCCACGAGATTCCCGAAGGGATCATGGACGGCGTGCTGACCAGCCTGATCGCCAGGCATGACCAGCAGCGCAAGGGCAACTCGCGCACCGGTAGCGTCTACATCGTCAAGCCAAAGATGCATGGTCCTGCCGAAGTCGCCTTCACCGACGAGCTGTTCGGTCGTGTCGAAGATCTGGTGGGCCTGCCGCGCCACACCCTCAAAGTCGGCATCATGGATGAGGAGCGCCGTACCAGCGTCAACCTCAAGGCGTGCATCGGAGCCGCGAAAAATCGCGTGGCCTTCATCAACACCGGCTTCCTCGACCGCACCGGTGACGAGATGCACAGCATCATGGAAGCCGGCGCCGTGCTGCGTAAGGGTGACATGAAGAGCACGCCCTGGATTCAGGCCTACGAGCGCAACAACGTGCTGGTCGGGTTGAACTGCGGGTTGCGCGGCAAGGCGCAGATCGGCAAGGGCATGTGGGCCATGCCCGACCTGATGGCGGCGATGCTGGAGCAGAAGATCGCGCATCCGAAGGCTGGCGCCAACACCGCCTGGGTACCGTCGCCGACCGGCGCCACGCTGCACGCCCTGCACTACCATCAGGTGAACGTTCAGGACGTGCAGGCCGAGCTGGAAAAAATCGACCTGAGCGCCGAGCGCGAAACACTGACCAACGATCTGCTGACCATCCCGGTCGCGCCGGAGCGCAACTGGACGGCTGAGGCGATCCAGCAGGAGCTGGACAATAACTGCCAGGGCATCCTCGGGTACGTGGTGCGTTGGGTCGAGCAGGGTGTCGGTTGCTCCAAAGTGCCGGATATTCACGATGTCGGCCTGATGGAAGACCGCGCCACGCTGCGCATCTCCAGCCAGCACCTGGCCAACTGGCTACACCACGGTGTGGTCGACGAAGCCCAGGTCCGCGAAACGCTGGAGCGCATGGCCAAGGTGGTCGACCAGCAGAACGCAGGCGATCCGGCCTACCGTCCGATGGCGACCGACTATGCTCAGTCGGCGGCGTTCCAGGCCGCTTGTGACCTGGTGTTCAAGGGCCGTGAACAGCCCAGTGGCTATACCGAGCCGCTGTTGCACGCCTGGCGCCAGCGTTTCAAGCAGCAAAATCGGGTTTGAGGACATTCAGGAGATTGCTGATGGCTGGCGAAGGCCGGTCATTGGCGTAACTTTGCAAGCCCCGGGCGCGTAATGGCGCCCGGGGCTTTCGAGCATGGGGGGCGGGTCGACGTGACGGTCGATCAGCACCTTTGGATGCCGTGAAGTGTTTGGCATCCATGCGGGGCGCCGGGGTTTCCCGGAACAAGAAGTGGTTGAGAACAAAAAACAAAGGAACCCAACAATGAGTCAGACACTGCTGTCCATACTGGCATTCGTGCCACTGGTGTTGGCGGGCGTACTGCTGATCGGCTTTCGTTGGCCGGCCAAATACGCGATGCCGCTGGTTTTCGTACTTACTGCGCTGATCGGCCTGCTGGCATGGGACATGACCTTCAATCGGGTCCTGGCTTCCACGCTGCAAGGGCTGATCCTCACCGCCGCGATCCTCTGGATCATCTTCGGCGCCATCCTGCTCCTCAATACCCTGAAACACTCGGGCGGCATCGCTTCGATCCGGCGCGGTTTTGCCAACGTCAGCCCTGACAAACGGGTGCAGGTACTGATCGTGGCGTGGTTGTTCGGCTGCTTCATCGAGGGCGCTTCGGGCTTCGGTACGCCGGCAGCCGTGGCGGCACCGTTGCTCGTCGCGCTGGGCTTTCCGGCCCTCACGGCGGTAGTGCTCGGCATGATGGTGCAATCCACGCCGGTGTCCTTCGGGGCGGTGGGCACGCCGATTCTGGTCGGTGTCGCCGGTGGTCTCGATCAGGCGACCCTCGGTGGCCAACTGGCCGCGGTGGGTAGCAACTGGGAAACCTTCTTCCATCTGATCTTCTCGCGCGTTGCCATCATCCACGCGCTGTGCGGCATCCTGATGCCGTTGATCATGATCTGCATCATGACTCGCTTCTTCGGCCGTAACCGCTCCTGGAGCGAAGGCCTGGCAATGGCGCCGTTCGCCATCTTCACCGGGCTTGCGTTCGTCATTCCCTACGCCGCGGCTGGCGTGTTCCTGGGGCCGGAATTCCCATCGATGATCGGCGCTCTGGTCGGTCTGGCCATCGTTGTTCCGGCGGCCAAGGCGGGCTTCCTGTTGCCCAAGAGCAGCTGGGATTTCGCGCCGGCCAGCGAGTGGCCGGTGGAGTGGATGGGCAAGATCGAGATGAAGATCGACGACGTCGCCGGACGCACGCCGATTTCCGTACCGATGGCCTGGGCGCCCTACCTGCTGCTGGCGCTCTTCCTGGTACTGTCCCGCGTGTTCCCGGGGCTTAAATCGGCCCTGATGTCGGTGAGCTTCGGCTGGAAGGATATCCTCGGGGAAACCGGTGTGTCCGGCACGCTGGAGCCGCTTTATCTGCCAGGCGGGATTCTCTGCATGGTGGTGCTGGCGACGTTCTTCCTGCATCGCATGAAGGCTCGCGAACTGGGCGCAGCGATTTCAGAGTCGAGCAAGACGCTGCTGGGGGCAGGCTTCGTGCTGATCTTCACCATCCCGATGGTACGGATTCTGATCAACTCCGGCGTCAACGGCTCCGATCTGGTCTCCATGCCGGTGGCCATGGCGCAGCTGGTGGCCAACAGCGTCGGCGGCGTCTATCCGTTCTTCGCACCTGCGGTGGGTGCGCTTGGCGCCTTCATTGCCGGTTCCAACACCGTGTCCAACCTGATGCTGTCGCAGTTCCAGCTCAACACCGCCGGCCTGCTGGGTATTTCCGGCGCGCTGATGGTGGCGTTGCAATCGGTGGGTGCGGCGGCGGGGAACATGATCGCCATTCACAACGTTGTCGCGGCTTCGGCCACGGTCGGATTGCTGGGACGCGAAGGCATTACCCTGCGCAAGACCATGCTGCCGACGCTGTATTACCTCGTACTGGCTGGCATCATCGGCCTGGTCGGCTTCTACGTGATGGGCATCAGCGATCCGCTGGTGGGGGCTGCCGCGGCTAGCTGATAGCTGCAGGCGTACCCGGACGGGCGGCTCAGGCCGCCCGTTTCGTTTTGGGCGGGACATCGTCGATCGGTTTGTCCCGACGGCGGGTATCGAGGTTTGGCGGGCTGCGCCGTTCTGGTATAGCGTGCAGCGCAATCGACTACATCGAGGTGGCGAATGAAAAAATGGCAATGCGTGGTATGCGGCTACATCTATGACGAAGCCGAAGGCTGGCCGGATGACGGCATTGCGCCGGGGACCCGCTGGGAAGACGTACCTGAAGACTGGCTGTGCCCGGATTGTGGCGTCGGCAAGATGGACTTCGAGATGATCGCGATCGACTGATATGAACGAATCGAACGGCACGGGCGCGCCGACAGCGCCGCTGGTCATCATCGGCACCGGCCTAGCCGGTTACAACCTGGCGCGGGAATGGCGAAAGCTGGACGGTCAAACGCCGCTGTTGCTGATCACGGCCGACGACGGACGCTCCTATTCGAAGCCGATGCTGTCCACCGGCTTCGCCATGAACAAGGAAGCCGATGGCCTGGGTATGGCCACGGCGGGCGCGATGGCGATCCAGCTCAACGCGGAGATCCGCACCCATACGCGGGTGACGCGTCTTGAACCGGCGCATCGCCGGCTGTGGATCGGAAACGAGCCGGTGCCCTACCGCGATCTGGTGATCGCATGGGGCGCGCAGACGGTCCAGTTGCCGATTGCCGGCGATGCGCAGGACGCGATTTTTCCGATCAACGATTTACTCGATTACGCACGCTTTCGCGAAGCGGTCCGAGGCAAGCAACGGGTCCTGATCCTGGGCGCCGGGTTGATCGGTTGCGAGTTCGCCAACGACTTGCTGCAAGGTGGCTACGATGTCGATCTCGTCGCGCCCTGCGATCAGGTCATGCCGTCATTGCTGCCCGAGCAGGCCGCAGCGGCGGTGCAGGGTGGGCTCGAGTCACTGGGCGCACGTTTTCACCTGGGGCCTGTTCTGGAGCGGCTCGATCGAGCCGGCGATGCGCTGCAGGCGCGATTGTCGGACGGTCAACACCTGGGCTGCGATCTGGTGGTCAGCGCGGTCGGCCTGCGGCCGCGCATCGAACTTGCGGCGGCGGCTGGACTGGCCGTCAATCGTGGAATCACGGTCGACCGCCAATTGCGGACTTCGGCCGAGCGGGTGTACGCACTGGGTGACTGTGCCGAAGTCGGCGGGCTCAACCTGCTCTACGTGATGCCGCTGATGAGCGGCGTTCGCGCACTGGCCAGAACCCTGGCCGGCCAGCCCACATCGGTCAGCTACGGGCCGATGCCTATCACGGTGAAAACCCCGGTGTGCCCGCTGGTGGTGTCGCCACCGGCAGCCGGCAGCGAAGGCACCTGGAGCGTGGAAGGCGAGGGAAATGACATCACTGCACTGTTCCGCGCGCAAGACGGACAGCTGTTGGGTTACGCCTTGACCGGGGCGGCCGTTCAGGGGCGACTGGCATTGAACAAGCATCTGCCGCCGGTGTTGGCGGAACTGCCTCAATTTCTGTCGCTAAAGTCTCCGGATTGACCCGACAAAGCGCTGGCTGGGGCTGGCGTCAGTGCTAGCAGCGTGCCATGCTCCGTGGAGCGCTGCCGCAGTGTAGAGCTGTTGCAGCGCGCAGGAACGCTGTTCGGAGAACAGCGGACAACAACAATAAAGTCTTAGAGGCTACCCATGCGCAAACCGGAACTCGCAGCCGCCATCGCCGACAAGGCTGATCTCACCAAGGATCAGGCCAATCGCGTGCTCAATGCCGTACTGGATGAAATCACCAACGCGCTCAACCGCAAGGACAGCGTCACCCTGGTTGGTTTCGGCACCTTCTTGCAGCGTCACCGAGGTGCTCGTACGGGCAAAAACCCCCAGACGGGCGAACCCGTCACCATCAAGGCCAGCAACACCGTGGCGTTCAAGCCGGGAAAGATGCTCAAAGACGCGATCAATTGAATTCGTGTCGCCCGGAGCCCCCAGGCTCCGGGTGCTGGCAATAGGATGTAAAGTCGCTGGCGGGTCGCTATAATGCGCGAACATCCTACAAATGCCAGGAAAATACATGAAGTTCCGCTTTCTTCTTTGGATGCTTGGTCGCCTGATGGCCAAGGCCAGCCGCCAAAACCCCGCCTTTCAGCAACAGCTGGGTGACAAGAACCTGAGCTTCCAGCTGCACACGTTGGACGGCAAGGTTTTCCGGCATTACGTCGTCAGGAATCAGCGCGTGACCAGCCATGCCGGCCCCGCGGCCGATCCGGTTTTTGCAATCGGTTTCAAGGACAGCGCGTATGGCTTCGCCACCATGAATGCCAAGAACAAGCAGTTGGCGTTCATGCAGGGCATCCAGAACAAGGATATCCAGATTCAGGGCAACCCGGCGCTGGTGATGTGGTTCCAGGGCCTGACCAAGTTCCTCAAGCCGAGAAAGAAAAAGCCCGAGGCGGCGTGATCGGCGGATGCGCCGGAGTCTTCGGTCGACGGGTCATCGAAGCGCGTACGCTCGCGCCAGGGTGGGTCAGGCCTGCTGCGCCATCCATGCTCGCGCTTCGTCCAGCAGCCAATCGCGAAAGGCATTCATGGCCGCCGACTCCACGCGCCGTTCGGGGATCATCAGGTGGTAGGCCTGGCCATCGCGGCAGTACGCGTGGGGGTGGGCGATTACCAGCCGTCCCTCGGCCAGTTCACGCTGGATCAGGAACGGTGGAATAAGAGCCACGCCCATGCGGTGTTCGGCGGCCTGGGCCAGCATCGAAAACAGTTCCAGGCGTGGGCCGGTCATGTCCCGCGCGACTTTCATTCCCAGCGAATCGAACCATTGACGCCAGGCATAGGGGCGCGTGGTCTGTTGCAGCAGCGGCATCTCAGCGATGGCTTCCGCGCTCGGCCGACCAGCCTCGCCCAGCAATTGCGGGCTGCACACCGGCAATGAATTTTCCGGCATCAGCGGGTGGGCGACAGTGCCGGACCAATCACCGTCTCCGAAATAGATCGCCGCGTCGAAATCGGTATCGGCGAACAGGAATGGGCGGGTACGGTTGGTCAGGTTGACCGTTATTTCCGGATGCAGCGCCTGGAACTGCTGCAACCGGGGCAACAGCCACTGAGTGCCGAAGGTCGGCACCAGCGCCAGTTCGAGGGTCATCGCGCCCTGTTGGCCCATGACCGACAACGTGTCGCGTTCCACCGCATCAAGCTGAGTGGCGACCCGGCGTGCATAGGACTGCCCGGCTTCGGTGAGCTTCACGCCCCGGCGCGAGCGCCGGAACAGTTCCAGGCCGAGAAATTCTTCGAGACCGCCGATCTGACGACAGACTGCGCTCTGTGTCAGCGCCAGTTCTTCGGCGGCACGGGTGAAGCTCTGGTGCCGGGCCGCCGCCTCGAAGGCGACCAGCGCGGCAGTGCTGGGTATTTTTCGGCGCATTATGCGGCTGTCTCACTAATAAGCGGCCATGAGCGCGCTTAATCATACGCTGTAGTGAGTAAATCGCACAGATCATTGCGAATTACTCGTTTGCGAGCGGGCGCGGCAGGTTCTAGGATCAATCCATCCACATGCTGCACCGGGCCGCGCGCCCGTGCACCGTCTACGACAAGAGGACCACCCATGGCCGGCAAAGCAAGCTTCAACTGGATCGACCCGCTGCTGCTCGATCAGCAGCTCACCGATGAAGAGCGCATGGTGCGTGACAGCGCGCAGCAATTCGCAGCCGACAAGCTCGCGCCGCGGGTGCTCGAAGCCTTCCGTCACGAGCGCACCGACGCGGCGATCTTCCGTGAGATGGGTGACACCGGCCTGCTCGGCGCGACCATCCCCGAAGCATACGGCGGCAGTGGGCTGAACTACGTCTGCTACGGTCTGATCGCCCGCGAGGTCGAGCGTGTCGATTCGGGCTACCGGTCGATGATGAGCGTGCAGTCGTCCCTGGTGATGGTGCCGATCAACGAATTCGGCAACGAGGAAACCAAGCAGAAATACCTGCCCAAGCTGGCCAGCGGTGAATTCATCGGCTGCTTCGGCCTGACCGAGCCCAATCATGGTTCCGATCCGGGCTCGATGGTTACCCGGGCGAAGAAGGTCGAGGGGGGCTACCGCCTTTCGGGCGCCAAGATGTGGATCACCAACAGTCCGATCGCCGACGTCTTCGTGGTCTGGGCGAAGGATGACGAAGGTGCCATTCGTGGCTTCGTGCTGGAAAAAGGCTGGGAAGGACTGAGCGCCCCGGCGATCCACGGCAAGGTCGGCCTGCGCGCCTCGATCACTGGCGAGATCGTCATGGACAACGTGTTCTGCCCCGAAGAGAACGCCTTCCCCGATGTGCGCGGCCTTCGCGGTCCTTTCACCTGCCTGGATTCGGCCCGCTACGGCATCAGCTGGGGAGCGTTGGGCGCTGCTGAGTTCTGCTGGCATACCGCCCGCCAGTACACACTGGACCGCCAGCAGTTCGGTCGTCCGCTGGCCGCCAATCAGCTGATCCAGAAAAAACTGGCCGACATGCAGACTGAAATCACACTCGCCCTGCAGGGCTGCCTGCGCCTTGGCCGGATGAAGGATGAAGGCACCGCGGCGGTGGAAATCACCTCGATCATGAAGCGCAACAGCTGTGGCAAGGCGCTGGACGTGGCGCGCCTGGCCCGTGACATGCTCGGCGGCAATGGCATCAGCGACGAGTTCGGCGTGGCCCGTCATCTGGTCAACCTCGAGGTGGTCAACACCTACGAAGGCACGCATGACGTTCACGCGCTGATCCTCGGCCGGGCGCAAACCGGTATCCAGGCGTTTTTCTAAGCGCCACCGGCGATGATGACCCTGTGCCCACCGGACATCGGCAGGCATGGGGCGTCATCCATCTGTCTGCCTGGCGTCGTGTCAGGTGTCTTGATCGGTAACGCGCGGTCGCGGGCGGCGGGGTGGATGGCTGCATCCTCGCCCGGTCAGCGCACGGTGGACGGTGTAGCGCCGCCACCCCACTTGGAGTTTCGTTATGTCCGGTGCCCTGTCGCACATCCGCGTCCTCGATTTGTCGCGCGTGCTCGCTGGTCCATGGTGTGGGCAGATTCTCGGCGATCTTGGCGCCGACGTGATCAAGGTCGAGCGTCCCGGCACCGGCGACGATACGCGTCACTGGGGTCCCCCTTATTTGAAGGATGCTCAGGGCGAGAATACTTCGGAGGCCGCCTATTACCTGTCGGCCAACCGCAACAAGCAATCGCTGACGCTGGATTTCACCCAGCCCGAAGGGCAGCGGATCATCCGTGATCTGGTGGCCCAGTGCGATGTGCTGCTGGAAAACTTCAAGGTTGGCGGCCTGGCGGCCTACGGCCTGGACTATGAGAGCCTCAAGGCGATCAATCCGAGATTGATCTATTGCTCCATCACCGGCTTCGGCAGCGAAGGCCCTTATGCCCAGCGTGCCGGCTATGACTTCATGATCCAGGGGCTTGGCGGCCTGATGAGCCTGACCGGGCGCGCCGAAGGCGAAGACGGGGCCGGGCCGGTGAAGGTTGGCGTGGCGCTGACCGATATCCTCACCGGGCTCTACGCCGCCGTTGGGGTCCTCGCCGCGCTCAACCAGCGTGAGCAGAGCGGCAAGGGGCAGCATGTCGAACTGGCGCTGCTGGACGTGCAGGTCGCCTGTCTGGCCAATCAGGCCATGAACTACCTCACCACCGGCGTCGCGCCCAAGCGCATGGGAAACGCTCATCCCAATATCGTGCCTTACCAGGATTTCCCGACCGCCGACGGCGACATCATCCTCACCATTGGCAACGATGGACAGTTCCGCAAGTTCGCTGAAGTCGCCGGACATCCTGAATGGGCGGCTGATCCGCGTTTCGCCAGCAACAAGGCCCGTGTCGCCCACCGCAAGGCGCTGGTTCCGCTGATCCGCCAGGTCACCGTGTTCCGCACGACCGCCGAGTGGGTAGCGGTGCTGGAGCAGGCCGGCGTCCCCTGTGGACCCATCAACGACCTGGCGCAGGTTTTTGCCGATCCGCACGTACAGGCCCGAGGGCTGCGCGTAGACCTGGCGCACCCGTTGGCGGGCAGTGTGCCGCAGGTGGCAAGCCCGATCCGTCTGTCCGAGTCGCCGGTGCAGTACCGCAAGGCGCCGCCGCTGCTCGGTGAGCACAGCGAGCAGGTGCTGCAACAGCTGTTGGGCCTGAGTCCGGAGCAAATCGCCACATTGCGGCAGACGCGTGTGATCTGAGGCGCGATCCGGCTGCTGACGAACCCACAACGGCATGCGATCGGGTGGCTGCTCGGCCGGCCAGGGGTCTGCCGGCTGGGCAATGCGCTGAACTCTCGGGCCGTTGGGCTATCCTTATTCCTGTACCCTGGATTTTTGGATGGACGAGCGAATCATGCAGACGCAGCGTTTCCGTTTCACCTGGCAACTGATGGTTGTCCTGTTCATGTCCTGGCTGCTGGCCGGCTGCGGGATCAACAACATTCCCCGATACGACGAACAGGTGAAGGCGGCCTGGTCGCAAGTGGAAAACCAGTACCAGCGCCGCGCCGACCTCATCCCCAACCTGGTCGAGACGGTCAAGGGCTTTGCTCGCCAGGAGCAGGAAACCCTGACGGCCGTGGTCGAGGCGCGAGCCAAGGCCACGTCCATACAGGTCGACGCCAACACGCTGAACGACCCCGAGCAGCTCCAGCGCTTCCAGCAGGCGCAGAACCAGCTGACCGGCGCGCTGAGCCGGTTGATGGCGGTGTCCGAGCGCTACCCGGACCTGAAATCCAACCAGAACTTCCTCGCCCTGCAGTCGCAACTCGAAGGGACCGAGAACCGCATCGCCGTGGCGCGTCGGGATTTCATCGCCGCGGTCGAGCGCTACAACACCGAGATACGTACCTTCCCAGGTCGCATCTGGCACACGCTGATGTACAGCGACATGCCGATCCGTGAAAACTTCGAGGCGACGGCCGAGAACGCCGAGCAGGCGCCACAAGTGCAGTTTCAATGACCCGAACGTTGCCCCTGTTGTTGGCGCTGCTGTTCTGGGTCGGCGGTGTGCTGGCCCAGGCGTTCGAGGTGCCCGCGTTGACCGGCCGGGTAGTCGATCAGGCCGAGCTGCTCGATACCCAGACCGAGGCGAGGCTGACCAGCATGCTTGCCGCGCACGAGCAGGCCACTGGCGAGCAGGTGGTGGTGGTGACCTTGCCGGATCTGCAGGGCAACACTATCGAAGACGTCGGTCTGCAATTGGGGCGCGAATGGGGCATCGGCCAGAAGGACGAAGACACCGGTGCGCTGTTGATCGTTGCCCGGGACGACCGCAGGATTCGCATCGAAGTGGGCTACGGACTGGAAGGGCGCCTGACGGACGCCCAGTCGTCGGTCATCATCAATCGCATCATGACGCCTGCGTTCCAGCAGGGTGACTTCGCGCGTGGCATTACCGAGGGCACCGCTGCGATGATTCGCGTGCTCGGCGGCGACCCGATGCAAACCGCCGGCATGCGACCTGCGATGCCCATGAGCGCGCAAGAGCCGGGCGGCCTCGGCATTCTGGGGTTCTTCCTTATGCTGGTGGCCATCTTCGTCATTGGCGGTGGCCGTGGCGGTCGAGGCGGGCGTGGCGGCGGCGCCGGTCGCGCATTGCTGCTCGGCGCCTTGCTGGGCGGCATGGGGCGCGGCGGCGGAGGCGGCTTCGGTGGCGGAGGTTTTGGTGGTGGTGGCGGCGGCTTCGGCGGCGGTGGAGCCTCCGGTGGCTGGTAACCGGACCGCTTCGCGCTCCTGTCGGAACCCGGCGTCAGGGGCGACGACGGACAACAAAAACCTTCAATCGGTGACGAACAGGCAATGACACTACTGACCGAAAGCGAACTGCAACAGGTCGCCGAGGCGATTGATCGCATTGAGCGCGACACCGATGCTGAACTGGTGACGGTACTGGCGGCCCAGGCGGACGACTATCGCTACATACCGCTGCTCTGGGCCAGCCTGCTGGCGCTGCTGTTGCCGGGTGGCTTGCTGTTCTTTACCGGCTGGCTGGCGGCCTGGCAACTGCTACTGGTGCAATGGCTGACCTTCATCGTGCTGGCGGTGCTCTTTCGTATTCCCAGCCTGACCAGCCGGCTGATCCCGCGGTCGGTTCGGCACTGGCGTGCCTGTAACCTCGCGCGCCGGCAATTCATCGAGCTGAACCTGCACCACACCCAAGGCGGCACCGGCATGCTGATTTTCGTCTGCGAGGCGGAGCGATATGTCGAAATCCTGGTGGACAGGGGAATATCCAGCCGAATCGATGACAGCGCCTGGCAGTCGATTGTCGAAGACTTCACCCGGGAAGTGCGGCGCGGACAGGTGCTTCAAGGGTTCCTGGGCTGCATCGAGGCGTGCGGCTCGCTGCTCAAGCAGCACGTGCCGGCCACCCATGAGCGCAATGAGCTGCCGAATCATCTGGTCGTGCTTCCATGATCGGGGACATGGTGCGGGCCAGGCGCCACGGATCTCCGTAACGCTGCAACCGTGACCCCGATGATGCTATGAGGCGCGGGGATCAGGCGGCACAGTCCGGGCGGCTACCCACCTTGCTCCGCCGCGCGAGGGCGGCTCAAAGCATGCCGGGCCCGTCGTCCTCGGGTTGCTCCACCGGTGCCAGTTCGAGGTACTGGGCATTTTCCATGGCGCTGGCCGCGACGCGGTCGATGCTGCTCATCGTATGCCCGATGATCGAACTGACGATGGCCTCGTGATGATGCTCCGGCAGGCGTTCGATGGCCGCCAGCACCTCTTCGCCGGGGACCGTTTCCTCGGCCAGCAGACGCTCGGCGATTTCATCCAGGGCCGGCCTCAGTCGCTGTAACAGCGCCATGCAGTCGCGGTCCAGCTGTTTGAGCAGGTTGTCTGCCGCGCGAATGGATTCGCCCGAATCGAACTCAATGTGCGCGTCGCGCACGGCCTGCAGGCTCAGCAGCGAGCCGTTCGGCCCCATCCCCAGCGCTCCGACCATCGACAGGGCGATCTTCGAGGCTTCCTGCAAATCCTGCCCGGCGCCGGATGAAACCTCATGGAAATACAGCTGCTCAGCGCCACGACCGGCCAGCAGCATCTGGATGCGGCTACGCAGCTCCGATTCCATGTGCAGGCGCTTGTCCTCCACCGGGGTGACCAGCGTTACTCCGAGGGCCTGGCCACGCGGCAGAATGGTGACCTTTTCTACCCGGCCGACGTTCAGCGCCGCGGCCACCAGGGCATGGCCGGCCTCGTGCACGGCAATGCGCTTGCGATCAGTGGCGGACATGGGGGTCACGCCGGAGGGCTGTTCGCCGATTCGGCAGGTTTCAACCGCATCGACGAAGTGCGACATACTGACTTCGCTGGCCCCGCCCCGCGCTGCCAGCAAGGCGGCGTGGTTGGCGATATAGGCGATGGCAGCCGGCGTCAGGCCGACGGTGTTGCGCGCCAGCTGTGGAAAATCCAGATCGTGTCCGGTACGGATCTTTCCCGCGTACAGGCGGAACAGCGCTTCACGGTCAACGAGCCCTGGCAGGCCTACCGCGATCGAGCGATCGAAGCGGCCCTCGCGCACCAGCGCCGGGTCCAGCGAGTTGGGGAAGTTGGTCGCACCCAGCACCAGCACGCCGCTGGCCCCGTCGAAACCGTCCATCTCGGCAAGGAACTGGTTGATGATCCGGTTGCTTTCGGCATCGCTGGAGCGTTGCTGTTCGGCACGCTTGCCGATGCCGTCGATCTCGTCGATGAAAATGATGCAGGGCGCCTGCTTGCGCGCCGTGCGGAACAGCGCCTTGACCTTCTGGATGCCGACGCCGAAATACATCGAGGAAAAATCGCTGCCGGTGACCTGGATGAAACTGGCATTGGATTCGGTGGCCAACGCCTTGGCCAGCTGGGTCTTGCCGGTACCGGGCTCGCCGGTCAGCAGCACGCCCTTGGGCGGACGGGCGCCCAGGGCCACATAGGCGGCGGGGTCGCGTAGATAATCGGTGACGTCGGTGAGTGCCTGCTTGGCTTCACTGGCGCCGATCACGTCGGTGAACGCAATGCCGCTGCCTTTGCGCTGCACACGGAAGCTCTGACTCTTGATCGCCAGGTAGCTGAACGCACCCACCAGAAGAAGGATGAAGGGTGCGTAGGGCACCAGCGCCTTGTACCAGGGCGCCTCGCCATCGGTCTGGAACAGCGTCAGCGGGAACAATTGGCCCTCGCTGCTGGCGTAATGATTGAGCAGCAATTGGGCGATGCGACCGGATTGATCCGGCACCCAGTAGCGTTGGCCGTCGTTCAGGCTGACATAGATTGCGTCCTTGGCGAGCGCGGCGCTGGCGATCGTGGCGCCACGCAGATCGCCCATCAGCACCGAGAGGTCCTGGCGATTGGCTTCCCAGGGATCGGTCGATGCGTGAAGCGCTTCGAGCATGCTGGCCGCGGCGCCCGTGGCCGGTGTGGCCGGCGCGGTGGGCATAAACTGCCAGTAGGCCAGGCACGCGGCAAGGGCGAGCACCAGCAAAACGGAGAGCACAGGGCCGCGGCGGCCTTGTAGCAGACGTGGTGTTTTCATTTCACATCCAATCGGGAAGCCCGATGTTTTGACAAACAACCGCCGAGGAGGCGGACCACAGTTGTACACGGGGGAATCCCCGCAAGCGCCAACAGGATGGCGCTGGGCAGTACGGGCTTATGGGATGCGATTTATATGCCTGACTGCACACCGGGCGCTTGGGCTCCGATAGCCGGCGAGGATACGGCAAGTGCCATCATGCGCGGCGCTACACGACGAATGGCGCCCGGGTTTACGACGAATGACCGCCCGGTCGTGGAACGAAGCGGCGGTGATGAACTACGCCTTCGCGGGTCGCGGTCAACTGCCGAACGGCGCCCAGCATGCCGGCCGCGCGGGCGCTGCGAACAGGACGCTGGCTCCAGGCGCAGCGCGCTGCCGCGAACACGGTGGCGCGGCCTATTCAACGGGCCGTTCTACGCAGGCGGGCGACGTCCCGAGGGACGTCGCCGCGCTGAATAACCCGCTCAGCGCGCTTGCAGGCGGCGTTCGGCAATGGCCTCCGGAGTCAGGTCGCCGGGCTGCGAACCGAAATGAGCAAGCATGAAGTTACTCAGGGCGGACACCTCACGGTCATTGAAGTGACGGCTGAATGCCGGCATCAGATGATGACCGCTGGGGCCGTGCAGCGCGTCGCCGTTGAGGATTACCTGGACCAGATTCAGCCCCTGCGGATCGTTCAGCGTGCGCAACCCGCGCAGCGAGGCGTAGTCACTCTGGCGTCCGCTGCCGTCCCATTGATGGCAGCTGGCGCAGGCGTCGGCGAACAGCTTTTGCCCGAGCGGATGGCGGCTATCGGCTGGTGGCTCGTTTGCCAGCGCCTTGTTTTCCGGTCGCCTGACGTCGGCGGGCTGGCCAGGCACGGATTTCAGATACACCACCATGGCCTGAATGTCCTCAGCCGTCAGGTGCCGCAGGCTGTGGTTGACCACTTCTGCCATCGGCCCGCCCGCGACGCCATAACCCGGTGCGACGCCGGTTGCCAGGTAGCTGGCCAGCGCCTCATCCGGCCAGTTGCCAATACCGCTCTGCTCGTCGCCCGTGATGTTCCACGCCGCCCAGCCCTGAATCGTGGCGCCTCCCAGGGCCCTGGACCCGCTGCGGGCCTGCAGCAGATGGCGCGGCGTATGGCATTCGCCGCAGTGGCCGGGACCTTCGACCAGGTAGGCGCCGCGGTTCCATTGCTCTGATTGTCCGGCGTCCGGCTCGAAACGTTCGTCATCGAGGAACAGCAGATTCCACAGCGCGATGCCCCAGCGTTGATTGAAGGGAAAGCCGATGTCGTTTTCCCTGTTTGGCTGGGCCACTGGCTCCAGGCTGAACAGATAGGCCTTGATGGCCAGGATGTCCTCACGCGGCATCAGCGTGTAGGACGTATAGGGGAAGGCCGGGTAGTAGTGCTTGCCATCCGGCCCGACGCCTTGCTGCATGGCTTCGACGAACTCGTCGTCGCTCCAGTTGCCGATGCCGGTCTCCTTGTCCGGGGTGATGTTGGTCGAATACAGCGTGCCGAACGGCATCTTCACCGGCAGACCGCCCGCGTAGGGCTTGCCGCCTTCGGTGATGTGGCAGGCCAGGCAGTCGGCGGCACGGGTCAGGTATTCGCCGCGCGCGATCAGCGCCGGGTCGGTTTCTTGTGCCGGCGCGCCGGCGGCGGTCATGGCAAGCGCGGCACCCAGCAGGCCGCGCAGAGAGCGTCGAATCGTCATGCTGGGCTCCTCAAATCACGTAATAGCCGGCGCGTGCCAGCGGCAGTCGGCGGATACGGGTGCCGTTGGCCGCCGCCAGCGCGTTGACCAGCGCCGGAGCGATCATCGCCGTGCCGGACTCACCCACCCCGCCTGGCGCCTCGCGACTGTCGACGATGTGGGTTTCCACGGGCGGCGCATCGCTGATGCGCAACTGGCGATAGTCGTGGAAGTTGCTCTGCTCCACACGCCCTTCGCGGACAGTGATTTCGTTGAACAGCGCGGCGGACAGGCCGAACAGCGTTCCGCCTTCGATCTGCGATTTGACCGAGACCGGATTCATCACCTGACCGCAATCGATGGCCACCACCAGCCGCTTGAGCTTGATGCCCTTGTCCTCGGTCACCTGCAATTCGACGACGGTGGCCAGAAAACTGCCGAACACCTCCTGGACAGCCACGCCGCGCCCATGCCCGGCCTCCAGCGGATCGCCCCAGCCCGCTTTTTCAGCGGCCAGGCGCAACACCTGTTGAGCCCGTGGCTGGCTGCCCAGCAGGGCCATTCGGTATTGCACCGGATCGCGGTCGACGCTGCGTGCCACCTCATCGATGAAGCTTTCGAGCATGTAGGTACTGCGTAGCGGGCCGACACCGCGCCACCAGGATTGACGCAAGGCCCTGGGCGGCACCGGAACATAGTTCACGCGCAGATTCGCCAGGGCGTAGATCGGGTGCTGCGCGACCTCGACCGCGTCGCCATCCAGGCCGTTCTCCGGGACCGCTTCAGGCGCGAAGCGAGCCAGCACCGAGGCACCGGCAATGGTATGACGCCACCCCAGCAGCCGGCCCTGGTCGTCCAGCGCGGCGGCAAGACGGTCGATATAGTGCGGCCGATAAAGGTCGTGGGTGGTGTCTTCCTCACGTGTCCAGGTCAGTTTGATCGGATAGTCCACCTTCGCTGCGATCGTTACGGCCTGGCTGATGAAGTCAACTTCCAGGCGCCGACCGAAGGCCCCGCCGATCAACTGGTTGTTGACGATGACCTGTTCGGCCGGGCGCCCCGAAGCCTCGGCGGCTGCCGTTTGCGCACGCACCGGCACCTGGGTGCCAACCCAGAGTTCCACCGCGTCCGGGCGAACCTGGGCCACGCAGCTCATGGGCTCCAGCGCCGCATGAGCGAGGAAGGGCATCTCATATTCCGCCTCGAAGGTTTTTGCGGCGTCCTTGAGCGCCTGGTCGATGTCGCCCTGTTCATTGGCGACAGCGCCGGGCTTGTCCAGCGCATCCTGGATGTCGCGCTCCATCTGGCTGGAATCGATGCTGGCGTGTTCGCCGTAGTCCCATTCGATTTCCAGCGCTCGCAGGCCGGCGAAGCTCGCCCAGGTGTGCTCGCCGATCACCGCTACCGCATCATCCAGGCGGATCACATCGATCACGCCGGGGACCTGCCGCGCTGCGCGATCATCCAGGTGGCGCACGGTGCCGCCAAGCACCGGGCAGGCACGGGCCGAGGCGTACTTCATGCCGGGCAGCACCAGATCGATGGTGAAACGGGCGGTGCCGTCGACCTTCGCCGGTGTGTCCAGGCGCCGGGTCGGTTTGCCGATCAGCTTGAACTGCTCGGCGGGCTTGAGTGGAATGTTTTCCGGCACCGGCAGTTTCGAAGCGTCCTCGGCCAGTTCGCCATAGCCGAGGCTCTGGCCTCCAGGGCCGAGTACGCGGCCGTTTTCGGCGCGCAACTGATCGGCCCCGACCTGCCAACGCTGCGCGGCAGCCTGGATCAGCAGCAATCGGGCGGCTGCACCGGCCTGGCGCAGGGGCTCCCAGTTACTGCGGATGGACGTCGAGCCGCCGGTGGCCTGGAAGTTGAGCAGTTTGTCGTTATAAATCGCCTCGTTCGGCGGTGCCTCCTTGAGCCTGATCTGGTCAAGTCCGATTTCCAGCTCTTCGGCCACCATCACCGCCAGCCCGCTTTGAGCGCCCTGGCCCATCTCGATCTTCGGCACGGTGAAGGTCACCTGTCCGTCGCGGTCGATGCTGATGAAGGCATCCAGCGCCGTGGCGTTGGACATCGGCTGGTCTTCGGGCCCTTCGTTGAGCACCTGCTCGGCGAAGCTGCGCCCGCTGAAAGGCAGGCTGAAACCGATCACCAGGCCGCCCAGGGCGAGGCTGCCGACCTTCAGCAGGTGCCGGCGCGACGGGGATTGCAGGGTGTTGTCAGGGTTGGCCATCTTGCGCCTCCTCATGCCTGGGCGACGCGCTTGATGGCGCTGCGAATACGGGTATAGGTACAGCAGCGGCACAGATTACCGGCCATGCCCTGATCGATGGCGCGGTCGTCTGGCGTGGGGTTCTGCTCCAGCAGCGCGACGGCGGACATGATCTGCCCGCACTGGCAATAACCGCATTGCACCACCTCGTCTTCCAGCCAGGCCTGTTGCACCTGCTGGCCAAGTTCGGTGGCGCCGATGTGCTCGATGGTGACCACCTTGCGGCCTTTCACTTCCCCGACCGGCAGCACGCAGGCCCGTGCCGCCTGGCCGTCCAGATGCACCGTGCAGGCACCGCACTGGGCGATGCCGCACCCGTACTTGCTGCCGGTAAGCCCCAGCACATCGCGCAGTACCCAGAGCAGGGGCATGTCTTCGGGAACGTCGACCTCCAGGTCGGCGCCGTTGATAGAAAGCGTCAGCATGAATCGGGACCTCGCATCAGGCTCTAAAACGGGCGCGCATTATGGTTGGTTTGGTGCGCGCCTTAGAACGAGACAACGGGCGAGGCGAAAGTTGCCCGCATCGAGGCAACTAATTGCTCACGGAGCCAGGGCCGGGTCAGGCCTCGATTACCACCGGCAGCACCGCTGACGCCTGTTGTGTGCGTAGCGACAAGCGCGCCGCGGCCCGGCGCGCGATGCCTTGGTAGGTCTGCGCGAGGCTACCTTCCGGTTCGGCGATCACCACCGGTACGCCATCATCGGCACCCACCCGGATGCGCATGTCCAGCGGCAGCTCGCCCAGCAACTCGCTGCCATGTTGATTGGCCATGCGGCGGGCGCCGCCGCTGCCGAAGATGTGCTCTTCATGCCCGCACTGACTACAGACATGTAGGCTCATGTTCTCGATGATGCCGAGCACCGGCACGTTGACCTTCTCGAACATGCGCAGACCCTTGCGCGCGTCGAGCAGGGCGAGATCCTGCGGCGTGGTGACGATCAGCGCGGCGGACACGGGCATGCGCTGCGCCAGGGTCAGGTGAATGTCGCCGGTGCCGGGCGGCAGGTCGACGATCAGGTAGTCGAGCTCCTGCCAGTGGGTTTCCTGCAACAGGCGGGTCAGCGCCTGAGTGATCATCGGCCCGCGCCAGATCACCGGGGCTTCTTCATCGACGAGAAAGCCGATGGACATGCATTGCAGGCCGTGGCCGAGCATTGGCTGCAGCTTCCCCGCACGCGTTTCAGGCAAGCCGCTGAGACCGAGCAGCCGCGGCTGGCTGGGCCCGTAGAGATCCGCATCGAGCATGCCGACATTCGCGCCATCGGCCGCCAGGGCCAAGGCCAGGTTGACCGCCGTGGTGGACTTGCCCACGCCGCCCTTGCCCGACGCGACCGCGATCAGGTGTTTGACGCCCGGCAGGGGCTGGCTGGTGGTCGAGGCCGGCGTCACCGACCAGTCGATCTCGACCGTCACCGCGGTGGCTTGGGTGTGGGCCAGCAGCAGAGCCTTCAGCGCGCGGCTGAGGGCATCACGATAGCCGTCCGCAGGAAAGCCCAGGGCAAGGCGAAGGTGCAGCTGCGAGCCGTCGACGCGTAGCTCACGCACCGCGCCGGCGCTGAGCAGGTCGCAGCCGAGACAGGGCTCGATCCACTGGGACAGGGAGTGCTCGGCCTGCTGACGCAGCCCGACGGCGGGTGTCGCGAAGCGGTGAAGGTTCATGGCGTGCTCCAGGCGGGATCGAATGGCTTTTTTGCAGGCGTGAGGGGGGCGCCGAGTCTTTGCTTGCGCTCAAGCGGTGAACGCTTCGCCCGCAAAGCTCGCGCCCAAAGGGGGCTCGGTTATTTCTCGACGAAGGCGCGCTCGATTACGTAGTCGCCAGGTTCGCCCTGCTGCGAGGAGGCTTCGAAGCCCATCCCGTCAAGCATGGCGGTCAGCGCGTCGAGCATCGCCGGGCTGCCGCAGAGCATCACGCGGTCGCTGTCCTTGTTCAGCGGCGGCAGGCCGATGTCGGTGGCGAGCTGGCCGGTTTCCACCAGCGTGGTGATGCGGCCCTGGTTGCGGAACGGCTCGCGGGTGACGGTGGGGTAGTAGATGAGCTTGTCGCGCACGGCTTCACCGAGGAATTCATGCTCCGGCAGCTCGTGGGTCAGGTAGTCGTGGTAAGCCAGTTCGCTGACCTCGCGCACGCAATGCACCAGCACGATCTTGTCGAAGCGCTCATAGGCTTCCGGGTCGCGAACGATGCTCATGAACGGCGCGAGGCCAGTGCCGGTGCCGAACAGATAAAGGTGCTTGCCGGGCCGCAGGTCATGCATGACCAGCGTGCCGACCGGCTTGCGGCTGACCAGGATCGGGTCGCCTTCCTTGAGATGCTGCAGGCGCGAGGTGAGCGGGCCGTCCGGCACCTTGATGCTGAGAAACTCCAGATGTTCGTCATGGTTGGCGCTGACGATGCTGTAGGCGCGCATCAGCGGCTTGCCCTCGACGCCGAGGCCGATCATCACGAAGTGACCGTTCTCGAAGCGCAGGCCTGGATCGCGGGTGGTGGTGAAGCTGAACAGGGTGTCGTTCCAGTGGCGAACGCTGAGAACGCTTTCAGTACCGATTGCAGCCATGGCAAAACCTCCAAACAGTCAAAGGGAAACGAGGCAGGAAAACCGTCAGGGCGACGCGAGCGCCAGCATCGCCATCGCGCCCAGCAGCAGGCCGACGCTGAGCACCACCAACAGCAGCATTGGCCGCCAGCCCTGGGAAAAGAGTTCGCTGAGGGTGGTGCGCATGCCGAGCGCCGCCATGGCGAGCAGCAGGCAGGCACTGGACGCGGCCACCAGCCCTTCGCGCAACCCGGGCGGTAGCCAGCCGAGGCTGTTGAGGCCGAACAGGGCGAGAAAACCGAGCAGGAAAAACGGGAACTCACTGCTGGCGGACTCACCGCGGCGCAGCAGCCAGCCGAGGAGCAACACCAGTGGCGCCAGCAGCGCGACGCGCAACAGCTTGGTCAGCGTGGCGACGTCGCCGGCCGTCTCCGACACCAGGTAGCCGGCACCGGCTGCCTGGGCGACATCATGGATACTGGCGCCGAGCAGCAGACCGCGCTCCACTTCGCTGTAGCCCAGCGCGCCGAGCAGCGGCGGGTAGAGCAGCATCGACAGCGTGCCCAGCGCGGTGACGCCCACCACGACGCCGAGCAGCCGGCGATCTTCCAGTTTGCCGGCGGGAATCACCGCCGCCACCGCGATTGCCGCCGATACGCCGCAGATTGCCACCGCCACGCCGGCGACCAGGCTGTGTAGCCGCGGCAGGCCGAGCCAGTGGCCGAGCAGCAATGCGCCACCGATGACCAGCGGCACGCTGCTCAGCACGATCAAGAGCGGCAGGCTGCCGACGCTGAGCAGTTGCTCGACGCCAATGCGCGCGCCGAGCAGGGCCACGCCGATGCGCAGGATCTGCCGGCTACAGAAAGTCACTCCAGCCTGCATGCGTGGTTCAGCGGCCTGATTGGCGAAGCCAAAGCCCAGCAGCAGGACCAGCATCAGCGCGGGCGCGCCGTAGTGCTCGGCGAGAAAGCTGCCGGCCAACGCCAGCACCGCGCACAGTGCCGCGCCTGGATACAGCCGGCAGAGCGCCGTGAAGGGCGGCGCGAGCCGTTGCTGGACGCGCGTGTTCATTGCAGGCGCTCGCCCAGTTCACGCAGATAGGCCCAGGGGTAGAGCCCGCGGTAGTGGCCGTCGCTGAAGTGAAACTGCACACCGCTGACACCGGACACCTCCAGCCGGTCGACGCCCACATCGGCATCGATCAGGGTCAGCACGCCGCGTTGCTGCGCCTGGGCGCACATCGAGCAGGCGCAGGATTTGCGCAGCGCCAGGCAGCTCATCTGGCTGCGCACGCCATCTGGCCAGAGCACTTCCAGGATCTTTTGCGCCTTGCGCAGGCGGATCTCGGTGGGCGGTGCGATCAGGGTTTGGGTAGTCATGGGCGATTCCTCAACCAATCAGAAACAAGGGGCGGACAGACGCGGCGGGTAGCCTTCCGGAAAAATCAGCGCAGGCGCTTCCGGGGTCCTGACGAGTTGGCTCGGCTGCTCGACCGGCCTGGCGCTGCCGGACAACGCAGCGCTGCCGATCAGCAAGCCCAGCAGGGCGCGACGCAGCCAACTCGTCATGACAAGTTCGGGCATGGCTCAGCGCTCCAGAAACTGCAGCTTTTCGCCCTGATCGACCCAGGTGTCGGCCTCGGCCAGCGGGCTGTTGGTCTGGGTGATCACCGGCCAGACCTCAGCCAGCTCGGCATTGAGCTCGATGAAGTGGCTCTGCTCGGCAGGCAGCGCGTTGTCGGCGAAGATCGCGTCGGCCGGGCATTCCGGTGCGCAGAGGCTGCAGTCGATACAAGTCTGCGGGTTGATCACCAGGAAGTTCGGCCCCTCATGGAAGCAATCCGCCGGGCAGACTTCGACGCAGTCGGTGTACTTGCAGCGGATGCAGTTTTCTGTAACGACGTAGGTCATTTGGTCCTCCTTGAAACGACTGCGCTTGCGGATGCTGCTTCGCCTTGGCTAGGCGCTCCCGCCCCGCTGCGCTCGTGACGTTTCGGCTTCAACTTCTGTGCTAGGGAATGGGTAAAACTCAGAACGTAGGGCGGGTCGCGCCCGCCCTACGTTCGTTATGCCGCCGCGTCGAGTTTCGACATGGCCCAGCGGGCCAGCTTGCGCACGTCCGGGTCCGGGTCGTCCATGGCGGCTTCGACGAAGGGCCGGCCATCGCTGTGGGCGATCGCTCCCAATGCGCCGATGGCGGCCTTGCGCAGGTTGCTCATGGGGTCGCGGGCGCAGATGCCGAGCGCCGGTATGGCACCGATCGCTCCGAGCTTGCCGAGCGAGTCCACGGCTTTCTCACGGACCTGCCAGAAGCTGTCGTGCGTGGCGTCGACCAGCGGTTGCAGCGCCGCCTGATAGTTGAGCTTGCCGATGCTCACGGCGGCCTCGACCCGTACCTGCCAGTTCGCGTCTTTTAGCAGGCCGACGAGCGTTGGGCCGACCTGCTCGGGTGTGGCGTAGACCAGGGCGCCGGTGGCGGCGCGGCGGACCTCGGCGTCCTCGTCGTGCTGGGCGCGTTCCTTGAGTGCCGGCAGGTTCTCGGTCTGTTTCAGCCAGCCGAGTACCGCGACTGCCTCGCGCCGCACGCCAGCATCGGCGGCCTGCATGCGCTGCAGTGCCGGCGCCTGGGCGGCCGGATTGCGCAGCGGTTTGACTGCCCGCAGGATGCCGGCCACGACGAAAGGATCGTCCGTGCCCTCTAATGCTTCGAGCAGCGGCATCGCCGCAGCCGGGTCTTTGAGGTCGGCCAGCGCATGGGCGGCGGCGTTGCGCACGACTTCACTGCTGTCCTGCAGGGCGGCGATCAGCGCGTCGGCGATGTCCACCGCGTCGAATTCGTCGACCACCTTGGCGGCTTCCTGACGCACCGCGGGATCTGCGTCGTTGAGCGCAAGGATCAGCAGTTCGGCGGCTTCCGGCTCGCCGCAATCGACCAGTTCCAGCACCGCGACGCGGCGAATGCCGGGGTCTTCGGAGCCAAGGTTGATGGCAATCTGCTGCAGCATGGGATCGTCATAAGTCTTCATCAGCGGCTCCTCAGCGCAGCAGGTAGGGAATGTTCACCTTGACCGCATCGGTCGGGCAGTCGGTCTCGCAGGGCATGCAGTACCAGCATTCGTCATATTTCATGTGCGCCTTGCCGGTGTCCGGGTTGATCCACAGGACATCCAGCGGGCAGACGTCAATGCAGACGCGGCAGCCTTTCTCGGCAATGCATTTCTCTTCGTCGACGACAACCGGGACGGCAGAGCGGTGGTTGGCTACGGGCATGGTCGTTTCCTCGAAACAGGGGGAAGCACGGGCTCCCGGAGGGCGAAACGTGTTCGCCCGTTGGCATCAGGGGTCGGGCGAGTGGATTCGCCTCTACGGGTCGTTGTCAGGCATTCGCGGCGCGCTTGACCCGCAATTTGCTGTAGGCGTCCTTCTCTTCGCCCAGCGGGACGAGGTAGTCGGCGACCGGGCGCTTGCCGTGGGCCATCTGGCCGTTGGCGTCCTTGAACAGGCGGCTGTGGTAGAACCACTCGGCGTTGTCCTGCTCGGGAAAATCGACCCGGTAGTGGTACAGGCCCCAGCGCGATTCGGTGCGGTACAGCGAGGCGCGCGCGGCCATCTCGGCGCAGTCGATGATCGACTGCACTTCCAACGCGCGGAGCAGTTCGTGGGGGTCGGCGGCGGCGAGTTTCGGCACGTCTTCGCGTACGGCGAGAATGCGTTCGAGGCCGATCTCCATCTTCTTGGTCACTTTCGGCGGCTGCAGGTAGTCGTTCACCAGGCGGCGCACCTTGTATTCCATCTGCTCCGGCGGAATGCCGTCCTTGACCAGGAGCGGCGCCTGGATGCGCGCCAGCTCGGCGGCAATGAAGGTTTCGTCGAGTACGGGCTCGCTGCGCTCCTTGACGAAGGCGGCGGCGCTTTCACCGCAGATCTGTCCATAGACGAAGGCGCCGAGCATGTAGTTGTGCGCCACCGAGGCCATGTCGCCGGCGCCGTAGAGGCCGGGCACGGTGGTGGCACCGGTCTCGTCTGTCCACACGCCGGAGGCCGAATGCCCGGAGCAGAAGCCGATCTCGGAGATGTGCATCTCGACCATGCGCTGGCGATAGTCGACCTGGCGGCCTTCGTGGAAACGCCCGCGGGTCGGCCGCTCATTGGTGTGCAGCACGGTCTCGATTTCCTGGATGGTTTCCTCGGCCAGATGATCGAGCTTGAGGAACACAGGTCCCGTTCCGGACTCCAGTTCCTTGAAGAACTCCAGCATCATCTGCCCGGACCAGTAGTCGCATTCGATGAAGCGTTCGCCGTAGGCGTTGGCGGTGAAGCCGCCGAGCGGGCCGGTGACGTAAGCGCAGGCCGGGCCGTTGTAGTCCTTGAGCAGCGGGTTGACCTGAAAGCACTCGAGATTCACCAGATCGGCGCCGACGTGGTAAGCCATGGCGTGGCCATCGCCGCAGTTGGCCGGGTTCTCGTAGGTGCCGAACAGGTAGCCGGAGTTGGGCAGGCCAATGCGTCCGGCGGCGCCGGTGGCCATGATCACCGCCTTGGCGCGAATGATGATTGGCTCGGCGGTGCGGGTGTTCACTCCGATCATGCCGGCGATGTTGCCGTCCGGGTCCTTGAGCAGGCGGGTAGCCTGGAAGCGGTTCTCGATCTCCACCCGCACGCGGCGCAGGCGGCGGTAGAGGATCTTCTTGACGTTGTGGCCCTCGGGCATCGGCAGCACGTAGGTGCCCAGGTGGTGCACCTTCTTCATGTCGTAGTCGCCGGTTTCATCCTTCTGGAAATGCACGCCCCAGGAGTCGAGCTTTTCGATCATCGGGAACGAGCGTGTGGCATAGGCCATCAGCGCCGGCTGGTGGACGATGCCGTCGTTGGCGATGGTGATTTCCTTGACGTACTGCTCGGGCGTGGCGTGGCCGGGGACCACAGCGTTGTTGAGCCCGTCCATGCCCATCGAGATGGCGCCGGAGCGCTTGACGTTAGCCTTCTCCAGCAGGATGACCTTGAGGTTCGGGTCCTGCTCCTTGACGGTCACGGCGGCCATGGGGCCGGCGGTGCCGCCGCCGATGACCAGCACGTCGGTGTCGATGACTGGGATGCCGTTGATAGTGGTCATGTTGCCTCCTATTTCCGATCCACTCGGAACTGGTATTTGAATGCGTCGCCGCGGTAGCAGAGGTATTCGAAGTCGATGGGGCGGCCGGCGCGGTCGTGGGTCAGCCGCTCGACGCGCAGGATGGGTTCACCGGGCTTGAGGGCCAGGTAGTGCTGGTGTTCCTCGTCCGCCAGGGTGGCGTCGAGGCTGATGTCGGCGCGCCCGAGGGCGATACCGAAAGCGTTCTCGAGCATCGGGAAGATGTCGCCGGACAGGTCCAGGCCGAACAGCCGCCGGCCGATGTCGAGGGGGAAGTAACTGTTCTCGACGCAGACGGCTTCGCGGTTGAGGTAGCGCACGCGCTTGACCTCGACCACCTCTTCGCCGACCAACAGATGCAGCGCGGCGACCACGGCCTTGGGCGGCTTGCGCTCCTGAATCGACAGCAGCCGCGCGGTGGCTTCATAGCCTTGGGCAGCCATGGCCTCGCCGAAACCCTGCAGGCGCTGCACGTTCTGCACGGCCTTGGGCTTGCTGACGTAAGTGCCTTTGCCTTGGGCACTGAACACCAGCCCTTCGTTGTGCAGGTCGCGCAGCGCCTGGCGAATGGTGATGCGGCTGACGCCAAAGGCGTTCATCAGCTCGTTTTCCGAGGGCAGTCGCTCATGCACGACGTAGCTCCCTTCGAGAATCTTGCGCCGCAGGTCGTCGCGAATCTGCACGTACAACGGTAGTGGCGACTGGCCGGGAGCGAGTGACTGGGTGCCTTTCATTGGCGGCGCTCCAGCCTGTCATGACAGGTCATGTCGAGCGTGGGTGCGCAAATGCGTGCGTTGGCCATGGCTCAGCCTCCGTTCTGCTGCTGGAAGGCGCGCAGTGTTTCCTGGCGGATCAGATCCAGGCACTGGCGCTTGTAGTCCATGAACGCGGCGCTGGTAAGCAGGCTCTGCTCGCGCGGACGGGGCAGGCTGACCTTGATGTCGGCGATGATCCGACCGGGGCTGGCGCTCATCACCACGATGCGGTCGGAGAGGAACACCGCCTCGTCGATGTCGTGCGTGACGAACACCACGGTGTTCTTGAATTCGCGCCAGATCTCCAGCAGGTTCTCCTGCATCATGATTCGCGTCTGCGCGTCCAGCGCACCGAAGGGTTCGTCCATCAGCAGCACGCTGGGGTAGTTGGCCAGCGCGCGGGCAATGCCGACGCGCTGCTGCATGCCGCCGGACAGCGTGCCGGGGTAGGCGTCCTCGAACGCGGCCAGACCGACCAACGAAAGAAAGGTGCGTGCCACGCTGCACGCCTCGTTGCGCGAGGCACCGGCCATCAGCGGGCCGAAGGCGACGTTGTCGCGCACGGTCTTCCAGGGGAACAGCGAGTGCTGCTGAAACACCATGCCGCGATCCGGGCTCGGTGCGTCGACACCTTTACCGTCGATGGTCAGCTCACCGCGGGTCGGGCTGACGAAGCCGGCCATGGCATTGAGCAGGGTCGACTTTCCGCAGCCGGACGGGCCGAGCAGGCAGACGAATTCACCGGGACGAATCTCCAACTGCGCGTCCTGCACGGCGGCGCGCTTGCCGCCGTTATGGTCGAATTCGATGTGCAGGTTGCGCACACTGATATGCCCGCGGCTGTCACCCTTGGAGCCGGTTTTCGCCCGCAGCCGGCTGTGGTCGAGCACGGCGAGGCGGTTGTCCTGTACGGCACTGTTCATGGCCGACCTCCCTTGGCCTGCCAGTGCAGCAGCGGTGCGCAGGCCTTGCGCACGATCAGCGTGCAGAGCGTGCCGAGGCCGCCGATGGCGAGCATGCCGATGATGATTTCCGGGTACTTGACCAGCGTGTAGCTGGTCCAGGTGAAATAGCCGATGCCGTACTGGCCGCTGATGATTTCGCCAGCCAGCAGCGAGAACCAGGCCACGCCCATGCCGATCGCCAGCCCGGCGACGATGCTCGGCATCGCGCCTGGGATCACCACGTGCCAGAGGATCGCTTTCTTGCTCGCGCCGAGGCTGCGCGCGGCGCGCACCAGCACGTCGGGCGTCTGCTCCACGCCATGCACGGTGTTCAGCACGATGGGAAAGAAAGCGCCGAGAAAGGTGATGAAGACGATGCTCGACTGCTCGGTCGGCAGCATCAGGATCGCCAACGGAATCCAGGCCACGGCTGGGATCGGCCGGAACAGCTCGATGTACGGCAGGATGATGTCCTCCGCCCAGCGCGAACGGCCGATCATCACCCCGGTCAGCACGCCCAGCACCACGGCATAGGCGTAGGCGATGGCGATCCGCTCCAAGCTGTAGACGATGTGCAGGTAAAACTCCGAGCTGGACAGCTGCGCAACCAGTGCCTGGCCCACCAGCAGCGGTGCCGGCACGTTCTCGAAGTTGATGAATAGGTTGAAGCCGTGGCTGACGGCGAGATGCCACACCACCAGCGCCATCAGCAGCGCGGCGATGCGCACCAGATAACGACCGGTCATGACCGGCAGGCGCCGGCGCGGCGGGCTGCTCATAGGGGCGGCGGGCGGGCTCGGCGCGGCTGCAACTTCTAATGCAGGCGGCGCTACCGTTGCTGCGGGTACTGCCGTGGCTGAATCGAACACGGGGTTCGGTTTGACACTCATGGCTACGCTCCTCGGCTCAGGTTCGATGTGCGCTCTGCGGCGCATACGAGCGGATCAGGGCAACATCGCGACCGGCTGCGCGGTACTCAGTGGGACGCCGCCGCTTTCGGCGACATGCCGCTCGGAGTCGCTCTTCTTCATGAAGGCGAGCACCTCGCCGCTGGGGTCCTCGATCAGGTAGGCGGCTTTGCCGAACAGCTTCAAGCCGGTGAGGTTGTCGTAGACGTAGGTGGCGTTGATCGCCGTGCCATCCGTCTTGGCCTTGGCTTGGGCGGCGAGCATGTCGGCGGTGTCGTCGAAGGCGACGATGCCTTTGTCGGCGAACCAGATTTCAGCGGGCTTGCGACCCGGCTCGCGTGGCGCGGGGCTGACCACGTTCTGCACCATCGCGTCGTAGTCGAGGTTCGAGGCGGCGTAGGCCTTCTTCAGATAGGAGTCATCGATCCAGGCGGCGAAATCCAGATCAGGAATGTCCATTTCCTTTTGCAGCAAGGCGTGGTCGTATTTCATGGCCTCTACCCATTGCGGCTTGATGCTCGCCTCCATGGTCGAGATGCCGCCGTCGCTGAAGTAGAGGTAGAGCACTTCTTTGTCGACCCCGGTCCATTCGGCGACCTGAGTGGCGGCACGCAGTGGGTCTTCGCTGATCCATTTCTGTGCCGCGAGGGTGGCCTTGAGCACGCCTTCGACGACTTCGGGATATTGCTTGGCGAATTCCTCGCGCACCACGATGCCGTGGAAGGTGGGGATGCCGGCTTCGCTGCCGTCGTAGATCTTCCGCCCGGTGCCGCGGAACTCCATGATTTCCGACCAGGGACAGAAATCGGCATGGGCGTCGATCTTGCCGGCGGCGATGTTGGCGGCGCCCACCGGTGGGGCCTGGTTGACCAGGGTGACCTGCTCCGACAGGCCGGCATCGCGCAGCACCTTCAGTGTCATGCCCCAGGCGGCGCTGCCAACCGGTGTGGAAAGGCTCTTTCCGGCTAGATCCTGCAGGCTCTGCACGGATGAGGCGGTCGGCACGACGATGCCGTTGCCGGTGCCCTTGAGGTTGTAGCCGGTCACGGCGATGAAGCGCGTCTGCTGCTTGCCGGTGGCCTGGAACTTGGCGCCATTGACGATCAGCGGGTAGTCGCCCATGACGCCGAAGTCGAGCTTGCCGGCGAGCATCTGATTGGTGATCGGCGGGCCCGAATCGTAGTCGCGAAATTCGATCTGGTAGTCCGCATCCTGATACTTGCCTGTCTTGGGCAAGTACTGGTTCAGCAGACCGAGTTTTTCCAGCACGACGCCACCGGAAACGGTGTTGGTGACCATGCTCTGATGGCCGATACCGATGCGGATGGTCTCGGCGGCGGCGGGACCGCCGAACAGCACGAGCGATCCGAGCAGCGAGGTTGCAAACAGGCTATTCCGGTTGTTCATTGTCATCACCTTGGCGGTTGAGCAACTTGTACTAACAGGGCATAACGCCTGTGTTTGAAGGTGCACCGGCTGTGCCAGAACGCCGCGGATTCAGCCTATCTCCCTGTTTTACGAATGGATTTTTCGGATTTGCTGACTGCCGGGTCAGCCAAGGCGCGAGGCGGTTCTCGCTCGCCATTGGTGCGTGAACGACGCAGCCGTTCCATGGCGGCGCAGGCGGTGAGAGCGGCGGTAGAACAAGTGGAACAAGTCGAAACGCACGGCGGCAGGAGCGGAAGGGGCAGGACGAATCGACAGAAGAAAAGGAGGACGAAAGGCCTATCCGATGAACGGTCTGCTGAGCGTCGGACCGTCAGCGAAATCGTTGGCGATTCGTAGTAAATAGCCCGCCTTCCGTATTCAGAGCAGTACCCGGCCATGTCCACCCTTACCGAACTGGCGCAGCAGATCGCGGCGTTGTATCCCCTGCAAGACAAAACGGCCGGCAAGCGCTACCGCATCGTCAGCCAACTCGCCGGGATGACCGAGCTGGAGGAAATCAGCGGCGTGCCGCGTTATGTCGACACCCACCAGCTCGCCGATCAACGGCTATGGGACGGCGGGCCCGCACGCTCCGGCGAGCGCTTCGCTTCGGTCTGATCGATAGCCCCTGCGCTACGCTGCGGTCTGTGGTGCAGGTCTCACCCGTTGAGCTTGTATTTGTCGAGGATCATCCGGCATCCTGCGGCGTTAGCCTGACGGATACATCAGGCCATGATCGTGGGCATACGGGGTTCGGGCCGGCGGCCTGAAGGACGGCGCCCCGTTACGGAGACTGCAATGACCCTGTGTGAACACCCTTTCGCCGTGCCAAAGCGTGCCCGGCCGTTGTTGCTTGCCGCCTTGCTGGCGCTGCCGGCGGTGGGGTATGCGCAAGCGCCCATCGAGCCGATCGGCTACATCATGAAGGTGCAAGGCGAGGCGACCGTGACCAGTCGTGGGCAGACCATCGACGCGGCGGTCGGCCAGACGGTGATCCTGGGTGCGGTCCTGCGCACCGGTGCGCAGGGCTCGATGGGCGTGACGCTCACCGATAACACGGTGCTGTCGTTCGGTCCCAATAGCGAGTTCACCGTCGATGCGTATGACTTCGAGCCCGCCCGTGAGGCGCTGCGGCTGAGCGCTCGCATCAGTAGCGGTACGCTGAATTTCATTTCCGGGGTCATCGCCAAGCTGAAGCCCGAGGCCGTCGAGCTGAAAACGCCTACCGGAACCATCGGCGTGCGCGGTACGCATTTCCTGGTCAAGGTCGGCCCGTAGTGAGCAAGATGCTGCGACATTGCTTCACGTTGTTGTGCACGGTGCTGTTGACCGGCTGCGTGACGGGCGACTACGTGGTGCTGCTGGAAAGTCCGGATGGCACCACCGGGGCGGTGGTGGTGGAAGACGCCCATGGCCAGACGCGCCTGGACCGCAGCCATCAGGGCGTCGTGATTGGCGCCCAAGGCGCCGGTGCCAGACCCTTCAATGTCGGGGAACTGCGCATCGCACGCGATTTTTCGGCGGCGCTGGCAGCGCAGCCGGCTCTGCCGCAACGCTTCGAGCTGTATTTCGTGATAGGCAGCGCGGAGCTGACTGTCGAGTCCGCGCGGGCCTTCGAGCAGGTCGTCGAGGCGATCCGCCTGCGTGGGCCGTCGGCCGTTTCGGTCATTGGTCATACTGATACGCTGAGCGGTCCGATCTGGAACGAGCAGTTGGGCCTCATCCGCGCCCAGGCGGTTGCGAGGATGCTGCGCGAGCGGGAAATCGAGGTAATCGATCTGAGCGTTTCGTCCCACGGCGAGCGAAACCTGCTGATCAAGACCGCCGATGGCGTGTCCGAGCCGCGCAACCGCCGGGTCGAAGTCAGCGTTCGCTGAGTCGCCTCATTTTTCCGTCATCAGGATCCGCTCGCCCCGCTGGCCGCCCCGTAGCCGTTGCAGTTGGTAATGCACCAGGGCGTCCAGCGGTCGTTCGGCATGCAGCCGTTCGAAGGCGCCGAGCGCCTGTTCATCTTCGTGTGCAAGCAGGGCGTAGGCGGCGTCGTAGGCCGTGTCGGTGTCTGTGTCGCAGGGTTCGTAGAGGCGGATCGGACGCGCCTTGCCCTTGAGCAGAACGTCGCCAACGGCCCGCATCGGCACGCTCGGATTGGCTGCGCGGATGGTTGCCGAGACGCAAAGGTCAGTGCCCAGGTAGCGGTTCAAGCCTTCCAGGCGAGCCGCAACGTTGACCGCATCGCCCAGCGCTCGGTAATCGAAGAGGGTCGCGCCGCCGAAATTGCCCACCACGACTTCGCCACTGTGCGCGCTGATACGGGTGCGGCCCAGTGCGATGCCGGCCGCGTGCTGGGCGGCGGTGTGCGCTCGGGTGAAACGTCGAATGTCCAGCGCGCAGGCCAGGGCGCGGCGCTGATGATCGGCCTGCACGAGCGGCGCGGAGAACAGGATCGCCATGCCGTCACCGACGATGCGCTCGACCGTGCCCTCATGTTTGAAGGCGATCTGGATGATGCCTTCGAGGTACTCGTTGAGCATGCCGACCACCTGTTCCGGTGACCGCCGTTCCATCAGCGAGGTGAAGTCGGTGATGTCGGTGAAGACGAAGCTGCAATGGCGACGTTCGCCGCCGAGCTGCAGTTGTTCCGGATGGCGCACCAGGTGTCCGACGAGGTTGGGTGAGATATAGCGCGAGAAGGCATCGCGAACCCAGCGCTGTTGTTGCTCGCTGGCACGGTGCCGGGCGAGGCTGGCGCCGAGGTAGACCAGTAGCAGGCCGATCGACAGGGTCAGCGCGTCGAGCAGCAAGCCATGGCGTGAATAGGCCCACCAGGCCGTTGCATTAAGGGCCGCGAGCATGGCCGCAGCGACCCAGGCGGCGGTGAACGCGCCACTGCTCAAGGTCAGGGCGCACAACAACAGTCCGGCCAGCAACAGGGACAGCGCCTCGACCGGGCTCGCCCAGAATGGCCGTTGCAGGACGGTATCGTTCAGCGCCTGCTCGATCGCCTGGGCGTGTATCTGCACGCCTGGAAGCATTCCGCCAAGCGGACTGAAACGCAGGTCCTGCAGGCCCTGGGCGGAGCTGCCGATCAAGACGATGCTGCCTTCGAACTGCCCGGCGGACGCATCGCCCAGCACACGCCAGGCCGGCGAGGTCTGCCCGCTCAGGTCGCGGCGATAATGCAGCCAGAGCTCACCCTGACGATTGGTTGGCAGCGTCAGGTGGCCGATCCCGACGCGCTCGACGGCGCCGCTCGCAGCGGTTTCGATGCGATAACGCGTCTGCCCAAGGTAGAGGCGCAAGGCTTCGGCGGCCAGCGAGGGATACAGGTGATCGCCGACACGAATCATCGCCGGTACGCGTCGCACCACGCCGTCGGCGTCGGGACGAAAGCTCATGGCACCGTTGCCGGCCGCCGCGTTCTCCAGTAAAGGGAGCGCGGCGGTGGTGCCCATGTAGGCGGAGAAGCCCGGCGCCTTGGCACCGGCGGTCATCTGGACGCCGAAACGGCTCAGCGGAGCAGTCGACGACGCCGTGCGGGTGGTCGCGAAACCGAGCACGCTGGGCTGACGAGCGAGGGCGGTGGCCAATTGCAGGTCATGGTCGGGCAAGGCCTGGAGCGTCTGCGCGAGTTCGGGCGGCAGC
This sequence comes from Stutzerimonas stutzeri, assembly GCF_009789555.1. Lineage (NCBI taxonomy): Bacteria > Pseudomonadati > Pseudomonadota > Gammaproteobacteria > Pseudomonadales > Pseudomonadaceae > Stutzerimonas > Stutzerimonas stutzeri. The sequence goes on from NZ_CP046902.1 coordinate 1,168,932, forward strand.
TCCAGCTGCTTCGACAGATACTGCGGTGAACTGCGGTCCGGCTCGGCGAACAGCACATCGAACACCACCACCGCAGCGCCGGCCTGGTGCAGCCGCTCCAGCAACTGCGCCAGCCGGTCACGCGGCCAGGGCCATTGGCCGAGGCGGGTAAGGCTGGCTTCGTCGATGTCCACCACCTGAACGGTGGTCTGCGCCGGTGCCGGGCGCGGCTGCCAGCGCTGGTATTGGTCGAACAGGCTGTTGCGCAAGCTCTGCAACATCAAGGGTTCGGCCAGATACAGGGCGCAGGCGGCGAGCAAGCCGGTCATGGCCAGCAACAGACGCGGTGCCTGGGTTCGGAGCGGTGTCACCCGTCGCGCTCCGTGCGACCGATCATGCTGGCCAGTTGACGAGGCTCAGTCCAGTACCAGGATGGCGTCCATTTCCACTTGCGCGGCTTTTGGCAATGCAGCGATGCCAATCGCGGCGCGGGCGGGGTAAGGCTGCTGGAAGTAGCGGGTCATGACTTCGTTCACCGTGGCGAAGTTGCCGAGGTCGGTGAGGAAGATATTCAGTTTGACGATGTCCTTCAGCGAGCCACCGGCGGCCTCGGCGACCGCCTTGAGGTTCTCGAAGACCTGCACGGTCTGCGCTTCGAAGCCTTCCACCAGTTCCATGGTCTTGGGGTCGAGCGGGATCTGCCCGGACATGTAGACGGTGTTGCCGGCCTTGATCGCCTGGGAGTAGGGGCCGATGGCGGCGGGTGCGTTGTCGCTGTTGATCACGGTGCGGGGCATGAAACGTCCTCGTTCGAGCGCTAGAGGCGATCGCCTGAAGCTGGAAAGTAAAGGCGTGATGCTAGACGAAGCCAGGCAGAGGAGGCCAGCCTTTCCCGTGTGCTCAGGCTTTCATGCGGGTGATGCGCATGACGCCCTTGATGGCGCGCAGCTTCTTGATCACGCGGGCAAGGTGTACGCGGTCGTGGACGCTGACCACCAGCTGGACAACGCTGATGCGGCCGTCGCGCTCGTCCATGCCGATCTTCTCGATGTTGCCGTCGGCGGCGTTGACGCTACCGGCGAGCAGGGCGATCAGGCCGCGCTGGTGTTCCAGCTCGACGCGCAACTCGACGTTGAACTCGCCGGTCACGTCCTTGGACCAGGACAACTGGATGCATTTGTCCGGATTATGGCGGACTTCGCTGATGTTCCGGCAGGTTTCCAGATGCACCACCATGCCCTTGCCGGCAGACAGGTGGCCGACGATCGGATCGCCCGGAATCGGGGTGCAGCATTTCGCGTAGTTGAGTACCAGGCCTTCGGTGCCACGAATCGCCAGTGGCCCCTCGGCGCTTGGTGCCTGCTCGCCTTCGCTGGCCAGCAGGCGGCGCGCGATGACATAGGCCATGCGATTGCCGAGGCCGATATCCTCGAGCAGGTCCTCGACGACGTCCATGTGGTATTCATTGAGCACCGCCTGGATGCGCTCGCGGGAAATCTTTTCCAGGCTGGTCTCGAAGCCGGTCAGGGCCTTGTTCAGCAAGCGCTCGCCAAGGTTGATCGACTCAGAGCGGCGTTGCAGCTTGAGCGCATGACGGATGTGAGTGCGTGCCTTGCCGGTGACGACGAAATTGAGCCACGCGGGGTTCGGCCGCGCGCCGGGGGCGGTAACGATCTCCACCGTGCAGCCGCTTTCGAGTGCCTGTGACAGTGGCGCCAGGCGCCGATTGACGCGGCAGGCAATGCAGGTGTTGCCGACATCGGTGTGCACCGCATAGGCGAAATCCACGGCCGTCGAGCCCTTGGGCAACTCCATGATGCTGCCCTTGGGGGTAAAGACGTAGACCTCGTCCGGGAACAGGTCGATCTTCACGCTTTCGATGAATTCCAGTGAATTGCCGGCGCGCTCCTGCAACTCCAGCACGCCCTTGACCCATTGCCGCGCGCGGGCGTGAGTGCCCTGGGGCGCCTCGTCGTCGTTGGATTTGTACAGCCAGTGTGCGGCGATGCCGTTGTTGGCCATTTCTTCCATTTCACGGGTGCGGATCTGGATCTCGATCGGTACGCCGTGCATGCCGAACAGTGTCGTGTGCAGCGACTGGTAACCGTTGGCCTTGGGGATCGCGATGTAATCCTTGAAGCGTCCCGGCAGCGGTTTGTAGAGGCTGTGCACGGCGCCAAGCACGCGGTAGCAGGTGTCGACCTTGTCTACCACGATGCGGAAGGCATAGACGTCCATGATCTCGTTGAACGCCTTGCGCTTGCCGCGCATCTTTTTGTAGATGCTGAACAGGTGCTTTTCGCGGCCCATCACCTCGCCTTCCAGGCCTTCGCGCTCGAGGCAGTGGATCAGCGACTGTTCGATTTTATCGACGATCTCATTGCGGTTGCCGCGAGCACGGCGGACGGCGGCGCGGATGCGTTCCGAGCGCATCGGATGCATGGCCTTGAAGCCGAGGTCCTCGAACTCCACGCGCATGGCATGCATGCCCAGCCGGTTGGCGATGGGCGCATAGATTTCCAGGGTTTCCTTGGCAATCCGACGGCGCTTTTCGCCGGCCAGTACTTCCAGTGTGCGCATGTTGTGCAGGCGGTCGGCGAGCTTGACCAGGATCACGCGGATGTCGCGTGCCATGGCCATGGCCATCTTCTGGAAATTTTCGGCCTGGGCCTCGGCCTTGGTCTCGAATTTCATCTGGGTCAGCTTGCTGACCCCGTCCACCAGTTCGGCGACGGTCTCACCGAACTGGGCGGTGAGCGCTTCCTTGGAAATGCCGGTGTCCTCGATGACGTCGTGCAGCATGGCCGCCATCAGGCTCTGATGGTCCATGTGCATGTCGGCGAGGATGTTGGCTACCGCGAGGGGGTGGGTGACGTAGGCTTCACCGCTGCGCCGGCGCTGACCGTCGTGGGCCTGCTCGGCATAGAAATAGGCACGGCGCACCAGGTTGACCTGTTCTGCGCCGAGATAGGTCGACAGGCGATCGGCAAGTGCGTCTATGGCTGGCAAGGGTATGCTCCTTGCCGGCTGGGCGCTGTATTTGCGGTTCGACTTCGACCTGGCATTTAATCAGAGGGCCTCGTTGGGCTCTTCCTCATACTGCACGAACAGTGGCTCGTCGTCGACGATATCGTCTTGGGCGATGACGTCATAATCCACCAGACCGGAGGCGATTTCACGCAGGGCAACCACGGTCGGCTTGTCATTTTCCCAGGCCACTTTAGGCTCCTTGCCGCCAGTCGCGAGCTGACGCGAGCGCTTGGTGGCGAGCATGACCAGCTCGAAGCGGTTATCTACGTTGTCCAGACAGTCTTCAACGGTAACGCGGGCCATGGTGTTCCTCATCAATAACGGTAAAGCATGCCCGAATGGGCGAGCGGACGGGATAGTCTAAAAAATCACCAGCCAATAGGGAAGCGGTAAAACAGTTCGCGGCCAGGCGGCGTGGCCGTCGCCCTGGCGGGTGGCAGTCGGCTCAGGCCAGCAGTTGTTCCAGCAGGCTACGGAAACGCTGCTGCTGCGGGGTTTGCAGCAGCTGGTTGGCGCGGAAGATCGCCTGCAGGTCGATCAGCGCATGGGTGAAATCGTCGTTGATCACCAGATAATCGTATTCGACGTAATGGGTCATCTCGCTGACCGCCTCGCGCATGCGCTTTTCGATTACCTCATCGCTGTCCTGGCCGCGATTGGTCAGGCGCTGGCGGAGTGCCTCCTGGGTAGGCGGCAATATGAAGATTGATTTGGCCTGTGGCATCACCTGGCGGACCTGCTGAGCGCCCTGCCAATCGATTTCCAGGATCAGGTCGTAACCTTCGTCCAGGGTCTGCTCGAGCCAGCGCTGGGAGGTGCCGTAAAGGTTGCCAAATACCTCGGCATGTTCGAGAAACTCACCGTGCTCCAGGCGCTCGAGGAACTCTTCGCGGCTGACGAAGTGATAGTTGACGCCGTCCACCTCGCCTGGCCGCATGGGGCGCGTGGTGTGTGACACCGAAACGCGAACCTGCGGTTGGGCATCGAGCAGGGCCTTGACCAGGCTGGTCTTGCCGGCCCCGGAAGGCGCGGAAACGATGTAGAGCGTACCGGTGGAGGCTGACATGGGATTCTCTGTACGGTTGCTGGGCATGCCCGGGCGGACGGGCGCTCCGTCTCACGGCCAAGCGTAGTTGCTATTCGATGTTCTGGACCTGTTCGCGCATCTGTTCGATGAGCACTTTCAGATTCACCGCCGCCTGGGTGCTGCGCGTGTCGAACGCCTTGGAGCCCAGGGTATTGGCCTCGCGGTTGAGCTCCTGCATGAGAAAGTCCAGGCGACGACCGGCGGCACCGCCGGATTTCAGTACCCGCCGGACTTCGCTGACATGCGTGCCGAGACGATCGAGTTCTTCGGCTACGTCGCTCTTCTGCGCGAGCAGTACCCATTCCTGCTCGAGGCGTTGTGGGTCCAGTTCGACGCGCATCTCGGCGCAGCGATCGAGGATTTTCTGCCGCTGCGCGGCGAGCACCTGCGGGACCTGCGAGCGAAGCGTCGCGGTCTCTTCGGTGATGGCGTCGAGGCGCTCGTTGATCAGGCGGGCCAGCTCTTCACCTTCGCGCTGGCGCCCATTGCGCAGCTCCGCCAGAGTGGTGTGGAACAGCTGCAGCGCGGCATTGTTGAGTGCCTTAGGATCAGCCGAGTCGCCCACCAGCACGCCCGGCCAGGCGAGTATCTCCAGTGGATCGAGCGGGGCGGGCTGCTTGATCAGCGCGGCGACGCGCTCGGCTGCGGCAATCAACTGGCTGGCGCGGTGGCTGTCGACTTGCATCGAACGGCCCGCGGCATCCTCGGCGAAGCGCAGCGTGCATTCGACCTTGCCGCGCGAGAGCCCTTTGCGCAATGCGTCGCGAACCGAACCTTCCAGGTCCCGGAAGGCTTCGGGCAGGCGCAGGTGCGGCTCCAGATAACGATGGTTCACCGAGCGGATTTCCCAGCTGAGGGTGCCGTGGTCGCCGGCCTGCTCGGCGCGTGCGAAGGCGGTCATGCTGTGAATCATTGGGTAAACCCCTCGGGTGCGGTACGAAAGGCGGAGGATTGTAAAGGAAAAACCGGATATTGGCCTGCGCGCATCGCCTTGCTCGTCGCCTGGCTCGGGGCAATCCGTGCGGGCGCAAGGCCACTCCATGGCTCGGCGATGGCCCTTCTATCGGCCGACACCTCTATAATGGCGGCCAACTCACTTTTCAGAACCAGGATGAACCCCATGAAACGTCCCAGTGGCCGCGCCGCCGACCAGCTGCGTTCAATCCGCATCACGCGCAACTACACCAAGCATGCCGAAGGGTCGGTGCTGGTGGAGTTCGGCGACACCAAGGTGATCTGCACCGCCAGCATCGAAAATGGCGTACCACGTTTCCTCAAGGGGCAGGGCCAGGGCTGGTTGACCGCCGAGTACGGCATGCTGCCGCGCGCCACCGGTGAGCGTAACCAGCGTGAAGCCAGTCGGGGCAAGCAGGGCGGACGTACCCTGGAAATCCAGCGCCTGATCGGTCGCTCGCTGCGCGCATCGCTGGACATGAGCAAATTGGGGGAGAACACGATCTACATCGACTGCGATGTGATCCAGGCCGATGGCGGCACCCGCACGGCCTCGATTACCGGTGCGATGGTGGCGCTGGTCGATGCCCTCAAGCTGCTCAAGAAGCGCGGCGGGCTGAAAGGTGGCGATCCGCTCAAACAGATGGTCGCGGCGGTATCGGTGGGTATCTACCAGGGCGAGCCGGTGCTCGATCTGGATTATCTTGAAGACTCGGCTGCCGAGACCGACCTGAACGTGGTGATGACCAGTACCGGTGGCTTCATCGAAGTGCAGGGTACTGCCGAAGGCGCGCCGTTCCAGCCACAGGAACTCAACGCCATGCTCGCTCTGGCTCAGGGCGGCATGAACGACTTGTTCGCGCTGCAGCTGGCCGCGCTCGCCGATTGATACGAAGGAGAACGCCATGTCCGATCAGGAACTCATCCCGCAGCCCTCGCCGCAAGCGCGGCAGTGGGCGATGTTCTGTCACTACTCGGCGTTCTTCTGGTTCCTCGTGCCGATGATCGGCAACGTGCTGGGGCCGCTGATCGTCTGGCAATTGAAGAAGGACATGGACCCTTTCGTCGATGAGCAGGGCAAGGAGGCGCTGAACTTCCAGATCACGTTCAGCATTCTGCTGATGATCTGCGCAGTGTTGGCTTGGATACTGATCGGCTTTCCGCTGATGGCGTTGATCAGCGTGGTGGCGTTGGTGCTGGTGGTCATCGCCGGCATTCGCGCCAATGAAGGCCGGCCCTACCGGTATCCGTTCTGCTGGCGGATCGTCAAATGAGCGCTGGCCGCATACTGCGGGGCGCGCTCATCGTACGATCCTGCTAGTCGGCAAATCACTGCTCAGGTGCTGAGGGTCCAGTCGTAATCGACCACCAGCGGAGCGTGCTGGGAGAAACGAGGCTGGCGGGGCAGGCGAGCGTTACGCACGAAACGACGCATGCCCGACGTCAGTATCTGGTAATCGAAGCGCCAACCCAGATTGAGCATCTGTGCCTGCTCGGTGTCCGGCCACCAGCTGTAGAGGTCGCCTTCTCGGCTGGCCTCGCGCAGGGCGTCGACGTAACCCATGTTGCCGAAGATCTCATCCAGCCAGGCGCGCTCTGGCGCGAGGAAGCCGGTGGCCTGCTGGCAGTCGCGCCAGTTCTTCACGTCCAGTTTCTGATGGGCTACGTACAGCGAGCCGCAATAAATGTACTCGCGGCGCTTGCGGCGTTGCTTGTCCAGATAGTGGGCGAAATCGTCCATGAACTTGAATTTCTGGTTCAAGTCCTCGTCGCCGCCGCGGCCGGTCGGCAGCAGCAGGCTGGCGATGCTGACCTTGTCGAAATCGGCTTGCAGATAGCGACCGTAACGGTCGGCGGTTTCGAAGCCGAGGCCCATGATCACGGCCTTCGGCTGCAGCCGAGAATACAGCGCAACGCCACCCTGTTCCGGAAGTTCAGCGTCGACGGTATAGAGAAAATAACCATCGAGCTGGTAAGCCGGATCATCGAGTTCTACTACGGAGGCGCGGGTATCCTGCAGGCAGATGACATCGGCATTCTGCGCTTGCAGCCAGCTGAGAAGACCCCGCTGAGCCGCCGCTTGAATGCCATTCACGTTGACGCTGATGATCCGCATAAATGGCCCCTAAAAACACGTGCGTGTATGATAACCCAAGCTCTTTGCAATTAGCTAAACCAGTGTCTTCCGGGAATATTCTTCATGCAGGCGTACCAGCGCGACTTCATTCGCTTCGCCATCGAGCGCGGGGTTCTGCGCTTCGGTGAGTTCACCCTGAAATCCGGACGCACCAGTCCGTATTTCTTCAATGCCGGATTGTTCAATACCGGCTCGGCGCTGGCTCAACTCGGTCGCTTCTACGCGGCGGCGGTCGCCGACAGCGGTATCGACTTCGATGTGATCTTCGGTCCGGCCTACAAGGGCATTCCGCTGGCAGCCGCGACGGCGATCTCGCTGGCCGAGCACCATCAGCGCGACGTGCCCTGGTGTTTCAACCGCAAGGAGGCCAAGGATCACGGCGAGGGCGGCACACTGGTGGGCTCGCCGCTTACCGGGCGCGTGCTGATCGTCGATGACGTGATTACCGCCGGCACGGCGATTCGTGAGGTCATGCAGATCATCCGTGCGCAAGGCGCGCAGGCGGCCGGCGTACTGATCGCCCTCGATCGGCAGGAGCGCGGGCAGGGCGAATTATCGGCAATTCAGGAAGTGGAACACGACTATGGTATGCCTGTGGTGAGCATCGTTTCGCTGGCCCAGGTGTTAGAATTCCTCGGCCAGGACGCGCAGCTCAAGCAGCACTTGCCGGCGGTAGAAGCCTATCGCGATCAGTACGGAATCTAATCGGCCGGTCGATTCGCAGGTCTCGAACAAGTATTAGAAACCTCGGGCGCTCAGCACGCCCGATGCCTGCCTTTGGCCGTGTTTCGGTCATTCGAGAATAAAAATAAAAAAGAGTAGCCACGGTAGGTCGGCCTCGGTCGCCTTCTATTCCGTCTAACCTTTTTTTGAAAGCAATCGATGACCGAAAATAATCACAACTACCGAGATTTACACAAGCCCAGTCGCTCCTTCTCCTCTCGTTCCGACTACCTCGATCACGAACTGACCATCATGGCGCCGAGGCGCTGGCGGCCGAACCTGCCATTTCGGGACTATCGTTTCGAGTGGGAGGACTGGGTACCTGCGCTGGCGGCGACTATCGGCAAGATCGTCATGGTGGCTGCCGTGGTGGCAGCGTTCGCCGGCCCGCTGGGCTTATCCAACGAGTTCGTCATCGAGAACGCACGCTTCGAGATGCTGATCGCAGCGGTGCTGTTCGTGGTGCTCGTCTCGGGCTTTTTCAATCCTATGGCCAACCTGGCAGGGACACACGGGCCCCTGATTCCGCTGATTCCCCTGATCGTGGCCTCAGGCGGCCACCCGATGGCGCTGGGAATCATGGTGGGCGTACTCGGGTTCACCCTGGGTGTCTTCCGCGGCGGAAGCCTGCTGGCGCGCTTGACCAGCGATGGCGTATGCGGCGGGCTGCTGCTCTACCTCGGGTTCATCGGTGTCACGTCGCAGATCGGCAAGCTGTTCGCGTGGGCGAACGGCTTCGACATGGGCTATATCGCCTTCGTCGTGGTGTTCGCGACGATCGTCATGTACGCCTACCTGGAGCATGTGCGGATGCGCTGGTTGGCGATCCCTCTGGGCTCGGGGCTGGCGGCGCTGATTGCCTTCGCGCTGGGCGCGCCTTTCGAGTTCACCACCGAGCCGGGCATTCCCAATCTCGATCCGCGCTATTGGTGGGGCGAGGACACCGGCTGGAACCTGGGTTGGCCGCAGTTGCACCACTTCATCGCCGTTGCGCCATTTGCGGTTCTGGCGGTGGCCATGTGGTCGCCGGACTTCCTCGGCCACCGCGTGTTTCAGCAATTGAACTATCCGCCCAAGGCCAGGAAAGTGCTGATGAGCATCGACGACACCATGTGTGTCGCGGCGGCTCGGCAGGTGGTGGGAACCGTTCTGGGCGGCGGCAACCTTGCTTCGTCCTGGGGTACCTACGTGGTGCCGGCGGCAATCGCCAAGCGGCCGATCGTCGCCGGGGCGCTGCTGACCGGTCTGCTTTGCGTCGTGGCGGCGCTCTGGGGTTATCCGATCGACCTGGCGATCTGGCCGCCCGTGCTCAGCGTGGCGCTGATGGTCGGTGTGTTCCTTCCGCTTCTGGAAGCGGGTATGCAGATGACGCGCGAGGGCAAGACCTCTCAGTCGGCCGCCATCGTGATCTTTTCATCGGCTTTGGTGAACCCTGTGTTCGGCTGGTCCTTGACTGTGCTGCTGGACAATCTCGGGTTGGTTGGCGACAAGGAGCGTGGCCAGGAGCTGTCGCACACCGACCGCTGGGTGATTCCATCCATCGTGTTCGTCCTGCTGTGCGCGGTGATGGCGGCGATTGGAATGTTCCCCGGCGTGCCTGCGTTGCTGGAGGCGTTTCGCGTCCTTGAGTGAATGAGAGATGAGTGGAAACGAGGGGAGCATTCGCTCCCCTTTTTTGTGCGCCGCTGTATGCTTCCCTGCAGCGGGCCCTGACTGTTAGCGAGTCGCTGGGTATGCTTGGCGGACCGGGATCGCGATTGCGCCGGGGTGCGCATGGCTGCCGATTTTGTATAAGCTGGATGTCGGCCCGGCCATGGAACACACAGGCGTGGCTGCGGGTTTACGGAGCCAACCGAGATGGAAGAGACAGAATCATGCGATTAGCGATCAAGGTATCGATGTTGTGCGGCGTGTTGATGACAACGGTCGTTCAGGCGGACCTGTATCGCTATGTCGACGACAAGGGCGTAGTGGTGCTCAATCGCCAGGGGGTTCCGCCCCAACATATCGGCAAAGGCTATGAGGTGCTCAACGATCAGGGGCGCGTGACCCGGGTGGTGCCGCCGGCACCGACGCCGGAGGAGCGCCGGCGTCTGCTCGAGGCCAAGGCGCAAGCCGGCTCGGATGCTCAACTGCTGCGGTTGTATGCCAACGTCGAGGACGTCGAGCGTGCCAAGGCGCGAAAACTGTCGGAGCTCGACAGCGTGATCGGGATTACCCGTGGCAATCTGCAGGCATTGCGCGCCCAACAGGCCAACCTGCAGAGCCAGGCGGCGAACCATGAGCGTGCCGGTCGAGAAGTGCCCAGGCAGCTGCTCACCCAGATCGACAATCTCGATAAGGAGCAGGCCAGCTTGCGGCGTGATATCGATCGCTACAACCAGGCCCGCAAGCAGGCGGAGGTCAGCTTCGGCAGAGAGCATCAGCGACTCGGCGAACTGCTCGGCCAGATCGAATAGCGCTGGTCGACAGGCCGTAAAAAACCCAGCGTTTCCGGGGAAGGCTGGGTTTTGTCAGCGCGTCGAAATCTACTTGCGGTTGGTGATCAATGTACCGACGCCAATGTCGGTAAAAATCTCCAGGAGCACCGCATTGGGTACGCGCCCATCGATGATGTGAGCGCTGTGGACGCCGCCTTGAACCGCCTCGAGCGCGCAGCGAATCTTGGGCAGCATGCCGCCATAGATGGTGCCGTCGGCAATCAGTTCGTCGACCTGCGTCGTGGTCAGTCCGGTCAGTACGTGGCCTTGCTTGTCCATCAGGCCGGCTATGTTGGTCAGCAGCATCAGCTTCTCGGCCCTCAGCGCTTCGGCCACCTTGCCTGCCACCAGATCGGCGTTGATGTTATACGACTCGCCATCCGGCCCGACGCCGATCGGGGCGATCACCGGAATGAAGTTGCCGTGCACGAGCATTTCCAGCAACTCGGTGTTGACCCCGGTGACTTCGCCGACATGGCCGATATCGATGATCTCCGGTGAGGTCATCTCCGGCGTCTGCCGCGTGGCCTTGAGCTTCTTGGCGCGGATCAGCTTGGCGTCCTTGCCGGTCAGGCCGATGGCGCTGCCGCCATGCTGGTTGATCAGGCTGACGATGCTCTTGTTGACCTGGCCGCCCAGGACCATCTCGACCACATCCATGGTCTGGCTGTCGGTCACCCGCATGCCGTCGATGAAGTGGCTTTCGATGTTCAGCCGCTTGAGCAGATCGCCGATCTGCGGACCGCCGCCGTGCACCACCACCGGATTGATGCCCACCGCTTTCATCAGCACGATGTCGCGGGCGAAGCCGGTTTTCAGCTCCTCGCTTTCCATTGCATTGCCGCCGTACTTGATGACCAGCGTCTTGCCGACGAATCGGCGGATGTAAGGCAGCGCTTCGGAAAGGACCTGGGCAAATTGGGTGGCGGCTTCACGGCTGAGGGTCATGCAGGGCTCCGCAAGTCAGAACGGCAGGGTGAGATCAGGCGCGACAGTATAAAGCTGTGCGCGGAAGACTTCCTGTATGCGCTTGAGCTCTTGCTCTGTCTCGGCCTCGAAACGCAGCACCAACACCGGTGTGGTGTTCGAGGCGCGCACTAGGCCCCACCCTTTCGGGTAGTCGACACGCACGCCGTCGAGGGTGGTGATGTTGGCCTCACCCCAATGGGCGTCGCGATGCAGTGCTTCGATGATGGTGAACTTGCTTTCCTCGGTGACCTTGATGTTGATCTCCGGGGTGGAAATATCGTTCGGGAAGGCGGCGAAAACCTGTTCGGCGTTGCGCTTGTCCTGGCTGAGAATTTCCAGCAGACGCACGGCGCTGTAGATGCCGTCGTCGAAGCCGTACCAGCGCTCCTTGAAGAACACGTGGCCGCTCATCTCGCCTGCGAGCAGGGCGCCGGTTTCCTTCATCTTCTTCTTGATCAGCGAATGCCCGGTTTTCCACATCACCGGACGGCCACCGTAGCCGCTGATCAGCGGGGTCAGGCGGCGGGTGCATTTGACATCGAAGATGATGTCGGCGCCCGGATTGCGCGAGACCACGTCCTTGGCGAACAGCATCAGAAGGCGGTCGGGGTAGATCACGGTGCCGGCATTGGTCACCACGCCGACACGGTCGCCGTCCCCGTCGAAGGCCAGGCCCAGGTCGGCATTCTCCGATTTGACCTTGGCGATGAGATCTTCGAGGTTTTCCAGCTTGCCCGGGTCCGGGTGATGGTTGGGGAAGTTGCCGTCGACGTCGCAGAACAGCGGGATGACCTTGCAGCCCAGCGCCTCGATCAACTGCGGGGCGATGACGCCGGCGACACCGTTGCCGCAGTCGACGACCACGCGCAGTGGCTTGGCCAGGGCGATGTCGTCGCGCACGCGCTTGAAGTAACTGTCCAGTACGTCGACCTGTTCGGCCTGACCGACACCTTCGGTGAGATCGTTGGTCTCGATGCGCTGGCGCAGAGCCTGGATCTGCTCGTTGGCCAGGGTGTCGCCGGCGATGACGATCTTGAAACCGTTGTAATCGGGCGGGTTGTGACTGCCGGTCAGCATGACGCCGGACTTGCCCGCCAGGACGTTGGCGGCATAGTAGAGCACCGGGGTCGGCACCATGCCGACGTCACTGACGCTGCAGCCGCTGTCCACCAGCCCCTGGATCAGGTGCTGGACCAGTTCAGGACCGGACAGGCGACCATCGCGGCCAACCGATACGTTCGGCTCGCCCTGGGCCAGGCTTTCGGAGCCGACGGCACGGCCTATCCAGTAGGCGGTCTCGTTGGTCAGGGTGTCGCCCACCACGCCGCGGATATCGTAGGCGCGGAAAATGCTGGCAGGCAGTTGCGGGGCTTTGGGGGCACTCATTGCGGTTTCTCGCTCCTTGGGGTCGAGGCCAAGCCAGTCCTGGTCCTCGTCGAGAATGTCGATGTCGAGAATATCGGTGTCCTGGAACAAAGGGTCGACGTGCTCGGTGGATTGGGCCTGCCGAACCGTTGGCTGCGGCGCGGCTGCTGGTTTAGCCGTCGCCGCTGCGGCGGTTCGCAGTGGCAGGCGGACCAGGCTCCTGGCCAGCGCATCGAGGGCCGGCAGGCTCAAAGTCGGTGTTTTGATGGCTCTGCCGGTGGAGAGTTCCTGGACCATTCGACCCAAGTGCATGACATCGTCGCGAAGCCTTCGCTGCTGGGCGTTCAGCACCAGCTGCAAACCCAGCGATAGCCCGCAGAGCGCTGCCAGCACGGCGGCGAGCGGGAGCAGCGCAGGGGTCGTGGCGCTCAGCGCAACGCCCGGTAGGAAGCTGAGCTTCCAGTTGGGATTGGCCGAAGGCAGGTTGAGCGCCTGGCTTTCCACGCCTGTGCCGCCCCGCTGGGCGAGCAATTGCGCCGGCCCGCTGTTGAACTGCTGAACCAGGCGCAGTTGGCCCGCCTTGGCGGGCAGCGTCGGTAGCGTCGCCAGGAAGCGTTCCAGGCTCGTCACCAATAGCAATGTGCCATCTACCGGCCCCTGCGGGTGGGTGCGCAGTGCCACGGCGCTGTACAGCAGCCAGCGATCTCCGACCCTGAACGCCTCGGGTGCCGGTGCGGGGCCGTTTTCCGCCCGCTGTAGCAGATCCAGCGCGGCGAAATTCAATGGGCCGGGGCGATCAGGGTTCTGCCGGGCCTGGCCGCTCAAATGGAGGTGCGCGTCGATGACGCCGTCGCGATAGCCAAGCTCATGCTCGGCGGCACGTACCCGATCCGGTTGCCCGCTGTTCAGGGCTTCGAGCAACTGAGGGTCCCGAGCGGCTGCCTGGGTGTCCTCCGCCAACTGGCGTAGCGCCTGATCGACAGCCGAGGCCTGGCTCTGGCCCCAGGCCTCGGCCAGCGCGGCCGCCTGTTGTCGCTGGTCGGACTGGTGCGCGATCCAAAGCAGCGCGCCGGCCGCGAAAAGCCCCAGCAGGCCGGGGAGCAGGCCGGGCATCAGTGCCTTGAGGCCGGCGCTGCGGCGAGCTGCCGGCGGCCGGGAGTCCGCCGGGTTGAGTACGCCGGTATCCCTGGCGGTGCGCTTGAAGAGTTTCATGGAGCTCCTCGATCGTCCTTAAAAAGCGGGTCTGACTCAGTGGCTGCCGGAATGGCCGAAGCCGCCGGCACCGCGGTCGCTGCTGTCGAACTCGTTGACCAGTTCGAACTGTGCCTGGATCACCGGCACCAGCACCAGCTGCGCGATACGCTCGCCCACGGCGATGCTGAAACGGGTCTGGCCGCGGTTCCAGCACGACACCATCAGTTCGCCCTGATAGTCCGAATCGATCAGCCCGACCAGATTGCCGAGCACGATGCCGTGCTTGTGTCCCAGGCCCGAGCGCGGCAGCACCAGCGCCGCCAGGTTGGGGTCGGCGATATGAATCGAAAGGCCGGTGGGAATCAGGAGGGTCTGGCCCGGTTCGAGCAGGGTGTCGGCCTGCAGCATCGCGCGCAGATCGAGGCCGGCCGAGCCGCTGGTGGCATATTCGGGTAACGGGAAATCCTGCCCGAGGCGCGGATCGAGGATTTTCGCTTGGAGTTTGTGCATGGTCGGTCAGGCCTGATGGAAACGGTCGGCGATGAAGGCGATCAGCTGGCGGGCAATGTTTCCCTTGCTGGCCTGGCTGAAGCGGGTTTCGTGCTGCTGGCGGTCGATCACCGTCACGGCATTTTCTTCGCTGTTGAACCCGATGCTGGGGTTGGCGACATCGTTGGCTACGATCAGATCGAGGTTCTTGTCGCGCAGCTTGCGCGTGGCGTATTCCAGCAGGTTCTCGGTTTCGGCGGCGAAGCCGACGCTGAAAGGGCGGTCTTCGCGGCCGGCCAGCGTGGCGAGAATATCGGGATTGCGGACCATCTGCAGAAGCAGGCCATCGCCTTTTGTCGGGTCTTTCTTCAATTTGTGCGGTGCGACCACTTCGGGGCGATAGTCCGCCACGGCGGCGGCGGCGATGAACAGGTCGCACGGCATGGCCGCTTCGCAAGCGGCAAGCATGTCACGCGCGCTGACGACATCGATGCGCTGCACCCGGTCAGGTGTCGGTAGAAAGACCGGCCCGGCGATCAGGGTCACTCGAGCGCCGGCTTCGGCGGCGGCCTCGGCCAGCGCGAAGCCCATCTTGCCGGAGCTGTGGTTGGTGATGTAACGCACCGGGTCGATGTTTTCCTGGGTTGGCCCGGCGGTAATCAGCAGATGGGCGCCGGTCAGCAGGCTGCGCTCGAAGCAGTCGGCCGCCGCCTGGGCCAGGTCGTCCGCTTCGAGCATCCGGCCCATGCCGACATCGCCGCAAGCCTGGCTGCCGGATGCGGGGCCGAACAGGCGGATACCCCGCTGCTGCAACAGCGCACGGTTGGCTTGGGTTGCAGGGTCGGCCCACATGGCTTGATTCATCGCCGGGGCCAGCGCGACCGGCGCTTGGGTGGCGAGCACCAGTGTGGTCAGCAGATCGTTCGCGACGCCCTGGGCGAGGCGCGCCATGAGGTCCGCCGTGGCGGGGGCGACGAGCACCAGATCGGCCCAGCGTGCCAGCTCGATATGCCCCATGGCGGCCTCGGCGGCCGGGTCGAGCAGGTCCAGATGGACCGGGTGGCCGGAAAGGGCCTGGAGCGTGAGTGGGGTAATGAACTCGCGACCGCCGCTGGTCATGACGACGCGGACCTCGGCGCCCTGGTCGCGGAGCCGGCGAACCAGCTCTGCACTCTTGTATGCGGCGATGCCGCCGCCGACGCCCAGGACGATGCGTTTACGATATAGCCGCTGCATAGGCCTGCCTTGTTACGGGTGAGAACTGGTTCCGGCAGGGGCCGGTTGCCGTGGATAAAAGGCCGCTAAGATAGCACAGCGCCCTCATGGGACGAGGCGCTCGCTCGACAAGGAGAAGATATGAGCATTCGTGACTGGCCGGCGGCGGAACGCCCGCGGGAAAAGCTGCTCGAGCAAGGTGCGGTGGCCTTGTCGGATGCCGAGTTGCTGGCCATTTTCTTGCGTACCGGTGTGGCGGGCCAGAGCGCGGTGGATCTGGCCCGGCATCTGCTGCGCGAATTCGGCAGCCTGCGCGCGTTGCTGGAGAGCGACCTGGAGCAGTTCAGCGGTCATCTGGGGCTGGGGCCAGCCAAGTTCGCCCAATTGCAGGCGGTACTGGAGATGGCTCGGCGGCATCTGGCCGAGCGCATTCGCCGTGATTCGGCGCTGGAAAGCCCGCAGGCGGTACGCGATTATCTCAAGGCGCGGTTGCGGCACGAGCCGCATGAACTGTTTGCCTGTCTGTTCCTTGACGCCCGGCATCGCGTGCTCGCCTTCGAAGTGCTGTTCCATGGCACCGTGGACGGCGCCAGCGTGTACCCGCGCCAGGTGGTCAAGCGGGCTTTGGCCCAGAATGCCGCAGCGGTCATCCTGACCCATAACCACCCCTCCGGCGTGGCCGAGCCGAGCGAGGCCGACCGGCAGCTGACGCGCAGGCTCATCGAGGCGCTGTCGCTGATCGACGTGCGGGTGCTCGATCATTTCATCGTCGGCGATGGTGAGCCGCTGTCCATGGCCGAGCACGGCTGGATGTGACGGCCAGCGTTCATGCCAGCAACGGGACGAGCAGCAGCGGGAGCAGGACGCTGAGCACGAAACGTCCATTCCAGCCAACGGCGATGCGCCAGGGTGACAGCTGGGCATGGCGTGCGAGCAAGAGTGCCGAAGGTCCATAGGGCGAGAGCAGCATCGCCAGGGAGAAACCGAACAGCAGTGCCACCGCCGGCTGCATCACCGCCAGCCCCTGGCTCGCCAGTTGGGCCAGCAGGGCCGCACAAAGGTTCAGGGAGATCAGTGGTGCGACGCCGAGCAGCGCCAGCGCCATGACCGCCAGCGCGCCGAAAGCACCCAATCCAAACAACGCCAGCGGCGTGCTGCCGAGCTGATCCGCCAGGTGATGCACGGGCAGCACCGCGGCAACCAGACCGGCGAGCAGAGCCGAACTGGCGAAAATGAAGGTCTCGTTACGCATGCCGATCAGCGTCTCGCTGACTTCGCCGAACACCTGGCGTGGGGGGATTCTTTGCCAGAGCAGTATCACGATCACCGCCAGCGGCACCAGCAACATCGCGGCCTGTGTCGCCGACAGCCAGGTCAGCGCCGCCAGCAAGGCGATCAGCGCGATACCGATCAGGCTGCCAATGAGCAGGCCGCGCAAGCTGCCACTGGCGTGCTGCCCGTCCGCCGACAGCTCGACGTTTGGGTCCTGAACCAACTGCCGCAGCCGGCGATTCTCGGTCGGCCAGCCGAACAGCAGCAGAAGCAGCCCTCCGATCAACCCGAACGGCAACAGCGTGCTCCAGCTCAGGCCGGGTAGTTCGCGGGTCAGGATCGCCACCGCGACGCTGGTCGGGGCCAGTAGCGGGACCAGTGCGAAGCCGCGAAGCGCGGTGACCATCACACCGCGTCGCCCCTCGCGCCGCTGGGTGTCGCTGTAGGGACGGCCTTCGAGATGGCGTTCCAGCGAGCCGCAGATCAGGTTGAG
Source organism: Stutzerimonas stutzeri (assembly GCF_009789555.1). Taxonomy (NCBI): domain Bacteria; kingdom Pseudomonadati; phylum Pseudomonadota; class Gammaproteobacteria; order Pseudomonadales; family Pseudomonadaceae; genus Stutzerimonas; species Stutzerimonas stutzeri. The sequence continues at coordinate 1,186,319 of NZ_CP046902.1, forward strand.
CATGCCGAAGCTGAGCACCGAGCTGATCGCAAAGGTGCTCAACAGGTAACCCGGATAGAGCCACGCGCGGGGCCCGGCCAGTAACAGGCGATGCAACTCGCTGAGCTGGCGCAGGCGCTTGACCAGGCAATGCATCAAACCCAGGGCGCCGATGAAGGCTGCGTAATAAGCCGCCGAGGACAGCATGCGCGCGGCTTGTTGCCAACTCGCCTCGCCAGTGAGCAACCAGTAACCGAGCAGTGCCAGCGTGACCATCCCGAGCCGTCGCGGATAGGGCATCAGCGAGCGCCAGTGCCAGGTAAAGAACCCTGCCAGCAGAACCCCGCTGATGACGCTCAGCGGCTGTAGCCGAGTGATCAGCGCCAGCAGTTCGAACAGCAGCGCCAGTGGCAATAGCGTGGTCATCTAGGCAGGCAACTCGCAGCGCCGGGCGCCACGCTTGAATACGCCTTCGCCGAAGGCGATCAGCCGATTTTCCTCGTCGAGCAGATCGCAACTGGCCATGAACACTTTGTGCCCACCCGAACGACAGCGAGCCACCGCCCTGATGCGGCTGCCGGCGGCGGCCGGCGCGCTGAAATTGATGGTCATCGACAGGGTCAGCGCAACCCGGCGGTCCGCAGGGTCTGCTTCCCAGGTCCCGCACAACCCCATGGCGACATCCATCAACGTGGCCATGACGCCGCCATGCATGTTGCTCGCGTTGTTCAGGTGACGAGGCAACAGCCCCAGCGCCAGGGTCGCGTGATCGGGCCCATAGGCCAGCAATTCGCAACCGATGTCTTGGAAGAAGCCGGTAACGGAGGCGTGAACCTGCTGCAGTTGGGCGAGAGAGTAGTCGGAGGTGGACATGGCGCTCGGTCACGGATGGCTTGCTAAGGAGACTGGCAGTCTTTAGGCTCTTGGTCAATAAAGGTGGAATGCCATTTCGCAGTGCGGAATGGCGATCAGGGTTCCGACAGTCGCAACGCCATCTATCGAGGAGGTTCGCATGTTTTCCCGTATCGGCATTATCGGCGCCGGCGCCATGGGCCGCGGTATCGCGCAATTGTTCGCCAGCACTGGGCAGCAGGTGTGGTTGTACGACAGCCGCCCCGAAGCCATCGAGCAAGCCTTGCAATTCAACCGCGAACTGCTCGAACGCAGTGTCGCCAAGGGGCGTTTGAGTGCCGATGAATTGCCTGCGATCGTGCAGCGCATGCAGCCGGCCCATCAGCTTGCCGATCTGTCCGGCTGCGACCTGCTGATCGAAGCCATCGTGGAAAACCTCGAAGCCAAGCAGAGCCTGTTCGTCGAGCTGGAAGGCTTGATCGCCCCCGATGCCGTGCTGGCGACCAACACCTCGTCGCTGTCGGTGACGCGCATCGCCAGTGCCTGTTCGCGTCCCGAGCGGGTGGCCGGTTATCACTTCTTCAACCCGGTGACCTTGATGAAGCTGGTAGAAGTCGTGCGCGGCGAGCGCACCGATCCGAGCGTGATCGACCGCCTGGTGCAGCTGGCCGAGCAGGCCGGACACTTCCCTGCGATCACGCCCGACACCCCCGGCTTTCTGGTCAACCACGCCGGCCGCGCCTACGGCACCGAGGCGCAACGCATCCTCAGCGAGGGGATCGCCACACCGGAGCAGATCGACCGTATTTTGCGTGACGGCCCAGGTTTCCGTATGGGGCCGTTCGAGCTGTTCGACCTGACCGGGCTCGATATTTCCCATGCGGTGATGGAGTCGGTGCATGACCAGTTCTATTACGATCCCCGCTATACGCCGTCCTATCTGGCCGCGCAGCGGGTGGCTGCCGGGCTGCTTGGGCGCAAGACCGGACAAGGCTTCTATCGCTATGAAGACGGTCAGCAGATTCGCTCGCCGGAGCCGCGTTTCGAGCCGGTGAGCATCGACCGCCCGTTCTGGCTCGACAGTATCGATCCCGAACTGCGTCGCTACGTCGGTTCGATCCTGCAACAGGCCGGCGCCGTGTTGGAGGAGGGCGCGGAGCCATCGAGCGAGGCGATCTGCCTGATCACGCCGCTGGGCGAGGATGCCAGTCATTGCATCGAGCGATTGGCGCTGCCGGCCGTGCGCACCATCGCTCTGGACCCATTCAGCGACTTCGACAAGCGTCGCGTGCTGATGCGTCAACCGGCGCTCGACCCGGCTCTCGAAGCGCAGGCGCGCCAAGCCCTGGGAGCGGATGGCGTGCCAGTCGAAGTGATCAATGACTCTCCGGGCTTCGTCAGCCAGCGCGTCGTCGCCAGCATCGTCAATCTCGGTTGTGAAATAGCCCAGAAAGGCATCGCCTCGCCGGAGACGCTCGATCGCGCCGTGACCGTTGCGCTCGGTTATCCCAAAGGGCCCCTGGGCTTCGCCAAGCATTACAGTCCCGTTCGTATCCTCACGATTCTGGAAGGCATGCAGGCGTGCTACGGCCACGAGCCGCGTTATCGTCCGAGCCCATGGCTGCGGCGACGGGTACAGCTCGGCCTGCCGCTGACCGCGCCGGATGCGCCACGCTGAGGCGACCTCGAACGCGCGCAGTTCGGCGCGTGGCGCGGCTCAAGCTTGGCAGGCTGCAGCCGCTAACCCGGTAGACCCGGCACCTGTGGGTGGGAATGACGCGCCGTCGTTGCCCTGCCCACCGGTATGGGCCGTTTGCCACCAAGGACCCTGTTCCCGTGTGGCAGAGGTGGTACAGCACCTCCTTATTACCGGATGAAAACAAGAGGCCATCGATGCGCCCTGCCTTCCGCCGTCACCCCAAGGCCTGCCTGCTCCATGCAGCCGCCTTGCTGGGCCTGCTGCTGTTCCATGGCTGGATGGGACTGCCGTTCCATCTGACCGTCGTTTCGATCCTGCTGCTTGGCCTGTGGCCCTGGCTGGGTCCATGGCGTACCGACAGGGACGCCCCGATCCCGCCCGACGACGAGGTGCGCAGCTTCGCCGAGCTGAGCAAGCGTCTCTCTCGCCATACCTGCCACAACGCGCTGTCGGCTGCGCAAGTGTCGTTCAGTGCAGGGCAGCTGGCCGCGCGCCTGCGGTCGCAACTTGCAGCCATCAGCGAGGTCGCCAACGGCGCCGAGGCCATGACCGCGACCGAGCAGGACAGTGCGGCCCGTGCTCGGCAGGCGCTGGAAGCGGCCGAGGCCGTGCGTCGCAGCAGCGACAGCGGGCGCGCCGAGCTTCAGCATGCCATCGAGCGCATGCAGCAGCTGAGCGCACAGACCGAAGCCAGTCGCGAACTGCTCGATGGCCTGGCTGCGCGCACCGAAGACATTCGGCAGATCACCGACGTGATCCAGTCCATCGCCAGCCAGACCAATCTGCTTGCCCTCAATGCCGCGATCGAGGCGGCGCGCGCCGGGGAGGCGGGCCGCGGCTTTGCGGTGGTGGCCGACGAGGTGCGCAACCTCGCCGGGCGCACCAGCAGTGCCACCGAAGAGGTCGGCCGGATGGTCAGCGATATTCGCGAGCAGAGCGAGGCGGTCGTGAGCCATATCCAGAAACAGGCCAGCGAGCTGGACCAGGCCGCGGCGCAGATTGCCGGGACCGGGGCCCAGCTCTGCGGTATCGCCGATTTGGCGGGCAACGTCGAAACCCAGGTGGCGGAGATTGCGTCCGGCACCGCCGATAACCACGAGCGGCTCGCACAACTGTTCGTTGCGCTGGGCCAACTGCGCGGCGACGCGCTGGAGAGCGAAGCGCAGACGAGCCAGCTGAGCAAGGCCGCCGAAACACTGGGAGGGCAGGCTGAAACCGTAAGCGAGCAGCTCGCCGAAGTGCAGCTCGACGATTACCACCAGCGCATTTTCGACTTGGCTCGTGACGGCGCGGCGGCCATCGCCGCGCGTTTCGAGGCGGATCTGCAAGCCGGTCGGCTGACCGTGGATGACCTGTTCGATCGCCATTACCAGGCACAACCGGGGACGGACCCGATCCGCTACAGCACCCGCTTCGATCGCTATGCCGACGAAGTCCTGCCCGCGCTTCAGGAGCCCCTGCTGGAACGTGACGATGCGTTGGTCTATGCCATCGCCACGACACCTGATGGCTATGTGCCGACGCACAACCGTGCGTTCAGCGAGCCGCCGGTCGGCGATCCGGAGATCGACCGGGTCAGAAGTCGGAGCAAGCGGCTATTCAACGATCGCACCGGAGGGCGCTGCGGCAGCCATCAACGCAAGGTCCTGTTGCAGACCTACAGCCGCGACACCGGTGAGCTGATGCACGACCTTTCGGTGCCCATCATGGTGGCGGGTCGTCATTGGGGTGGCCTGCGGCTGGGCTACCGCCCCGAGCCGTAGCCGGCGCACGAGGTTGGCGCAAGCGCCGTGGTCTTTGGCACTCGTCCAGCATGGGCCGCCACCCCGCCGGTCTGCAAGCTGGCTAAGCTTGCAGCACAGGCTACCGGAGCTCACCCATGAAAACCCTGACCGACCATTTGGCGCAATACGCGGCCTACCATCGCGATCCGCGCAATCTGCTCAGCCATTTCATCGGCATTCCGATGATCGTGCTGGCCGTCGCGGTGCTGCTGTCGCGGCCCGGCGTCGACATTGGCGGGTTGTGGTTGAGCCCGGTTGCCCTGGTCGCGGCGGCCGCCACCCTGTTCTATCTGCGGCTGGACCTGCGCTTCGGCATGCTCATGGGCGTAGTGTTGCTGCTGTGCGTCTGGGGCGGCGCACGACTGGCGCAGCAGTCGACGGCGCTCTGGCTGGGCGCAGGCATCGGCCTGTTCGTGGTGGGCTGGATCATCCAGTTCGTCGGTCACTACTTCGAAGGGCGTAAACCGGCGTTCGTGGATGATCTGAGCGGGCTGATCATCGGCCCGCTGTTCGTCGCGGCCGAGCTGGGCTTCATGCTCGGTTTGCGCGAGCCGCTGCGTCACGCCATCGAGGCGCGCGTCGGACCGGTACGGCTGCGCCAGCGCCCGGTCGATGCCTGATCAGTTGGGCGATAACGCCATCCACTGGTCGCTGAGGCTGCGGGCGTGGCGGTCGACCATGATGGGCGCGAAGGGGCGCCCGGAAGCGGTATTGAAGCTGTTGTTCCCGCTATTCATGTCTTCGAGGGCAACCTTGAGGAAATCCCAGCGTGTCTTCAGCTTCGCTATCGCTGGGTTCCCCTGGCCGTCCAGCGCCGCCAATTGCTCGTCGATGGAAGGAACCAGGCGTCTCTCGTCCTGGCCGAGGTAGGTGTCCGGTTGCTCCCGAGCGGTTTCGAAGGAGCCCACGTAGGCACGGCTCAGGTACTGAACGGTCAGGTATTCCACCTTGGCGGGCAGTTCGGCACGGAAATCCGCTCCCTGCTGGCTGCGTACCGCGGTAAGGAAGTCACGTAGCGCCTTGCTCATCTGCAGCGGCCAGCCCCATGGCATGTCGTCTTCTGCATGGCCGAAGCCTGCGCCTTCGCGCAACGTGGCTTGCAGCGCTGCATGCAGTTCGAGCAGTTCGCTGCTCGCGCCAGCGAAGGTGCCTACCGTGTCGGCCAGTGCCCTGAGGTCGTTTTCCATGCGGGCGAGGTGCGCTTTCTGAAAGCCCTCGCCGCGGTACAGGAGCAGGCTGCTGGTGGCGCGGTTGGCATGAATCTGCATGCTTTCGAGTGTGGTGAAGGTCTGAGCCTGGGCGGAATTGAACAGCGCCGGGAACCAGCTCGCCAGAACAACCGCCATCCATATCCATTTGCGATGCATGTCGCGCTCCTTTTTATTTTTATAGAAGCAATGTGCCGTGTCCGGCATCGGTACGGCAGCCTAGTCAGGTAGAGGCATCTTGTTATCACTCGAAGGAATGAAATCAAGCACAGCGGCAAATTGGCAGGCAACATTGGCCGGAACGCCCTGCAACGCTGCCGCTTCGCTGTGGTCGCGCTGCGCTCGCCTAGAGCATGCGCTCAAGCCCGATCATCTGACTGAACCAGGCATTGAAGCGGCGCCAGGCACCGCCAGGCTCGTCCAGCAGGACCTTGCGCCGGTCCTGGTCTTCGGCGATCCAGACCAGGCGCTTGCGGCCATCGACTTCGACGAGCCGCACTTCGTAGCTGACCGATGGCGAGGTCCCTTCCAGGGTCAGTCGCTGGACCTCGCTGGCTAACTCGGGACTTTCGATCAGAACGCCGACTTCCGTGTTCCAGAGAATCGAGCGGGGGTCGAAATTCAACGAGCCGAGGAACACCTCCTGCCGGTCGAATACCGCCGCCTTGCTGTGCAGGCTGGACTCCGACTCGCCGCCCAGGTTGTAGGACGCTTCCTGATCGGGCTGCCGGCGCAGTTCGAACAGTCGCACGCCGGCCTCGAGCAGCGGGCGACGGTAGGGCGCGTAGCCGCCATGGACGAGCGGTACGTCGGTCGCCTCCAGCGAGTTGGTCAGAATACGGATGGCCACGCCCTTGTCGGCCTGGCGGGTCAAGTAGCTCACGCCGTCGTCGGTGGGCACGAAGTAGGCTGAAATCAGCGTCATCTCTCGGCTGACCGCCTCCAGGCTCGGTTGCAGCCGGGTGGTCAGCAGCAGGTGTTCATCAGGAATGCCGGGCGCGTTGATCTTGTCCGGGTGATCCCACATGGCTTCACCGGGCGCCCAGGTCAGTTGCTGTAGCCATTGGGCCAGCGGGGCGTCGTCCAGATCAGCCGTCAGGTGATGGTAGCGCTTGGGGTCACGCTGACGCTCGGCCTCCAGATACCGCGTGATCTCTCTGCGCGCATCGTCTAGCGCCGAGACGCGAGGCGGGCGCCGCAGAAAATGCTGGATGGGCACACTGAGATCGTGGTTCCAGTATTGATCGAAGCTGGTCGCCAACTGTCGCGCAACCGGCCCGGCGCCGAGCAGGTCGATGTCGGTGAAGTTCAGACCTTTATCAGCATCGAAATATTCGTCACCGAGGTTGCGACCGCCAACGATCGCCAGGCTGCTGTCGGCCAGCATCAGCTTGTTGTGCATGCGCCGGTGTTGTTGCGACAACTTCAGCAGCCGGCCCAGCGAACGCGTGAACACGTTACTGCGGCCCACGTGCAGCGGGTTGAAGACGCGAATGAGGATGTTCGGATGAGCCGCCAGGGTGGCGATCTGGTAATCGCTGCCGTCACTGGCTGTGTCATCGAGCAGCAGGCGGACCCTGACGCCGCGATCGGCGGCCTTGAGCAATTCGTCGATCAGCGCGCGCGTACTGAGGCCGTCGTGGACGATGTAGTACTGCACGTCGAGGGTGTTTTCGGCGGCGCGGATCATCCTGATTCGTGCGGCGAACGCTTCGGCGCTCAAGGGCAGCAAGCGGAAGCCCGAATGCCCGGCGGGGCGCTCGGCAGCCAGCGCTTCGACCCGCTGGGCCAGCCCCGAGTCCGGGTTCGACAGCGCATAGGATGGCGGTGCGGGCGTAATTGGCCCGGCGCATCCAACCAGTAACAGCGCCGCTACAAACATCAGCAGTATGCGCAAGGTCCGCTCCTTTTTCGTTGTTATCGGTCCTTGCGATTGGACGTCAGCGAAACGGCGAAATTCAGAACAGATCCTTGAACCGATACCAGAGCATGCCCAGCGCCAGCAGCGGTGAACGCAGCCGCTGACCTCCGGGAAAGGTCGGGTGCGGCACCCGGGCGAACAGGTCGAAGCGACCCTGCAGCTGGCCGCAGATGGCCTCGGCGAGCAGCCGCCCGGCCAGGTGCGTGGCGTTCAGGCCGTGGCCCGAATAGGCCTGGGCGTAGTAGACGTTGGGTTGCCCGGCGAGTCGCCCGATCTGCGGTAACCGGTTCGCACCGATGCCGATCATGCCGCCCCACTGGTAGTCGATGCCGATGCCCTGCAACTGTGGAAATACCTTGAGCATCTTCGGCTGCATGTAGCGGGCGATGTCTTTCGGATCGCGGCCCGAGTAGTGGCAGGCGCCGCCGAACAGCAGGCGGCCATCGGCCGAGAGGCGGAAGTAATCCAGTGCGACCCGCTGATCGCAGACGGCCATGTTCTGGGGCAGTAATTCGTGCCCGAGCGCCTCGGGCAACGGTTCGGTGGCAATGATGTAACTACCGGCAGGCAGCACCTTGCCCGCCAGCGTCCGGTCGAGATTTCCCAGATAGGCGTTGCCGGCCAGCACCAGTTGCTGCGCGCGCACGCAGCCCTGTGCCGTGTGTACGCGAACCTGCTGGCCATGGTCGATCCGCTCCACGATGGACTGCTCGAACAACCGCACGCCCAGCGACTGCGCGGCGGCCGCTTCGCCCAACGCCAGGTTCAGTGGGTGCAGATGCCCGGAGCCCATGTCGACCAATCCGCCGAGGTAGCGATCAGAGCCGATCACCTCACGCATTTCGTGACCCGGCACCAGGCGCAGCGGATGCGCATAGCCCAGGCGCTGGAGATCGGCGTACTCCGCCTGGAAGCCGTCGAGATGCCGCGTCTTGGTGGCCAGGTCGCAATAGCCCCAGCTCAGGTCGCAGTCGATGGCGTAGCGTTCGATGCGTTGGCGGACGATGTCGACGGCTTCGAACCCCATGTGCTTGAGCGCGTCCACGCCTGCCTCGCCCAGTACCGGCAGGAACTGTTCGACATCGTGGCCGACACCGCGGATCAGCTGGCCACCGTTGCGGCCGCTGGCGCCCCAGCCGATCCGGTGCGCTTCGAGCAGCACCACCGAAAGGCCACGCTCGGCGAGTTCGATGGCGGTGTTGAGCCCGCTGAACCCGCCGCCGACGATGCAGACGTCCGCCTCTTGCTCGCCTTGCAGCGGGGCGAAGGCGAGCGCGCGATTGGTGCTGGCGGCGTAGTAGGAGGGGGCGTGATTCTGTGCCTGGGCGGCGATCTGCCGGGTCATCATGTCGAGCCTTGGACGGTGTGCCTGGCCCGAAGGGTAGACCGGACCGTGGTTGCAGGGCAAAAGACGCCGGGCAACCGGCGCGTCAGTCCGGCACCGGCAGTTCGAGCGATTCCTTCACTTCTTCCATGACGATGTAGCTCTTCGATTCGCGCACATGCGGCAGCTTGAGCAGGATGTCGCCCAGCAGCTTCCGATAGGACGCCATTTCCGAAATCCGCGCCTTGATCAGGTAGTCGAAGTCGCCGGAAACCAGGTGGCATTCAAGCACGTGCGGCAGCTTGAGCACGGCGCGGCGGAACTCCTCGAAAATGTCACCGGACTTGTAGGCCAGGCTGATCTCGACGAATACCAGCAAGCCCGCCTTGAGGTGTTGCGGATTCAGCCGTGCGGTATAGCCCATGATGATGCCCTCGCGCTCCAGCCGGCGGACGCGCTCGGTGCAGGGCGTGGTGGAGAGGCCGATGCGTTCACCCAGCTCGGTGAATGGCATTCGCCCTTCGGCTTGCAGCAGGCGGAGGATCTGGCGGTCGAGCTTGTCCAGCTCGCGGCGGGTTTGATGTTGGGTCCGCATAGGCGTATCGCCTCTGATAATGGCGTTTGTGGCGTGAATAAATCGTAAAGATAGCGCGTTATATAGCGAAAACCACTGCGCACGGCTTTTTATACTCGCCTCAACAGTGACTTGAAAAAGTCCGTCAACTGACGGATGGGAGGCGGCGATGCGTGTTCTGGTAATGGGCGGCGGCGTGATCGGCACCACCAGTGCCTACTATCTGGCGCGTGCTGGCTTCGAGGTGGTGGTGGTCGATCGGCAGTCTGCGGTGGCGATGGAAACCAGTTTTGCCAACGCCGGCCAGGTCTCTCCCGGTTACGCCTCGCCCTGGGCCGCACCTGGTGTGCCGCTGAAAGCCATCAAATGGCTGATGCAGCGCCACGCGCCGCTGGCCATCAAGCTCACCGGCGATCCACAGCAGTACGTGTGGATGGCGCAGATGCTGCGCAACTGCACGGCGGCGCGCTATGCGGTCAACAAGGAGCGCATGGTGCGGCTGTCCGAATACAGCCGCGACTGCCTGAACGAGCTGCGCGCCGAGACCGGCATCGACTATGAAGGTCGACAGCTGGGGACGACCCAGCTGTTTCGTACCCAGGCGCAACTGGACAATGCGGCCAAGGACATTGCCGTGCTCGACGCCTCGGGCGTGCCCTACGAGCTGCTCGATCGAGCCGGCATTGCCCGGGTGGAGCCGGCGCTCGGGCGGGTGTCGGACACGCTCAGCGGCGCGCTACGCCTGCCCAACGACCAGACCGGCGACTGCCAGATGTTCACCACCCGGCTGGCCGAGATGGCGCGCCAGTTGGGCGTGCAGTTTCGCTTCAACCAGAACATCCAGCGTCTGGAGCATTCGGGTGATCGTCTCGACGGTGTCTGGATCGACGGCACGCTGGAAAAGGCCGATCGCTATGTGCTGGCGCTGGGTAGCTACAGCCCGCAGATGCTCAAGCCGCTGGGTATCCGCGCGCCGGTCTACCCGCTCAAGGGCTACTCGCTCACCGTGCCGATCAGCGACCCGGCCATGGCGCCGGTCTCGACGGTGCTCGATGAAACCTACAAGGTTGCCATCACCCGCTTCGAACAGCGGATCCGGGTGGGCGGCATGGCCGAGATTGCCGGTCACGACCTGTCGTTGAATCCGCGGCGGCGCGAGACCCTGGAGAGGGTCGTCGGCGATTTGTTTCCGCTGGGAGGCGACCCGAGCAATGCGCAGTTGTGGACCGGGTTGCGCCCCGCGACCCCGGATGGCACGCCGATCGTTGGCGCCACGGCTTATCGCAACCTGTATCTGAACACTGGACACGGTACGCTTGGCTGGACCATGGCCTGCGGTTCCGGCCGCCTGCTCGCCGACCTGTTGGCGAAAAAGCGCACCCAGATCAGCACCGATGGCCTGGATATTTCTCGTTACGGCACGACCAAGGAGTCCCGCAAGCATGCCCATACAGCGCCTGCACACTAATTCGCGCATGAGTCAGATCGTCATCCACCGCGACACGGTCTACCTGGCCGGGCAAGTCGGTGAAGACATGAACGCGGGCATCGAGCAGCAGACCCGCGAAACGCTGGACAATATCGAGCGGCTGCTGCGTCAGGCGGGTACCGACAAGCAGCACATCCTGTCGGTGACCATCTACCTGAAGGACATCGATGCGGATTTCGCCGGCATGAACGCCGTTTGGGATCAATGGCTGCCCGAGGGCGTTGCGCCGGCGCGGGCTACCGTCGAAGCCAAACTGTGCGAGCCGGAGATTCTGGTGGAGCTGTCAGTGGTGGCCGCGCTGCCCGAATGATCCGCCCGGATTATCGCAGGCAGGTCATTTCGTCCTGCCGTGTTGAAAATACTGAACGCCCTCGCCATCATAGCGACCTCTGCTTTTCGCGCTTGATTGGGGGCTCCCGTATTGGACGTCGGTGTTCGACTGCAAACCATCCGTAAACTCAAGGGACTTTCCCAGCGTGAGCTGGCCAAACGTGCAGGCGTTACCAACAGCACGATTTCGATGATCGAAAAGAACAGTGTCAGCCCCTCCATCAGCTCGCTGAAGAAGGTGCTCAGTGGCATCCCCATGTCGCTGGTCGAGTTCTTCTCGCCAGATTTCGAGCAGGAAAGTGACACCCAGGTAGTCTACAAGGCGGGTGAGCTGATCGATATTTCCGACGGTGCGGTGAGCATGAAACTCGTCGGCAAGGCGCATCCGGGGCGCGCCATCGCGTTTCTTGCCGAGACCTATCCGCCCGGCGCGGATACCGGCACGGACATGCTTGCCCATCAGGGCGAAGAGGCCGGCATGCTGGTCGAGGGGCGCCTGGAGCTGACCGTCAGTGGGCAGACCTACGTGCTCGAAACCGGTGACAGTTATTACTTCGACAGCAACAAGCCGCATCGCTTTCGCAATCCCTTCGATGCGCCTGCCAGGCTGATCAGCGCTACGACACCGGCCAACTTCTGATGCCGGTATCGGTCCAGGACTCTGGCGCGTCGTGCTGCGACACAGCGTCGCTGACGAGACCTGCGCAACACGGGTTGTTTCGGCAAGCATGGCTTGCCGCTATACTAGCCGCCGCTCGCGTAACCGTGGCCGCGGGCGTGTCTAGCCACATGAGGGTGTAAGGTGAACCTGATTAAGAAGATCCTGGTAGCACAGACTGCCGTAGTGGCCCTGTGGGCAGTGAGCGCTCAGGCTGCGACCAACGACGCCATCGCCGAGCGACTCAAGCCGGTGGGTGAAGTATGTATTCAAGGTGAGGAGTGCGCCGCTGCTGGCGCTGCGACTGCCGCAGCTGGCGGTGGCGCGCGCAGTGGCGCGGATGTCTATGGCAAGTTCTGTACGGCCTGCCATGGCTCCGGTCTCTTGAACTCACCGAAGACTGGCGACAGCGCAGCCTGGTCGGCACGCGCCGATGCGGCCGGCGGCCTGGACGGCCTGCTCAAGCACGCCATCAGCGGTATCAACGCCATGCCGCCGAAAGGTACCTGTGGCGATTGCTCGGATGACGAACTGAAGGCCGCCATCCAGCATATGTCCGGTCTGTAAGGTTCAGCCGGTCAGACGAAGCCGCCTCCGGGCGGCTTTGTCGTTTCAGCGGGGAGTAAAGCGGCGCGGCAGCCGGTCGAAATGGGAGTCCATGTCCGAGCCCGATACCTTGGCTCACGAGCTTGCGCGAGGTGCCCATGCCCAGTTCTGCCCCGCAACCCGAACAACTGCGTTTCGCCAGCGACGGGCGCACGCCCAACAGCCCGCACCCGGTCCTGCTGTACCGCCAGTTGCCACTGGCCGGTGGCGACTATGCCGCTGCCTTCGAAGGCCTGTTCGACAGTCATCTCTGGCCCGCGCAATGGCGGGCGGGCGTTTACGACTATCACCACTTTCACTCCACGGCGCATGAGGTGCTCGGCGTTTCGCGCGGCTCGGCGCGGTTGATGCTCGGCGGCGAGCAGGGGCAGGAAGTGGAAGTGCGTGCCGGAGACGCGCTGGTGCTACCGGCCGGTACCGGCCACTGCCAGCTCAGCGCAAGCGATGATTTCGAAGTGGTGGGCGGCTATCCGGTCGATCAGCAGTACGATCTGCTGCGTCCGGACGCGCGCAACCACGATGAAGCGCGAGCGCGCGCTGAGCGGGTCGGCGTGCCGGTGAGCGATCCGGTTGCCGGTACCCAGGGCGCGCTGGTCGACCTGTGGCGTCGCGAGTGAAGCGCGTGCCAAAAGGCCTGCGCCGCGATCGCGGCGCAGCGCCGAACGGCGTGCTAGTCGACGAAGATCACCTGACCGTCGCTGAGCGCGGCGACGCGAGCCAGTGATTCGACACGGAAGCCTGCTTCTTCCAGCTCCTGGCGGCCCGCCTGGAACGACTTCTCGATGACGATCCCGAGCCCCGCAATGCTGGCGCCGGCTTGCTGGATGATCGAAATCAGACCCTTGGCGGCTTTGCCGTTGGCCAGGAAGTCATCAATGATCAATACGCGGTCCGCGTCGGACAGATGGGTGGTGGAAATCGCGATGGTGCTTTCGACCTGCTTGGTGAAGGAATAGACCGAAGCGGTCAGCAGGTGGTCGGTCAGCGTCAACGACTGGTGCTTGCGGGCGAAAATCACCGGCACGCCGAGTTCCAGCCCCGCCATGATCGCAGGAGCGATGCCGGAGGCTTCGATGGTGACGATCTTGGTGATGTTCTGGTCGCGGAACCGCCGGGCGAATTCCTGACCGATCTGCTGCATCAGCACCGGGTCGATCTGGTGGTTCAGGAACGCATCGACCTTGAGTACTCGGTCGGAGAGTACGATGCCTTCATTGCGGATTTTCTGTTTCAGCTGTTCCACGAACGCGCTACCTCAAGCGTGGGCGGCCCGGCACCCTGACGATTCGCCGTCCCGAAAGCCGACCGGGCGCTGCGCCATGTTGGCGAGCGCCCAGCCCGTTTCGGTCCTGCATCCATTCGCCAGCCTGTACCTCGGCCTGGAAAGCCGCGCATTCTCGCTCAATTCCATGCGTGGGTCCAAGTGGAGCGTTCCGCCAGGCGTTGCGGCCGATAGGTGGTGGACCGCCCGACACCGCCCGGTATCGAGAGGCATGCCACCTCCTGGCTGCGTGGCGTTTGCCATCCTTTAGCCAAACAGCTGTTGCTTGCGGCGCAGCCACCGATAGCCGTAGCCGGCCAGATGGATCCGCAGCGGGTGACCCTGAGGCTGCTCGTAGTCGCTGTCGGCCAGTACGTCCACCATGTCCTGCAGGTCGTGCTCGGCGATTTCAATCTCGACCTCCTGGTCCGCCAGATTCACCAGCATGAGTACGGTCGAGCCGTTGTCATGGCGGATGGCGAAGACTGACGGGCAACCCGTCTCGACCGGGCGATGCTGACCGCCGCCGATCTCGCGCAGGCCTATGCGGGTGCGAATCATGTTGCCTGTCTTGGACAGCAGCGAGTCGTCGCGCAGGGTCTGCGCATAGACGTTCCGCTGACGGAAGCCGAACGTCCCTTCCTCGATCAGCGGCGCCGCCAGCTGCGATGCGGCGGCGCAGGAGAATCCGGCGTTGGGCTCGTTGGACCATTGCATGGGTGTACGGACCGCCAGACGCTCGGGGCGCGCGAGGTCGTCGCCCATGCCGATTTCTTCGCCATAACGGACGATGGGCGTACCCGGCAGCGCGAACAGCAATGCGTGGGCCATGGCGATGCGGCGCTCATCGCCGTCGAGCATGGGTGCCAGGCGCCGGCGAATCCCTCGATTGTAGGCGCGCATTTCGGGTTGTGGAGCGAAGGCCTGCATGACTTCCTCACGCTCGTCGTCGGTCAGCCGCTCCAGGTCCAGTTCGTCGTGGTTGCGCAGCCAGATCGCGTACTGCGCGCGCTCCGGCGGCTCCGGCTGGTGCTCGAGCGCCCGATGCAAGGGCTGCGCCTCGCTGCGTGCCAGCGAGAGAAAGAAATGGTTGTTGGCCCAGAAATTCAACAGCAGCGTGAGCCGGTCGCCTTCGCCGAAGTAGCCGCGGTACTGTTCGGGCTCCACATCGACCTCACCCAGCAGTACCGCTTCCGGCCGGCGCAAGGTGACGAAGTCGCGCATGTGTTCGAGCAGCCATTGACCGTTGTCGCTGTTACCGCCGCCCGCCTGTTCGACGAGGTGCGAGGCGGCGTCGACGCGAAAGCCCGAGACGCCCAGGCGCAGCCAGAACGCGATGATCCGTTCGATTTCCTTGATCACCTTGGGGTTGCCGAGATTAAGGTCCGGCTCATGGCTATAGAACAGGTGGCGATAGTACTGGCCGGCTTCGTCGTCCCAAGTCCAGACGCTTTCTTCCACGGTGGGGAAGATCGGCTCGATGCTGTCGTCCGGCTCGTCTGCCCAGAGGTAGTAGTCCCGGTAGGGCGAGTTCCGGTCGCGGCGCGCCTCCTGAAACCAGCGATGTTCGATCGAGGTGTGCTGCACCACCAGTTCGATCATCACATGCAGCCCCAGCTCCTCGGCCTTTTCCAGCAGGTACACCACATCGGCGAGATCGCCGAAGCGTGGATCGACCTGCAGATGGTCGCTCACATCGTAACCGGCATCGCGGAAGGGCGACTGGTAGAACGGCATCAGCCAGATGGCCGTTGCGCCCAGGCCGCGAACGTAATCCAGGCGCTCGGTGACACCGCGCAGGTCGCCGCAACCGTCACCGTCTACATCGAGAAACAGTGACGGATCGATCTGGTAGATCACCGCGTTCCGATACCACAGTGGTCGCATGTCAGTGCTCCTCGGGGCAGAGAATCAGGGCTTGGCCGGCTGCCAGTTCGCCGCTGTAGGGTTCGTTTTCGCCTTGGGCATCACTCGCGACTTCGACCTGCCAGCGTCCGTTGATCGGGAACGCGTGGGGCTGGTCGGCGAAGTTCAGGCACACCACCCGATGGTCGTCGCCGAACTGCCGCCGGTAGGCCAGCACGTTCGGATGCGACGGCAGTTCCTCCCAGTCACCCTGAAGCAGGGCCGGACTGCGCTTGCGCGCGGCAATCAGCCGGCGATAAAGCGCCAGGGTCGAGTCAGGCTCCCGTAGCTGGCGCTCGGCGGCCAGCACCTCGCTGTCCGGCGGGAACGGGAGCCACGGTGGCCTGCCGTACCACCCGTGGGGTGGCGCCGCGAGCCAGGGGATCGGCGCGCGGCCGCCATCGCGACCGCCGGGGTCGACCTGCTCGTCCGGATCGATCACGGCATCTTCGAGCCCCAATTCCTCACCCTGGTAGATGAAGGGCGTGCCGCGCAGGGTCAGTAACAGCACGGCGGCGGCGTGGGCGCTGCGCAACGAGCCCTGATAACGGCTGCGCTGGCGTGAGTTGTCGTGGTTGGACAGCACCCAGGTCGGCCAGGCGTTGGCCGGTTTCAGCAGCGCTTCGACGTCACGGATGCAGGTGCGGAACATCACCGGCTCCCAGGGTGCATCAAGCGGCTGGAAATTGAACGACATATGCAACTCGTCCCCGGCCCCGTAGTACTGCAGGACCCGCTCGGTGGCCCGGATGTTGACTTCGCCCACCAGCACCCGCTCGCCGGGATAGCTGTCGACCAGCCGACGCAGCCCGCGCAGCACTTCGTGGCTGTACGGCTGGTCGTTGAACTCGACCAGTGGCTGGCCGGCCAGACAGCGCGGATCGTCTGCAAAGCTCGGCTCTTTGCCCGTGCAATGGATGACGTCGACGCGGAAACCATCGATGCCGCGATCGAGCCAGAAGCGCAGGACGCCGTGCATCGCCTCGACTACCTCGGGGTTTCGCCAGTTCAGGTCTGGCTGCTGGGGCAGGAACAGGTGCAGGTAGTACTGCTGGGTGTGCTCGTCCCAGGTCCATGCGCTGCCGGCGTTGAGCGCGGCGCGCCAGTTGTTCGGCTCGTCTCGCCAGATATACCAGTCGCGTTTGGGGTTGTTTCGTGAACTGCGCGACTCGATGAACCAAGGGTGTTGATCGGAGGTGTGATTGGGGACGAAATCGAGCAGCACCCGGATTCCGCGTGCATGCGCCTCGGCGATCAGCCGGTCGATGTCCGCCAGCGAGCCGAACAGCGGGTCGACGTCGCAGTAGTCGCTGATGTCGTAGCCGGCGTCGGCCATCGGCGAGCGGAAGATCGGCGATAGCCACAAGGCGTCGACACCCAGGTATTGCAAGTGATCGAGGTGATTCAGCACGCCGTTGAGGTCACCGACGCCATCGCCGTCGCTGTCGGCGAAGGAGCGCGGATAGATCTGGTAGACGGTGGCGCCTTTCCACCAGGGTGGCGGGGTTGACTCGCTCATGCTCGTTCCCTTTTCCGGTGCTGGCCGGCCCGGCGCAACGGGCCCGTTGAGGTGTACGACCGACGAACGGTGCTCGGGTTTCCCCCGTTCGTTGATCTCCGTCGGACGGTACTGAACGCCACCGCCCATACTCCGACTAACCTTGCACTGCCTCAACGACACCTGGGAGACCGCCATGTTGCGTATTGCTATCAATGGTTATGGCCGTATCGGCCGAGCCGTGTTGCGTGCCCTGTTCGAGCGAAATCTGCAGAACGAGATTCAGATCGTGGCCATCAACGACCTCAGCGACCGGAGCGCGATGGCGCATCTGACGCGTTTCGATAGCACCTTTGGGCGCTTTCACACGCCGCTCGAACTGCAAGACGATGTGATGCAGGTGGGCGGACAATCGATCCGTCTGTTGCATGAACGCGAGCCCGGCCAACTGCCGTGGAAGCAGCTCGGCGTCGATGTGGTGCTGGAATGTACCGGCAAGTTCAAGAAACGCGAATCGATCGACCAGCACCTCCAGGCGGGGGCCGCGCGCGTGTTCGCCTCGCATCCGCTCGAGAGCGCCGATCTGACGGTGGTCTATGGCGTCAATCACGAACGGCTCGACCGTAGCCAACGCGTGATCTCGAACGCCTCGTGCACCACCAACTGCCTTGCGCCGCTGGCCAAGGTGTTGCATGAGGCCCTTGGCATCCGCCAGGGCCTGCTCAACACGGTGCATGCCTATACCAACGACCAGAACCTGCTGGACAAGGCACACAAGGACCTCTACCGCGCACGCGCCGCGGCAGAGTCGATCATTCCATCCACGACAGGGGCGGCCAAGGCCATCGGCCTGGTTCTCCCGGAGCTGGCCGGACGCCTGGATGGATTGGCTGTGCGGGTGCCCACGCCTAATGTCTCGCTTGTCGACCTGACCTTTACCGCCGAGCGGCCCCCGGAAAGTGTCGAGGCGGTCAACCGGATCTTGCGCGAAGGCGCGCAGCAGTTGCCGCCCGGCGTCATGGAGTGCAACGACCAGCCACTGGTTTCGCGCGACTTCTTCGGCTATCCGGCCTCCTGCGTGGCGGATCTCAACCACACGCGGGTTCAGGGCGAGTTGGTCAAGGTGCTGGCCTGGTATGACAACGAGTGGGCGTTTTCCAACCGCATGCTCGACGTGTTGCTGGCCTGGGACAGAGGCGACGCCTGACGATGGGCGGGCCGGTGACCGATGGGTCCAGCGTCTGGGCGCTGTCGTTGGCTGATTTCCGTGATGCGACAGCGGCCGATGGCCCAACGCCAGGCTGCGGCGCCGCGGCGGCGGTGGTGTCCGACATTGGCCTGGCGCTTGTGCTCAAGGGGCTGCGAATCAGCGAGGCGCACGGCAGCGAGCCGGCGCGGCGCGAGCTGGTAGCCGCCGTCGAATCGCTGATCGGGCGCCCTGGCGCCTTCGCCGATGCGGATATTGCTGCGTTCCAGAGCTACCTGCACGCGCGCCACGACGAGCATGCGTCGACGGACACGCAAGCGGCATCGCGCCAGGCGTGCGCGGTGCCCCTGGCCACCGCCCGAAGTAGCCTGCAGGCGCTGCAACTGGCGAACCAGGCCTGGCCTCGGGTGATCGCGGTGGTGCAAAGCGACGTACAGGCGGGCGCACTGATGATCCATGCGGGGCTTTGCGCAGCGCTGGTCAACGTGCAGGCCAACCTGGGTTCGATCGACGATCCGGCATCGCGCGAGCAGGTCGCGCGATGGCATCGCCAGTTGCGCGCTCAGGCGGACGACCACCTGCAGTGCCTGTCCGCCAGGGTCGGGCAGTCGCTGGTGGGCTGACGCGCGCGCCCCGTTCATTTTTCTAAAACGAGAATTAAAGTCTCGATTTGACTTGACGGATCGCGCCTGGCTTTCCTAGTCTCTGGGTTCATAGCGAGACCAGAAGTACCAAAATAAGAACGAGACCCCGTCTCACCGACGCGCAGCGCTTTGCTGAATCGCTGTCCAAAGCGCTCCGAAGCGAACAGGACAGCCGCGCGCACCTCTGGAGAATGTCCATGAGTCATCGAATCGTCCTGCCGCGCCTGATGGAAGTCGGCGCCGGCGCCAGTCAGCAGATCGTCTCCGTGCTACGCAATCTGGGCTGCAAACGCCCGCTGATCGTGACCGACCGGATGATGGTCGAGCTGGGTTATGTCGCGCGCATCAGCGAGACGCTGGCCAAGGCTGACATCCCCAGTGACTGCTTTGCCGATACGCTGCCGGAGCCGACGGCAGCGTCGATACATGCCGGCGTCGAGATGGTGCGCCAGGGCAGCTACGATTCGATCATCGCACTCGGCGGCGGCAGCCCGATCGACTCGGCCAAGGCCATCGGCATTCTTGGCAAATTCGGCGGTGAAATGCGCGACTACCGCTTCCCGCGCGACGTCAGCGAAGCCGGCTTGCCGCTGATCGCGATCCCCACCACCGCGGGTACCGGCTCGGAAGCGACACGCTTCACCATCATCACCGACGAGACCAGTGACGAGAAGATGCTCTGCGCCGGCCTTGGCTTCATGCCGGTCGCCGCGCTGATCGACTACGAACTGACCCTGTCGTTGCCGGCACGGGTCACCGCCGACACCGGCATCGACGCGCTGACCCACGCCATCGAGGCGTATGTCAGCCGCAAGGCCAGTCTCTACAGCGATGCGCAGGCGCTCCAGGCGATGCGCCTGCTGGCGCCCAACCTGCGCGCGGCCTATCACGAACCCGGCAATCGCGAGGCCCGTGAGGCCATGATGCTGGGGGCGACCTTGGCTGGTATCGCCTTCTCCAACGCCTCGGTGGCGCTGGTGCATGGCATGAGCCGGCCCATCGGAGCTTTTTTCCACGTGCCGCACGGGCTGTCCAACGCCATGTTGCTGCCCGCCGTCACCGCGTTTTCGATTCCGGCAGCGCCTGAGCGCTACGCCGATTGTGCCCGCGCCATGGGCGTGGCAGGCGAGGCCGACAACGTCGAGACAGCAAACCACAAGCTGCTCAGCGAACTGCGAACCATCAACAAGGAATTGCAGGTGCCAAGCCCGGAGCAGTTCGGCATCGCCCGCGAACGTTTCTTCGAGTTGCGCGAAACCATGGCGAGGCAGGCGCTGGCGTCCGGCTCGCCAGGCAACAATCCGCGGCTCGCCAGCGAAGCGGAAATCATCGACCTCTACGAAACCGTCTGGAATCAGGAGTAACCCCATGCAGACCCTCGGCAATCTGATCAACAACGAGGCCGTCGCTGGCCGCTCCGAACGCCACGCGACCGTCTACAACCCGGCCACCGGCGAGCCGCGCCTGTATGTCTCGTTGTCTTCGGCGGAAGAAACCCGCGAGGCCATCGCCGCTGCCCAGGCCGCTTTCGAAGGCTGGTCGAAGACACCGCCGCTTGTCCGCGCACGGGTCATGTTTCGTTTCAAGGATTTGCTCGAAGCGCGTCGTGACGACGTCGCGCGGTTGATTTCGCTGGAGCACGGCAAGGTGTTCTCCGATGCTCAGGGCGAAGTGACGCGAGGCCTTGAGGTGGTGGAGTTCGCGTGCGGGATTCCGCATCTGCTCAAGGGCGAGTTCTCACCCAACGTGGGGCGTGATATCGATTCGAACTCGCTGATGCAACCGCTGGGCGTCTGTGTCGGCATCACGCCGTTCAACTTCCCGGCGATGGTGCCGCTGTGGATGCTGCCGGTGGCCATCGCCTGCGGAAATACTTTCGTCCTCAAGCCGTCGGAGAAGGACCCGAGCGCGACCATGCTGCTTGGCGAGTTGCTGGCCGAAGCCGGACTGCCGGCTGGCGTGTTGAACATCGTCAACGGTGACAAGGAGGCGGTGGACGTGCTGCTGACCGATGAGCGCGTGCAATCGGTGAGTTTCGTCGGCTCGACGCCGATTGCCGAGTACATCTATACGACCGCATCGGCGCATGGCAAACGCTGCCAGGCACTGGGTGGGGCGAAGAACCACATGGTCATCATGCCCGACGCCGACCCGCAGCAAGTGGTCAGCTCGCTGATGGGCGCCGCCTACGGCTCGGCCGGTGAGCGCTGTATGGCGATCTCGGTGGCGGTCTGTGTCGGCGACGAAGTGGCGGACAACCTGGTCGAGATGCTCAAGGGCGAAATCGCGCAAATGCGCACCGGTCCCGGCACGGGCGTCGAACCTGAACCCCACATGGGCCCACTGGTCACCCGTGAGCATCAGCAGAAGGTCTCCGGCTATATCGATCTGGGCGTGCAGGAGGGCGCGACACTGGTCTGCGATGGTCGCGGGCTCAAGGTTGAAGGCTATGAGAACGGCTTCTACGTGGGCCCGACGCTGTTCGACCGGGTGACGCCCGAGATGCGCATCTACAAGGAGGAAATCTTCGGTCCGGTGCTGGCGGTGGTGCGCGCCAAATCCTTCGACGAGGCACTGAAGCTGGTCAACGATCACGAGTTCGGCAATGGCACCTCGATCTTCACCCGCGATGGCGACACCGCGCGGCAGTACGAGGAGAACGTCAGGGTCGGCATGGTCGGTGTCAACGTGCCGATTCCGGTGCCCATGGCCTTCCACTGCTTCGGCGGCTGGAAGCGCTCGATCTTCGGCCCGCTGAACATGCATGGCCCGGACGGCGTGCGGTTCTTCACGCGAATGAAGACCGTGACTCGGCGCTGGCCCACCGGCATACGTGCCGGCGCAGACTTCTCGATGCCGACGATGAAGTGAAGCCAGCCACCGCACGGATGAACGGCTGGGGCAGATGAGCGCGAAAGCGTTGCGTGGCGCTGCCGGTCTTGCCGGTGTTGGATTAAGCTTTGCCGCCCTTCGGGGCGGACTTTCGTTTCTCATCGTTGACGGGCTTGGATCATGCGCAGTACTCCCCGTGAAAAAGGCTCTTCCATCACGCGAGTGCTGGAAATCATCGAAGCGGTGGCCGGTGCCGCGCAACCCTTGACACCCACCGCGCTGGCCGACCAGCTGGATATCCCCAAGGCCAGCGCGCACCGCTTGGTGCAGACCCTAGAAAAGGAGGGTTTTCTGCAGTTCGGTTTGCGCGGTGGCTTGCTGCCCGGGGATCGGCTGCACGCGACGGCAGTCAATATTCTGGGCAGCGGTCGGCACAAGGCGTTACGCCAGGCGATCCTGCGCCAGCTGTCCGAGGAAATTGGCGAGACGTGCGGGCTGTCCGTGCCGGATGGTCTCGACATGCTCTACTTCGACCGCGTGCAGACCAACTGGCCGTTGCAGATCAACCTGCCCATCGGCAGTCATACTCCACTCTGGTGCACCGCCAGTGGCAAGCTGTATCTGGCTTCACTGCCACCGGAGCAATTGGACAGAGTGCTGCCACGCCTGCCGATCCGGCAGATGGCGCGCAACACCCTCGTCGATCTGAGCGCCCTGCGTGATGACCTGGCACGGATTCGCGAAGAGGACCTGGCAACCGACTCAGAGGAGTTCATCGACGGCATGGTCGCTTGTGCCGTGCCCGTACGCGATGGCCGCGGTGAGCTGAGTGCCTGTCTGTTCACCCATGCGCCGGTGATTCGCTGTGCGATGGAGCCGCTGCTGGCGTTCGTGCCACGCCTGCGTGCGGCGGCCAAGGAGCTGGAGGCGATCGTCAGCGGCTGAGCACCGGGCCGACGAGCACGAACGGCGGGCGATGGCTGCAGATGGCATCCTGCGCCAGACGAACTCATGCGAGGCGCGGTGACGGATTGAATTCCCCTCACGAATCGAATACCGGCTCCCCGCCGGCTGTTATCGCTTCAACATGGCCCGCATCGCGGCCAGGGCATCGTTGCCGCGGGCGGCTTTGACCTCGGCGGGTGCGTCTTCCTGACCTTCCCATTCCAGGTCTTCCTGGGGCAGTTCGTCGAGAAAGCGACTGGGCATGCAATCGATGATTTCGCCGTACTGCTTGCGCTTGGCGGCGAAGGTCATCGCCAGGTTCTGCCGCGCGCGGGTGATGCCGACATAGGCCAGGCGGCGTTCTTCCTCGATGGTGTCGGCCTCGATGCTGGAACGGTGCGGAAGGATCTCTTCTTCCATGCCGAGGATAAAGACATACGGAAACTCCAGGCCTTTGGAGGCGTGAAGGGTCATCATCTGCACGCCCTCTGCCCCTTCTTCCTCCTCCTGCTGGCGCTCGAGCATGTCGCGAAGCACCAGTTTGGCGATGGCTTCCTCGATGGTCATGTCGCCTTCTTCGTCTTTCTCCAGCGTATTTTTCAGGGCATCGATCAGGAACCAGACGTTGCCCATGCGGAAATCGGCGGCCTTGTCGCTGGACGTCTGCGAGCGCACCCAGGTCTCGTAGTCGATGTCCATGACCATGCTGCGCAGCGCAGCAATCGGGTCGTTCTGCGCGCATTGCTGGCGCAGGGTGTCCATGTAGCGTTTGAAGCGCGACAGGCGGTCGGTGAAGCGGCTGTCCAGATGCTCGCCCAGCCCCATCTCGTCGCAGGCGCTGTACATGGAAATCTTGCGCGCGGTGGCGTAGTTGCCGAGCTTTTCAAGGGTGGTCGAGCCGATTTCCCGGCGCGGCACGTTGATCACCCGCAGGAAGGCGTTATCGTCGTCCGGATTGACCAGCAGGCGGAAGTAGCTCATCAGGTCCTTCACTTCCTGGCGGGCGAAGAAGCTGGTGCCGCCGGACAGCCGATAGGGGATTTGGTGGTGCTGCAGCTTCAGTTCGATCAGCTTGGCCTGGTAGTTGCCCCGATAGAGGATGGCGAAATCGCTGTAGGGCCGTTCGGTCTTCAGATGCAGCGTAAGAATTTCGATCGCCACGCGTTCGGCCTCGGCTTCCTCGTTGCGGCAACGGATCACGCGAATCGCGTCGCCGTGCCCCATTTCAGACCACAGCTGCTTTTCGAAGGCGTGCGGGTTGTTGGCGATCAGAACGTTGGCGCACTTGAGGATGCGGCTGGTGGAGCGGTAGTTCTGCTCGAGCATTACCACCTTCAGCGAGGGAAAGTCCTCTTTGAGCTGCATCAGGTTTTCCGGCCGCGCGCCGCGCCAGGCGTAGATCGACTGGTCATCGTCACCCACGACGGTGAAATGCGCGCGCTCCTGGACGAGCAATTTGACCAGCAGGTACTGGCTCGCGTTGGTGTCCTGGTACTCGTCCACCAGCATGTAGCGAACCTTGTTACGCCACTTCTCGAGCACGTCGGGATGGTTCTGGAACAGTTTCACCGGCTGCATGATGAGGTCGTCGAAATCCACCGCGTTGTACGCCTTGAGCGTGCGCTGGTAGTGGGTGTAGACGATCGCCGCAGTCTGCTCCTTGGGGTTGCGCGCATTCGCCAGCGCTTCCTCGGGCGCGATCAGGTCGTTCTTCCAGTTGCCGATGTAGCCCTTGATCTCGTCCACGCCGTCATCACCGGCGTATTCCTTCTGCATGATGTCGGTCAGCAGCGCCTTGATGTCGCTCTCGTCGAAGATCGAGAAACCGGGCTTGTAGCCGAGCTTGGCGTATTCCTTGCGAATGATGTTCAGGCCGAGGTTATGAAAGGTCGACACTGTCAGGCCGCGCCCTTCGCCGCCACGCAGCAGGCTGCTGACGCGCTCTTTCATTTCGCGCGCGGCCTTGTTGGTGAAGGTCACGGCGACGATATACTGCGCGCGGATGCCGCACTGCTGGATCAGGTAGGCGATCTTGCGGGTGATCACGCTGGTCTTGCCGGAGCCGGCGCCAGCGAGCACCAGCATGGGGCCGCCGACGTAGTTCACGGCTTCCTGCTGCCGGGGATTGAGTCGGGACATTCTCGTTTCGGTCTGTTGTAGCGGGGGCGAGAGTTTAGCAGGGCTGGCCGGGCGAGATGAGGCCGCCTGGACCCTGCACCTACCAGTCGTCGCCCGTGATGCTCGGTTCCGGCCCGGAATGCTCTAGTCTATGCGCGCCGTGCCCGCTTTAGGCTGACCAGCCACTCGTCCCGCTTCGCTACGGGGCGCACCCACCGAGGTTGTCAGCTACCTTTTGCTCCGCACGAATCGGGGATACATCGTGACAGCGTCCATACAACCTATGCGACTGGTTCTGCTGGCCGACGAGCCGGCGTGGGGCGAGCGCCTGCGCGCTGCGCTGACCGCCTTGCGCAGCCATCACCTGTTGCTGGTCGCCGATGACTGGCCGACCGTTGCCGCGCATCTGGCCGAAGCGGGCCATGTGGTGTTGCTTACCACGCCGCGCCGCCGCCCGGCGTCGGGCCGTTTCCCCTGGCCCACCATTCTTCTGCTCGAGGATGAACCCGACGAGGCGCCGGAGGGCGTCGTGGACTGGCTGGTCGGCTCCCAGTTCACCCCCGATGTACTGCGCCGCAGCCTGCGCTATGCGCGGGAGAGGTGCAGCCTGCATGTCGCCTTGCAGCGTCTGGCGGAACAGGATCCGCTGACCGGCATCGTCAACCGGCAAGGATTCCAGGCGCTGCTCGGCGCGCAGTTGGCCGAGCATGACGGCGGGGGGCTGGCGCTGGGCGTGCTGGATCTGGACAACTTCCGCCGGGTCAACGACACGCTCGGCCATCAGGCCGGCGATGCGCTGATCCTGCAAGTGGTGGCACGGTTGAAAACGCAGCTCGAGGTGGGCGACCGGATCGCCCGGCTGGGGGGCGACGAATTCGGCCTGCTGCTCGATACCACGCGCGGCTCGGGGCGCGTCGAACAAGTGGCCGACCGTGTGGTCGAGGCGCTGGCCGAGCCGTACTGGCTCGATGGCGAAAGCCTGATGCTCGGTTGCAGCCTCGGTCTGGCCCATGCCAAGGCCGACACCGATGCCGACCAGTTGCTGTGGGTGGCTCAGGTCGCGATGCGGCAGGCCAAGGCCCGGCCTGGTTGTACCTGGTATCTGTACGACGAGCGGGTCAACCGCAGTGCCAGCAGCCTGGCCGATCTTGAAGGTGAGTTGCGCCGTGCGTTACGCCGTGACGACCTGGAGCTGCATTACCAGCCCCGGCTGTGCATGGAGACAGGGCGGATCGTCGGTCTGGAAGCCCTGGTCCGCTGGCCCCATGCCTCACGCGGCCTGTTGGCGCCGGACGAATTCATCCCGATGGCGGAGGAGAGCGGGCTGATCGTACCGCTCGGCTATTGGGTCATCTCGCGTGCGCTGCGCGACATGCAGAGTCTGCGCGAACGGGGCGCCGGCGAATTGCATATGGCTGTCAACCTGTCGTTCCGGCAGTTTCAGGACAGCCAGTTGCTGGTCACCCTGCAGCGATTGATCGAGGAGCGAGGGGTCGACCCGCGCTGGCTGGAATTCGAGCTCACCGAGACCGCCGTAATGCGCCGCAGCGAGCAAGTGAGAGGCACCATGAGCGCGCTGGCCGAGCTTGGGGTGCGCTTCTCGCTGGATGACTTCGGGACGGGATTCTCGTCGTTCGTGCACCTGAGCCGCTTACCTATCAGTCTGTTGAAGATCGACAAGAGCTTCGTCGATGGGGTCACGACCAAGGCGGACAACAGCCTGATTCAGGCCATGATCGGCATGGCCCATGATCTGGGGCTGGAAGTGGTTGCCGAAGGGGTGGAGCGGGTTGGCCAGTTGAAACTGCTGGAGCGCTATGGCGCCAATCAGGTCCAAGGCTACCTGATCAGTAAACCGCTGCCGCTGGCGGAGCTGGAAAAGTACCTGAGCAACCATGAAAAGCCGGAAAGCGCTGCGGGTGCGTAGGCCCGCCCGCAGACTTTCCGGTCACGTCGGCTATCGCACCATGTGCAGGAAATGCATGTGCTTCTCGTACTGGTCGAGAATGTCACCGATCACTTCGTCGCGGCTCCAGCCCATCACGTCATAGTTCTGGCCGCCTTCCTTGAGATGCACCTCGGCGCGGTAGTAGGTGCGTTCATCCGGTTCGTTTTCATCGGCCGCGACAAAGCTGGGCATCGGGTAGCCGCGTGGACGTACTTCGTAGAAGAAGTCCGGAGCCCCCTCGTGCGTGATCTGCATGGACACGCTCGCTTCCTCGTCTTCGCTCACTTCAACGGTATAGCCTTGCTTGCGCATCTCCTCTGCGACCGACTGGCAGGCCGGAACCACCGCCTCGGCGATGTAGCGCACCACATGGCGACGCCGCGGAAACATCGTCAGGCTGCGTACGCGCCGTTGCCAGCCACCCGCACCCGAGCTCGGCGCGTTGGGCGAGGTCGTCAATGCCTGGTAGCGCAGCCCCTGTTTGGTGGCATCCACGCGAAGGGCTTTCAGCAGCCCCCACATCGAGCAGAGCAACGCGAGGGTGAAGGGCAGCGCGCTGGCGATGGTCGCCGTTTGCAGCGCGGTCAGGCCATCGGCCAGCAACAGGGCGATGGCCACAACGCCCATCGAACCGGCCCAGAATACGCGCTGTCGTGCCGGTGTGTTTTCCTGGCCGCCCGAGGCGAGCATGTCCACGACCAGCGCCCCGGAGTCGGCGGAGGTCACGAAGAACACCACCACCATGATGATGGCGATCAACGACAACAGGGACGAGAAGGGGAAGTGCTCGAGAAACGCGAACAACGCCAATGAACTGTCTCGCTCGATCGCTTCTCCGAGGCTGGTGACGTGCTCCCAGAGAATCATGTGGATCGCCGTGTCGCCGAATACGGTCATCCACAGCAGCGTGAAGGCCGTCGGCACCAGCAATACGCCGGTCACGAACTCGCGGATGGTACGGCCGCGGGATATGCGCGCGATGAACAGGCCGACGAAGGGCGACCAGGCCAGCCACCAGCCCCAGTAGAACAGTGTCCAGCCACCGATCCAGTCATTGGGCTCGTAGGCATAGAGATTGAAGGTGGCCGTGACGATCTGCGAAAAGTATTCGCCGGTGTTCTGCACGAAGGTCTGCAGGATGAACACCGTAGGGCCGACGATCAACACCAACAGCATCAGCAGAACGGCGAGGCTGAGGTTCAGCTCCGACAGCCGCCGTACACCCTTGTCCAGGCCGGTCACCACCGAAATGGTGGCCAACAGCGTGGTGCCGGCGATCAGACCGATCTGCACAGGCACCGATATGGGCACCCCATACAGGTGATTGAGGCCGGTATTGATCTGCGTGACGCCGAGTCCCAGCGACGTGGCCACGCCGAGTACGGTACCGATGATGGCGAAGATATCCACGGCATGCCCGATCGGCCCGTAGATCCGTTCGCCAATCAGCGGATAGAGCGCCGAACGTAGCGTCAGTGGCAGTCCGTGGCGAAAGCTGAAGTACGCCAGGATCATCGCGACGATGGCGTAGATGGCCCATGCATGCAGGCCCCAGTGGAAGAAGGTGATCTTCATCGCCTCGCGAGCCGCGTCGATGGTGCCGCCTTCACCAACCGGCGGCGAGAGGAAATGCATCACCGGTTCGGCGACGCCGAAGAACATCAGGCCGATGCCCATGCCCGCCGAGAACAGCATCGAGAACCAGGTGAGGTTGCTGTAGTCCGGCTCACTGTGGTCGGGGCCCAGCTTGATATTGCCGTAACGGCTGATGGCAAGCAGCGCCACCATCAGCAGGATCACGGCAACGGCGAGGATGTAAAGCCAACTGACGTTGGCGATGATCCAGGCCTGGACCTCGCTGAAGACGCTTTGAGCGTGGTCCGGCACGGTGACGCTGTAGATCACCAGGGCGAGAATCAATACCGCCGAGCCGAAGAAAACCGGGGCATTGATGGTGGAAAGGGAAGACTTTTTGGCCTCCATGCTGCGCTCCTAATACCGAAATTGGGGAGTGGGCCGCCTGTGGCGAAGAGCGTGCAATCTACCATAATGGCTCGCCCAAGGCCGGACGCATGGCACCATCGAGGTCTCGTTAGGGTTGGTTTAGCACAATTGGACGCCATCACCGCGCCGGTCGGCGGGAATACCGCCGAACGCTCGAGGGCGCTTGCTGCGGCTCAGGGCGTCGAGCTGCCTGGGCGGTACTGCAGCGCCTCTGCCAGGTGAGCGCGATGGATCGATTGCGCCTGTTGCAGGTCCGCCAGTGTGCGCGCCACCTTCAGAATGCGATGTGCGGCGCGCAGGGACAGGCCCAGCCGCTCGCAAGCGCGCTCGAGCCACTGCTGGTCTTCGGGCTGCAGTTGGCAATGGCTGCGCAGTCCCGAGAGGTCCAGGAAGGCGTTGGCGCAACCTTGACGTGCCAGCTGGATGCTCCGCGCCTCGGCCACTTGCCTGGCCATCGCGGCGCTGTTTTCGCCAGTCGTCGGGGGTGCGTTCAGCGCTGTGGCCTCGCGGGCGACCGTCAGGTGCAGGTCAATCCGGTCAAGCAGCGGTCCGGACAGCTTGCCGCGGTAGCGCTGAATCTGGTCAGGCGAACAGCGACAGCGCCCGCTGGGGTCGCCAAGATAGCCGCAGGGGCACGGGTTCATTGCCGCGACGAGCTGGAAACGCGCCGGGAAGCGCACCTTGTCTCGCGCCCGGGCGATCACGATGCAGCCCGACTCCAGGGGTTCGCGCAGCACTTCCAGAACCTTGCGATCGAACTCGGGCAACTCGTCGAGAAACAGCACGCCCTGATGGGCCAGCGTGATCTCGCCGGGCCTGGGACGGCTGCCGCCGCCAACCAGTGCCGGTCCCGATGCACTGTGATGGGGCTGGCGAAACGGTCGTTGCGGCCAATGCTCCAGTGGCGACTGGCTGGCAACCGAGTGAATGGCCGCGACTTCCAGTGCTTCGTGCTCGTCCAGCGGAGGCAGCAGGCCGGGCAGGCGGCTGGCCAGCAACGTCTTGCCGGTCCCGGGAGGCCCCGAAAACAGCAGGTTGTGCGCGCCCGCGGCAGCGATCAGCAGGCCGCGCTTGGCGGCCGCCTGGCCCTGGACATCGGCCAGATCGGGGTAGGGCAACAACTGGCGCAGCAGGCCCTGAGGCTGAAAGGGTGCAATAGGCACGACGCCATTGAAGTGCGCCGCGACCTCCAGCAGATGGTCGGCTGCGTAGACCACAAGGCCAGAGGCCAGGCTGGCTTCCTCGGCGTTGGCTCGCGGAACCAGCAGAGCTCGGCCGGCCTGACGCGCCGCCAACGCCGCGGGCAGAACGCCTTGCACCGACCGTAACGCGCCGGATAGCGCCAGCTCGCCCAGACACTCGAGCGTGTCGAGGCGGTCCGCCGGAATCTGGCCGCTCGCCGCGAGGATACCCAGGGCGATGGCCAGATCGAAGCGGCCGCCGTCCTTAGGCAAATCGGCCGGGGCAAGATTCAGGGTGATGCGCCGCGCGGGAAAATCGAAGTCGCAGGTCAGGATCGCACTGCGCACGCGATCCTTGCTCTCCTTGACTGCCGTTTCCGGCAATCCGACCAGCGCCAGGGAAGGCAACCCGTTGGCCAGGTGGGCTTCGACCGTGACGGTGGGTGCCTCGACGCCTACCTGGGCGCGGCTGTGCACTATCGCAAGGGACATCCGATCACTCCTTGATCGTGTCGCCACCGGGTTTATTCGGAGGCGGGGGGCGCCAGTCTTTCTTCCAGTTCGGCGACTTTGGCCTCGAGCGCTTCGAGCCGTGCTCGCGTACGCGCCAGTACGACCATCTGGCTGTCGAATTCATCGCGGCTGACCACATCCAGCTTGCTCAGCGCGCCCTGCACGATTCCCTTGAGCTGGGCTTCGATTTCAGGGCGGGGCAGGGGCGTTTCACCGTTGAACAAGCGTGAAGCCTGGGAACCGATGGCATCGAGAAAAGCTTTGGGTGCAAACATGAGCATCACCTGTTTCGGAGCGAGCGCCAGTGTAACACGGCCCAGCCGGGGGCCCGTTTTCGTCCGCATGCACGATTATGGGCAGGCCGTCGCGCTTGAGTGCTCGATATTGGTGCGCGGTTTCGCTGGATCGACGCCGATCGCGCCGAGAGCCGCAATGCGTAGCGCCATGGGCCGGGCTTTTCTGAAACTGGCACTGATTCTGCTTGGCTGCCCATGACGATGCACCAGAGCGTTGCGGTGCGCAGACGATTCGGGACGTTTCGTCGGATCGGTTGATGGTGTCGGGAGTCGCTCGGCCACGCCGGCGCGTTACAAGAGCCAGACACTGAGCTTAGACTTGACCCGGGTTCGTACTTCTGGGGCAAGTCCACCTAAACGGGAGAAGTTTCATGAAACTAGTCACTGCCATCATCAAGCCGTTCAAGCTGGACGACGTACGCGAGTCGCTGTCCGAGATCGGCGTTCAGGGCATCACGGTCACCGAGGTCAAGGGTTTCGGGCGCCAGAAAGGCCACACCGAGCTGTATCGAGGTGCCGAATACGTGGTCGATTTCCTGCCGAAAGTGAAGATCGACGTAGCGATTGCCGACGATCAGCTCGATCGTGTGATCGAGGCCATCACCAAGGCCGCCAACACCGGCAAGATCGGTGATGGAAAGATTTTCGTCGTCAATCTGGAGCAGGCCATCCGCATTCGGACAGGCGAAACCGATACCGACGCGATCTGATCGGCTTCGTCGCGTAGCAGGCGACTGACCGGGCGGCGACGCCCGTGTTCATGGATCAGCCAGGCCACCGGGCCTGATCCACGCTTGCGACGCACGAGACCGCTCTGTTGCGATTGCCTGCCTAGCAGGTCTACGAACCCCACGCCCCCAGGAGTAAAACCATGACTCTGCGAAAATTCGCAGGGCTAGGAGCCCTTTTGTCTCTGTTAAGCCCAGGCATCGCCATGGCACAGGAGGCAACGCTTGATTCAGGTGACACGGCATGGATGCTGACAGCCACCGCACTGGTGCTGTTCATGACGATTCCGGGCCTGGCGCTGTTCTACGGCGGCATGGTCCGCTCCAAGAACATTCTGTCGGTGATGATGCAATGCTTCGCCATCACCGGCCTGATGAGCATCCTCTGGATGGTCTACGGCTACAGCCTGGCCTTCGACACTGCCGGCATGGAAGCGGGCGTTACCAACTTCAACTCATTCGTCGGCGGGCTGGGTCGTGTCTTCCTCAGCGGGCTGACGTCAGACAGCCTCACCGGTACGGTCCCGGAGAGCGTCTTCATTACCTTCCAGATGACCTTTGCCATCATCACGCCGGCATTGATCGTCGGTGCCTTCGCCGAACGCATGAAGTTCTCCGCGATGCTGGTGTTCATGGGCGTCTGGTTCACGCTGGTCTACGCGCCGATCGCGCATATGGTCTGGGGTGGCGATGGTGGCCTGATGTGGGACTGGGGCGTGCTCGATTTCGCGGGCGGCACCGTGGTGCATATCAACGCCGGTATTGCAGGGCTGGTGGCGTGCATCGTGCTCGGCAAGCGCAAAGGCTTCCCCACGACGCCCATGGCGCCGCATAACCTCGGCCTGACGCTGGTCGGTGCGGCGATGCTGTGGGTCGGCTGGTTCGGTTTCAACGCCGGTTCCTCACTGGGCGCCAACGGCACTGCTGGCATGGCCATGCTGGTCACCCAGATCGCCACCGCTGCGGCGGCGCTGTCCTGGATGTTCGCCGAGTGGCTGACTCACGGCAAACCCAGCGCGCTGGGCATCGCCTCGGGCGTGGTCGCCGGTCTGGTCGCGATCACTCCGGCGGCTGGCACCGTGGGCCCGATGGGCGCACTGATCATCGGCCTGGCCTCGGGCGTTATCTGCTTCTTCTGTGCCACCAGCCTTAAACGCAAGCTCGGCTACGACGATTCCCTGGATGCGTTTGGCGTGCATGGCGTCGGTGGCATCGTCGGTGCACTACTGACAGGCGTGTTCGCGGCCCCGGCGATGGGCGGTTTCGGCGAGGTGGAAAACATCGCGCTGCAGCTCTGGATCCAGTTCAAGGGGGTGCTGTTCACGGTGGTCTACACCGCCATCGTCACCTACGTGATCCTCAAGGTGATCGATGTCGTGATGGGCCTGCGCGTCAGCGAAGAAGAAGAAACCATCGGCCTCGACCTCAGCCTGCACAACGAGCGCGGCTACAACCTGTAAGCACACGGAGCGCGCCCGGAGCCAACCCCGGGCGCCTTAACCGAACAGCGTCGCGAGGCGCTCGGCAAAAGGTGATAACAAATGGATAGCACAGCACTGATACCCGTTCTGTACGGATTCGATACGTTCTACTTCCTCATCTGCGGTGCGCTGGTGATGTGGATGGCGCCCGGCTTCGCGATGCTCGAAGCCGGTATGGTACGTGCGAAGAACACGGCCGAAATTCTCACCAAGAACATCGTGCTCTACGCCGTGGCCTCGATCATGTATCTGGTGATCGGCTACTACATCATGTACTCGAGCCCGGACGGCGGCATTCTGCCGAGCCTGGGCTTCCTGATCGGCGACGAGAACGCCGTGGATGTGGTCGCCGCAGGGGGTGAGGACGCGCCTTACTACTCCGCGCGTGCCGACTTCTTCTTCCAGGTCGTGTTTGCCGCAACCTGCATGTCGGTGGTGTCCGGTGCGGTGGCCGAGCGGATGAAGCTCTGGGCATTCATCGCCTTCGCAGTGGTCATGACCGGCTTCATCTATCCGGTGCAAGGCTTCTGGAAATGGGGCGGTGGTTTCCTCGATGCTGCCGGCTTCCTCGATTTCGCAGGGTCTGGCCTGGTGCACATGGCGGGTGCTTCCGCGGCCCTGGCTGGCGTGCTGTTGCTCGGCCCGCGCAAAGGCAAGTACGGTCCGAACGGCCAGATCAATGCGATTCCCGGTGCCAACCTTCCGCTGGCGACCTTGGGTGCGTTCATCCTGTGGCTGGGCTGGTTCGGTTTCAACGGTGGCTCGCAGTTGAAAATGAGCACCATCGAAGATGCCAACGCCGTCGCTCAAGTGTTCACCAATACCAACATGGCCGCGGCCGGCGGCCTGGTTGCGGCGCTGATCACGGCGCGCCTGCTGTTCGGTAAGTCCGACCTGACCATGGTTCTCAACGGTGCGTTGGCGGGTCTGGTTGCGATCACGGCGGAGCCGCTGACGCCGAGCGCGTTGCAGTCTGTGCTGATCGGAGGCGCCGGCGGTGTGCTGGTGGTGTTCAGTATCCTCGGCCTGGACAAAATCCGAGTCGATGACCCGGTCGGCGCCATTTCGGTGCACGGTGTCGTCGGCATGTGGGGTCTGCTGGCGGTGCCGCTGACCAACGCCGACGCAACGTTCGGTGCGCAGCTGCTGGGACTGGTTTCCATCTTCGCCTGGGTATTCATCGCCAGCTTGATCGTCTGGAGCATCATCAAGGCGGTCATGGGCCTGCGCGTCAGCGAAGAAGAAGAGTACGAAGGTGTGGACGTCGTCGAATGCGGCCTGGAAGCCTATCCTGAGTTCACCAGCAAACGCTGATTCGCAAACCGATGACGAGGGCGCCCACGGGCGCCCTTTGTTTTTTCTGGCGCCGCGCTAGAATGCGCCCGTTCAGTGGTCCGAAGGTGTTCCGGCATGTGGCAACAGAAGATGATCACGCTGCGTCCGCGACCGAGAGGTTTCCACCTGATTACCGACGAGTTGCTCGCCGGGCTACCGGAACTGCAACAATGCCCGGTCGGTCTGTTACACCTGTGGCTGCGTCACACATCGGCCTCGCTGACCATCAACGAGAATGCCGACAGCGCGGTGCGGCGCGACTTCGAGCGGTTTTTCAATCGCCTGGTGCCACAGGACCAGGATGGCTACGAACATGATTACGAAGGGCCGGACGATCTTCCGGCTCACTTCAAGGCGAGCCTGCTCGGCTGTCAGGTGAGCTTGCCTGTCAGTGAGGGGCGTCTGGCGTTGGGGACCTGGCAGGGCATCTACCTGGGTGAGCACCGTGATCGAGGGGGTGCCCGGCAGATCCTCGCGACGCTGCACGGGATGGCAAGTTGAATTTTTTTTGGCGATGGCGAACAAAGCTCATCGCTGGGCTATAACTTCCGCTTTGGCAAGGTACGAGGTTGAACATGAGCGACGAAGAACTAGAACAAGACCTGGACGTTAACGACGAGGAAGAGGATGACGAGGAGCTGGCCGCTGCCGATGACGGCGACGAGCTCGCTGACGACGAGGGAACCGACAGCGAGCGCGCCACTCCGACGACCAAGAAAGCCAAGGCCAAGGCAGTCGTCGTCGACGAGTTACCGAGCCTGGAGGCGAAGCAGCGCG
This sequence comes from Stutzerimonas stutzeri, assembly GCF_009789555.1. Classification (NCBI taxonomy): domain Bacteria; kingdom Pseudomonadati; phylum Pseudomonadota; class Gammaproteobacteria; order Pseudomonadales; family Pseudomonadaceae; genus Stutzerimonas; species Stutzerimonas stutzeri. The sequence goes on from NZ_CP046902.1 coordinate 1,221,416, forward strand.
AGCGTGATGAATTGGCGCGCGCCATGGAAGAGTTTCTGGCGCGCGGCGGTCGGGTGCAGGAAGTCGAGCCCAACGTGGTAGCCGATCCGCCGAAAAAGCCGGACAGCAAGTACGGCAGCCGGCCTATCTGAGCCGCCGGCCCACTGAAGAAGCCCGCCTCGCCGCGGGCTTTTTTATGCGAGCGATGTGCGGTTCGAACGCGGCACGGCGTCTCGTCAACGCCAGCGGTCGAGCAGCGGTGGCAGCTCGGACAGGCTACCGATTTCGGCGTCCGGCCTGCCCGGGTGCTGCCACGTGATGCCGCCGGGATTGAACCAGATCGCTCGCATGCCGGCGCGCTGGGCGCCACCGATATCATCGAGGGGATGATCGCCGATGTGGACCGCATGGGCGGCCTCTACGCCGCCACGCTTGAGCGCTTCACGGAACGGATGTGGGTCGGGTTTGCCGACTCCGAGTTCTTCGGCGCAAAGGCTGAAACGGAAATAGTCGGCCAATCCCAGACGGCTGACGTCAGCGTTACCGTTGGTCAGGACACCGAGCATGTAGCGATTGGCGAGCAGCTCAAGCGTCGGGTGCACTTCGGGGAACAACTCGACTGCGTGCCGCGCCTCCAGAAAGACCTTGAAGCCTGCCTCGGCCAGCTCATTCGCTTCGTCGGGGACATAGCCGGCCTGCTCCAGTGCGTTGAACAGAATCCGCCGCCGCAACTCGCTCAGGCGATGCTTGAGTGCCGGATCGGCTTGCAGCAGTCGCTCACGGATCGCCCACAGCGCTTCGGTGGTGAATTCGCCCAGGCGCGGCGCGTGCTGCCCCAGCCAGTCGCGCAGGGTCGCTTCGGCTCCGCGCATGACCGGTGCGACGTCCCAGAGGGTGTCGTCGAGGTCGAATGTGACCAGCTGGATGCTCATGATTCAGTGTCCTGTTTGCGGCGGGCGCGTGGATGCGCCTGGTCATAGACCTTGGCCAGATGCTGAAAATCCAGGTGGGTGTAGATCTGCGTGGTGCCGATGTTGGCGTGGCCGAGCAGTTCCTGTACCGAGCGCAAATCCTGGGATGACTCGAGCATGTGGCTGGCGAAGCTGTGCCGGAGCATGTGCGGATGCAGATGCTGGCCAAGCTCGCGCACCCCGGCCTGTCGCACCCGCAGCTGCACGGCGCGGGCGCCGAGACGACGGCCTTGCTGGCTGACGAAGACAGCGCCATCGGCCGGATTGCTCAGCGCCCGCAGGGGAAGCCAGGCGTGCAGCGCTTCGCGGGCCTTGCGACCGACAGGTAGCACGCGCTCCTTGTTGCCCTTGCCGTGAACGTGAACAAGGCCGGCCGGAAGATCGAGTTGGTCGAGGTTCAGGCCGACCAGTTCGGCCAGGCGCAAACCGGACGAATAGAACAGTTCGAGCATCGCCTGATCACGGTGGCCGATGAAATCGTCCTCGACCCCGCCATCGAGCAGTTGCATCGCTCGGTCGGTGTCGAGCAGGCGCGGCAGGCGCTTCTCGCCCTTGGGCGCGCGAATGCCCGCCGCCGGGTCATGACGGCAGCGCCCTTCTTCATTGAGGTAGTGATACAGGCCGCGCAGCGCCGACAACAGCCGCGCCAGGCTACGAGCGGATTGGCCTGTGCGATGCAGCTCGGCGATCAGCTGGCGGACATGCGAACTCTTTAGTTCCGTCCATTGCGGGATCTGCTGCTTCTGGCAAAACCCCGCAACCTTGATCAGGTCGCGCCGATAGCCGTCCAGCGTATGGGGCGACATTTGCCGCTCGCTGCGCAGATGTTCGAAATAGGCGTCGAGATCGTTCTGCATCAGGGCTCACTTCGATAGGCCATAAGCCTGCAGCTGAAAACAGCCCGGGCTAATCGTTGCTCGCCGGTACCTCGGCCTTCGGCGTCCAGCTGCGCCTAACGGACCGAGCGCAGCGGTGCGGAGTAGTGCGGCAGGACTCGTGTCAGCACTTCGGCAATGTAGCTGAGGAACAAGGTGCCGAGCGAGCTTTTGTAATGCTGCGGGTCCTGGCTGCCGATCGCCAGGATGCCTTGCTGGTGGCTGAGCGCCACGACTGCGGCCGAGCCGATGCCGCTGCTGTCCTCTTCGCCGAACAGGAACGCCAGTTCATGTGGGCGTAATACGCCGCAGACGGTCTTGCCGCTGCCGAGCAGGCCGCCGACGGCCTGTTGCGCCTCGGCAGCGGTCACGCTGCGCCCCACGGGTAGCGGCGAGTCACTGAACAGGATCAGGCTGACGTAAGGCACCTGGAATTCGTGACGCAGGCTTTCATCCACCGCGCCGATGATTTCTTCCAGGCTGTTGGCATCCAGCAGATCGAGGACCAGCCGACGGGTCTTGTCGAACAGCCTGTCGTTGTCGCGCGCGACATCCATCAGCTGTGACAGGCGGTGGCGCATCTCGATGTTGCGTTCACGCAGCAGTTTCACCTGGCGTTCGACCAGCGACACGGCGCCGCCGGGCAGGTGGGGAATGCGCAGCTCTGGAATCAACTCGTCGTGATCGACAAAAAATTCCGGATGGGCTCGCAGGTAGGCCGCGACGGTTTCGGCGTCCGGCACTTGCGGCTTGTCCTGGTTTTGCTCGGTCATAGGCGAATTTGTCCTTCGAAAACGCGAACGGCGGGGCCGGTCATCATAACCGGCTGCCCGTCGCCTGCCCATTCGATGGACAGACGGCCACCGGGCAGATCGATATGCACCGGAGAATCCATCCAGCCTTGGCGAATGGCGGCGACCGCCGCGGCACATGCCCCCGTGCCGCAGGCCTGGGTTTCACCGGCGCCGCGCTCCCAGACGCGCAGTTTCGCGTGCTGGCGGTCGATGACCTGCAGAAAACCGGCGTTGACGCGCTGTGGAAAGCGGGGGTGATGCTCGATCTTCGGGCCCAGCTCATGCACCGGCGCGCTCGCCATATCCTCCACGCGCAGCACGGCGTGCGGATTGCCCATCGATAACGCGGCGATCTCCAGCCGCTGACCGCCCACCTCCAGCGAATAGTTCAGGGCTTCGCCCTCGGCCTGGAAAGGGATCTCGGCTGGCACCAGGCGCGGCGGGCCCATGTCGACGCTGATCTGACCGTCGGGGCGGATGTCCAGCTCGATGATGCCACCCTTGGTCTCGACGCGAATCTGCCGCTTCGTGGTCAGGCGCTTGTCGAGCACGAAGCGCGCAAAGCAGCGCGCACCGTTGCCGCATTGCTCCACTTCCGAACCGTCGGAGTTGAAGATGCGGTAGCGGAAGTCGACGTCCGGATTGTGCGGCGGTTCGACCAGCAACAACTGATCGAAGCCCACGCCGGTATGCCTGTCACCCCATTGCCTGGCGTGTTTCGGCTGGATGTGCGCGTGCTGGCTGATCAGGTCGATGACCATGAAATCGTTGCCCAGGCCGTGCATTTTGGTAAAGCGCAAAAGCATCGTCGTGGCCTCAGGCGGGCAGCAGGCTTTCGCCGGCGTATAGCTCCTGCACGCTTTCGCGGCGGCGCACTTCATAGGCTTGATCGCCGTCTACCAGCACCTCGGCCGCGCGGCCGCGAGTGTTGTAGTTCGAGCTCATGACGAAGCCGTAGGCGCCTGCGGAACGAACCGCCAGCAGATCCCCTTCGGCCAGCACCAGCGGGCGCTCCTTGGCAAGAAAGTCGCCGGTTTCGCAGATCGGGCCAACCACGTCGTAATGCCGTGCCTCGCCTTCACGTGGCTGCACAGGCACGACATCCATCCATGCCTGATACAGCGCGGGACGGATCAGATCGTTCATTGCCGCGTCGACGATGGCGAAGTCCTTGTGATCGGTGTGCTTGAGGTACTCCACGCGGGTCAGCAACAGACCGGCGTTGGCTACGATCGAGCGCCCGGGCTCGAAGACCAGGGCGAGATCGCGACCGTCGATACGCTTGCGTACGGCCTGGATATAGTCGCCGGCCAGTGGCGGCTGTTCTTCGCGATAGCGCACGCCGAGCCCGCCACCCAGGTCCAGATGCTGAATGCGGATGCCGCGCACCGCCAGGCGGTCGATCAGGGCGAGCAAGCGGTCGAGCGCATCGAGGAACGGCGGCAGCGTGGTGAGCTGCGAGCCGATGTGGCAGTCGACTCCGATCACCTCGAGGTTGCTCAGTTCGTGCGCTCGCGCATACACCGCCTCGGCGTCGGCGATGGCGATGCCGAACTTGTTTTCCTTGAGACCGGTGGAAATGTAGGGATGGGTGCCCGCGTCCACGTCGGGATTGACCCGCAGCGACACCGGCGCAGTGACGCCGAGTTCGGCGGCGACCTGCTGCAGGCGTTCGAGCTCCTCGGTGGACTCGACATTGAAACAGTGCACGCCGACTTCCAGCGCACGGCGCATGTCGTCGCGAGTCTTGCCGACGCCGGAGAATACGATGCGCTCCGGCTGTCCGCCTGCCGCCAGCACGCGTTCCAGCTCGCCGCGCGAAACGATGTCGAAACCTGCGCCGAGCCGGGCCAGCACGTTGAGTACGCCCAGATTCGAATTCGCCTTGACGGCGAAGCAGACCAGGTGCGGCATGCCAGCGAGGGCATCGGCATAGGCGCGGTACTGGGCCTCGATATGGGCCCGTGAGTAGACGTACGTCGGGGTGCCGAAGCGTTGCGCGAGAGCGGGCAGCGCCACGCCCTCCGCGAAGAGTTGACCGTCGCGGTACGAGAAGGCCTCCATGGAATGCCTCCTTTACAGTTCGAAACGGTCTTTGGAACGCTCGTTGGCCGTTGCCTCGTCGTCCGGGTGGTACAGCGGGCCTTTCTGGCCGCAGCCGCTGAGTACGGAAGCGAGAACCGCGAGTGCTATGAGTGGAAGCAGTAGACGCTTCATGGGGGTGCAATCCTTGAAAAATCGATGGGCCGGAGTATACCCAGCACCCACCGGATTGCCTATGTGGCCGCGCTCGTCGGCAGCCATATCGGGCAACCGCTCGGACAGTCGCTCGCTAGACGCGGCGATGGCCTGCTAAGCTCGCCGGCATCGTCGGCGGCCTGGGTGCCGCCGTACAACCCGTACCGAGGAAACGATTCATGAGTCTGAGCGAAGCCCGCTTTCACGATCTTGTCGACGCCGTGCAGGAAGAAATCGAAGATGTGTTCGATCACAGCGGCATGGATGTCGATCTGGACAACTCCGGCGGCGTTCTCACGGTGCGTTTCGAGAATGGCACGCAACTGATCTTCAGCCGTCAGCCTCCGCTGCGCCAACTGTGGGTGGCTGCGCGTTCGGGCGGCTTCCACTTCGACTACGACGAAGCCTCCTCGATGTGGATCTGCGATGCCAACGACGAGCGCCTCGGCGAGCTGCTGAGCCGCGTCACGCATGAGCAGGGCGGCGAAGCACTCGACTTCGAAGAGCTCTAGCACGCGGCGCCCCTGGATCGGATCGGGCTGCAGAGAGGCCGCGGTAACGCCGGGCCCCTTGCTTATTTAAAAGGCTGTGATAGGGTCGAGTTCAGGTTAAAAAACCCCGCCTTCGGGCGGGGTTTTGCTTTTTTTGTCAAACGACTTTCCTACAGGAGCTCACCCGAACCCATGGCCAGTGCACCGCCCATCATCATCACCCAACCCGATCTGCAGCGGCTTGAGCGACTGCTCGACAGCCTGGCTGACTACGGTCCGGCCGCCGAGGCGCTCGAAGAAGAGTTGTCGCGCGCACAGGTGGTCGAGCGCAGCGAGTTGCCTGCCGGCGTGGTATCGATGAACTCCCGTGTTCACTGCCGCGAGGAAGGCAGCGGCAAGGATTACCATCTGACGCTCGTCTATCCGCAGGATGCAGGCCGGGAAGGCACCGTGTCGGTACTGGCGCCGGTCGGCACGGCCCTTCTGGGCATGACCGTCGGCCAGCACATCGACTGGCCAACACCCGGCGGTAAAGTGTTGAAGCTCACCCTGTTGGCCGTCGAATACCAGCCGGAAGCGGCCGGCGACGTCAACCTGTAGTGCGGGCCTGGCCGGTCTTGCCGGCTAGACCGATCTGAGTGCCTGGTTGAGCGCCGCTTCGAGATGCGCTTTGTAACGCAGGTATTGCACGGTCTGGGTTCGTCCCCCGCCGTGCAGGCCAGACAGGTCGAGGTCGGTGATGTAGCAGGGATAGCGCTGCGCGCCGCTTCGCTGGCCGAGGATGTAGCGGGCCACTGCGGCGAACAGTCCGGCGCCGTATTCCAGGCTGGAAAACTCCTGATGATTGCAATACAGCGTGACGTGCGAGCGGCCCTTTTCGCTGGGCTCGATGATCGCCTGAATGTCGTAGAACGGATCGCTGGCTTCCTCACGCGGCGCCGCCCGGCGTTCGACGGTCAGCGGCAGAAGTGAAGAGGGCGGCTGCACCCGGTAGAAAAGAATGTCCATGGCCGCCAGACGGCTTGCTTCGAACGGCAGCTGAGTGGCGCGACGATAGCTCACCGATTGCAGGAAACGCAGCAGAGGTGTCAGCAGGCTCTGGTCGTCGCGATAGGGCACCTGCTGTCGCCACACGGCGTTGAACTCGTCCAGCACCGTCAGCTCTGCCGTCGCCGCTCGTATGCAATAGAACACTTGCAGGCACTGCGCCCGGGCCTGGGCGAGGATCAGTGACAGGTCCTGGCCTTCGAGCGCGTGGCGATCCACGCGCACCGGACGATCGCGCTGGTGCGCCTCGCCCAGGTGATCGATCAGGGCGCGGAGGTCGTCCAGCTTCGTGTGCCGGACATTGCCCGCACTCAAGTCGAGCATATGGAAATGCTGGCGAACCTGCAGCAGATAACGGCTGTCGCTCCCTTCGTCGAGGGCCCTCTGCGCCTCGTTGAAGAGCGTCTCCACCCGCCGTGCGATGGGCAGCCCCGAGTGGCGACAGAAGCAGCGTACCTGCAGGGCGGGGCGCGGGCCCTGCGCGGGCAGCTCATCGAGGTAGTCGCGCAGGCAATCGGGCAGCGCCGAGGCGCCTTCGTAGCGACTGGCGTGCAGCTCATTCCAGCTGTTCAGGGTAAGCCGATCGATGCTCAGGACAAGATTTTCCCGCGCCGCGCCATAGCCGAACGGGTCGTTGCGTTCGTCGGGCGAGAGTGGGTGCTCAGGGCTGAACGGGTCCAGTCCGATGTTCACCAGCAGCAACGTTCGGGTCGGCACCGCCGCGGTCAGCAGCGCATCCTCGGCCACTGCGGTCGGGGGCATGGGAAACGCGTGGCGCAGGTCGGTCAGCAGGGAGAACAGCTCGGCCTCGCTCAGCCCGCTGTCGCCGGGGTGCAATGCCACGTGCGTGGCGGTGTCGACGACGCCGTTGCGATGGCACCAGCCGAGTAGGGGGATGAGATCGCGCGAGCGCTTCAGGGGCGCGAAATGTGTGATTTCACGGCCGTTCAGACTGCCCTCGTAGAGCGCCCAGGACACATCGCCAGCCGCATCGTAGCTCTGCGCGAGCGTCAGGCTGTGTTCAGCCATGTCCGGTGAAATGCCCAGGTTGATCGCTTCGATCTTGCCCGCCTTGCGCTCGATCGCCGCATGCAGGCGCCGGCCGAGCACGCCGAAATCACGACCGTTGATGCTGCTGGTGATCTGCAGCCGGCGGGCGAATTCGCTGAGGAAGCGATAGCCGTAGGTCAGTTCGTTCACCAGCGCCCGCCGCTCCTGATCGACCTGGCGGGTCTTCCATTGGCTGCGGCGATCGAGCTGGGTGAACTGGCGCTGATCCCACGCCCAGTCCGCGGTGAGACGCTCAAGCAGCCGCCGCTTCCAACTACGGGTACGGCCGACCGGAGGCTGGCTCAGGGGTTGGTTGATCTTCAGGTACAGGCAGCGCCTGATCAGCGCCAAGCGCTCTAGGTCGCCGCGCCCGGTGAGGTAGGTTTCGATTCGCCGGTAGGCGACGATGTAGGGGTCGAGGTCGTCCAGCTCCAGGCGATTAGCGTAGACCGCCCGCTTGAAATCGAGGCTCAGGCATCGCACCTGCGGATGTTCGCTGGCGTAGGCCTCGACCAGTAACAGCTTGAACAGCGACTTGTAAGGCGATTCGATGGCCTTGTACAGCTGCCACAGGCCTGCGCCCAGGTATTCACCTGGCGGAATGCTGCCGAGGCTACCGAGGTCCAGCACCTCGTCGCTGCGCACGAATCGCTTGTCCAGCAGCGTGCGAAGGTACTCGTGGTAACGATGCTCTTCGTAATCGGGAACCAGCCACCAGGCGGGTGTGCGGCCACCGAGCCAGATGGCGGTGCGGTAGAACTCATCGAGCAGCAGATAGTGCTGCGTGGTGCCGCAGTCATCGGAGGTGAGCTTCGTTTCGCGTGCGCCCTGGGTAAAACGCACCGGGTCGACCAGGAAGAAGTGCGCCTCGCTGCCCTGGGTCGCGGCCCAGGACTGCAGCTGTTCGCATTTTTTTTGCAGTTCTTCGAGTTGCGGCGCGGTCAGGTCGTCGGCATGACAGACCCAGACATCCAGATCGCTCTGCTCTCCCTGCGCGACCGTACCCAGACTGCCCATCATGTAGAGGCCGAGAATCGGTTGTTGCGGCTTGCCTCGCAGCGGCTTGTAGGCGAACGAGCGGCTCAGGCGCTGCGCTTCTGCCAGGGTTTCGGCGTCCGGCTCGAAGCCGGCGAGCCCTGCCGGAGTCGTCCCGGAAACGTATCCCGGGAGGATCGGATGATTGACGTGAAACAGCAGCGGCAACAGCTTGAGCACCGCCTGCTGGCGTGGCGACATGGCCTGCCGCGTGCGCGCCAGTCGACCGGCATTTACCGAAAGAAAGCGTTCGCGCAAGGTGCCGAGCACCTTGCGGTCGATACCCTCTTCGAGAATGGGGCGGATTTCCTGGTGGCGGGTCATTCAGCGGTTCATGGAAAACAGTGGCGGGCACGCCTGTCGTCGAGACAGCAAAGCGGCGAAAGTAACATGGGTAACGGCCAGAAGGAAAAGCCATGGTGGGCGCCGCTGCCAGCTGGTGGAGCGGCTGCGCCCGGCGTGCCGCTGCGCCGTGCTGCGGCATTTGTCACGCCTGTCACTATCAGGCCGGCGCGGTTTCCGACAGGATGGTCAGCAAGCCCTGGGCATGCTCGGCCGCGTCTCGCCCGAGACTGGTCAGGTAGCCACCGTCTGGTTGGGTCGTCAGCCCTTTGTCATGCAGGCGCCGGGCGGCGGCGACGGCTGAGTGGCCGGCGTCCTGATGAACCTTGAGGCCTTCGAGCGTGTTGTCGAGATTGAACAGGCTTAGGATTTCCAGTTCGGCTACCAATTCGGGGGTATAGGACATGTCGGTTCCTTGAGTGGTGGGCCTGGACCCGGTTTGCGAAGTGTAGATGCTGTGCGCGGGCCTGCCGCCCTGTCGCTCTATTCGGCCAGTTCGGGCAGGTTGCGCAACTGGGTTTCGTAGCTTTCGACGTCGAACGGGCGGTCTTGCTCGAGCATCTGGCGAATCTCGCGAGCCAGCACCAGGGCCATGAGCCTGAGTATCTCTTCGCGCTCGTAGCCGACGAGGGTCAGCTTGTTCAGCGTAGCCTGGGCGGCAGCGGGCTCGCCGGCGTCCAGCTGGTTTTCTATCGCCTGGATCAGCGTTTCTTCGGCAAAGCTTTCGTCGTCGTCTGATGTGGCATCGTTCATGTTGCAACTCTCGTCAGGAAAAACTCGATGGCGTGTTCTGGCGAGTCCCGGCAAGCTGGCGTCAGCAGTGAACACCCCGCTGAACGCTTCGCCTGGGTCGGTCTCTGTCTAGCTACTATGGACCATCACGGATAACGACTACAGCAATGATCACACTGTACAGCCTTGAAGACGGAACCCTGGTGCGTCGCGTTGCCCCTGATCTGCAGACGCTGCCCGACAACGTGTTGTGGGTCGATTTGCTGTCGCCTGACCCGCAGGAAGAACGCTTTGTCGAGTCGCAGCTGGGGCTGGATATCCCGACCCGCGAGGAACTGGCGGAAATCGAGGATTCGTCCCGGTTCTATGATGAAAGCGGTGTGATCTTCATGACCACGACGGTGGTGATGGGTATCGCCGACAGGCGACCGGAAAATGCCGAAGTGACATTCGTCCTGACCAACCGCTGCCTGGTGACCGTGCGTTACAGCGAGTTGAGCGCGTTTCGTCAGTTCGAGGCCAAGAGCGCGCGACAGCCCTCGGGCTATGCCACCAGTCACCAGATTTTCCTGGCGCTGGCCGACGCTGTGGTCGATCGCGTCGCGGATGTCCTGGAGGGCGTTCAGGCTGAGCTGCAGACGCTGTCGCGGCGCATCTTCGATGAGCGAAAGGAGCAGCGCAGGGATCTTCAACGGATCATTCAGCAGCTCGGGCAGCACCGCTCGCTGCTGTCGCAACTGGGCGAAAGCCTGTTCAGTTCCAGTCGCCTGATCGCGTTCTATCGCCTGCATGCCGGAGAGCCCAGGCAGGGCGTTTCGAAAGGGTTGCTGAAGGCGCTGGAGCGGGACGTGCGCTCGCTCGGCGAACATCAGGCGCGCCTGCTCGGGGACATCGCGTTCCTGCTCGATGCGACGCTGGGCCTGATCAACATCGAACAGAACAGCATCATCAAGGTGTTTTCCATCGCGGCCGTGCTGTTCCTGCCGCCGACGCTGGTGGGAACGGTATACGGCATGAACTTCGAGCGCATGCCCGAGCTTGGCTGGGCGCTCGGCTATCCGATGGCGTTGGGGATGATGGTGATCTCGGCGATCATCCCCTACGCCTGGTTCAAGTTTCGTGACTGGCTCTGACCGGTCGAGGCGGGTCAGCCGTTCTGTTCGGCCAGCGCCTGCAGCGCAGTGCCGGTCAAGCGGTAGGTCGTCCACTCATCCTGAGGCCGCGCGCCCAGTGATTCGTAAAAGCGGATCGCCGGTTCATTCCAGTCCAGCACCGACCATTCGAAGCGGCCGCAGCCACGCGACACCGCCATGCGCGCGAGGTGCCGGAGCAGCGCCTTGCCGGCACCCGTGCCGCGGGCCTCGGGCGTGACGTAGAGGTCTTCAAGATAAAGGCCGTTACGGCCAAGCCAGGTCGAGTAGTTGAAAAAGTACACCGCGTAGCCGATCGGCTGGCCATTGCGCTCGCAGATAAGGGCGGCGGCTGTAGCACCTTCGGCGAACAGGCTGGATTCGATGCCTGCAACGTCGGTCTTGACTTCGTGCTCGGCGCGCTCGTAGATCGCCAGCTCGGTGATGAAGCGCAAGATCAGCGCAGCATCGTCGCGGACGGCAGGGCGGATGGTGAGGGGCATGTGCAGGTTTCCAGGCTGAGCGTGTGGCTTGCATGACGGGTGAGGTCGAGTCATTGCCGGCGAGGGCGATGCGGCGTAGGTGACCTCGCGCATACCCGGCCGACGGTGCAAGACGCCGTCGGCCGGGGGCGCGGCCGAACGTCAGCGCGAGGCGAGCAGCTCACGTCCGCGCTGCACGGCCGCGCGCACCTGTTTCGGCGCGGTGCCGCCGATATGGTCGCGGGCATTGACCGAGCCTTCCAGGGTCAGAACGGCAAAGACGTCCTCGTCGATCTGATCGCTGAACTGGCGCAGTTCGGCGAGGCTCATTTCGGCCAGGTCCTTGCCGTTGTCGACACCGTATTTCACGGCATGACCGACAATCTCGTGACAGTCGCGGAACGGCAGGCCCTTGCGTACCAGGTAGTCGGCCAGATCGGTGGCCGTGGAGAAGCCGCGCAGAGCGGCTTCGCGCATGACGTCACGCTTGGGCCTGATCGCCGGGACCATGTCGGCGAAGGCGCGCAGCGAGTCGCGCAGGGTATCGGCGGCGTCGAACAGCGGTTCCTTGTCTTCCTGGTTGTCCTTGTTGTAGGCCAGCGGCTGGCCTTTCATTAGGGTCAACAGGCCGGTCAGCGCGCCGAACACGCGCCCGGTCTTGCCGCGTACCAGCTCAGGCACGTCCGGGTTCTTCTTCTGCGGCATGATCGATGAGCCCGTGCAGAAGCGGTCGGGTAGATCGATGAACTGAAACTGTGCGCTGGTCCAGAGCACCAGTTCTTCCGAAAAGCGCGACAGGTGCATCATCGCAACCGAGGCGGCGGCACAGAATTCGATTGCGAAGTCGCGATCCGAGACGCCGTCCAGCGAGTTGCCGGAGATCGCCTCGAAGCCCAGCAGTTCGCAGGTGATCTCGCGCTGGATCGGGTAGGTGGTGCCGGCCAGCGCGGCCGAGCCCAGGGGCATGCGGTTGGTGCGTTTGCGGCAATCGACCAGGCGCTCGTAATCGCGTGAAAGCATCTCGAACCAGGCCAGCAGATGGTGGCCAAAGGTGACCGGCTGGGCGGTCTGGAGGTGCGTGAAGCCGGGCATGATGGTATCCGCTTCCGCCTCGGCCAGCCCCAGCAGGCCTTGTTGCAGGCGGGTGATCTCGCCGAGGATGGTGTCGATTTCGTCGCGTAACCAGAGGCGGATATCGGTGGCCACCTGGTCGTTGCGAGAGCGCCCTGTGTGCAGCTTCTTGCCGGTGACGCCGATGCGGTCGGTCAGGCGTGCTTCGATGTTCATGTGCACGTCTTCGAGATCGACACGCCAGTCGAACGTCCCGGCTTCGATTTCTCCCTGAATCGCCTGCAGATTGGCGATGATCTCGTCGCGCTCGTCGCCGTTCAGTACGCCGGCCTTGGTCAGCATGGTCGCGTGGGCGATCGAGCCCATGATGTCGTGACGGTAGAGACGCTTGTCGAACTCGACGGAGGCGGTGAATCGGGCGACGAAGGCGTCGACGGGCTCGCTGAAGCGGCCGCCCCAGGACTGGTTGGTCTTGTCGGTGCTCATGAATGCGCTCGCTGGATCGGGATGGGCATGGGAAAAGCCGAATAATAACAGGGTTCAGCGGCCCCTCACGCGTGAGCACGTGGAGGGCCGTATCGTCGAACGGCGGGACGGCGGCCGTCGCGCAGCGTGGTGCTCGCCATGGCGTTGCGGTCTGGTCAGGCTTTGAACTGTCCCAGGCTGGCTTCGAGCCGTCCTGCCAGGTTACCCAGCACTTGGCCGCTGGCCGCCGTAGCGGCCACCGCCTCGGCGGATTGCTCGGCCTCGGTCAGGATCACCTGCACGCGCCGGCTGACATCGGATGCGGCATCGGCCTGGCGTTCAGCGCCTTGCGTCGCCTCCAGTACGGCGTCATGGACCTGGGTCACGGCGAGCTGAAGCGCCTGCTGCAATTGGCGGCTGCGCGTCAGCGAAGCCAGGCCGGCGGTGGCTTGCTGGCCGGTGCTGCCTATCGTCGCGACGGCCACGCGTGCGCCTTCCTGCAGGCTTTCGATATGCGCCTGGATGTCACCGGTGGATCGTTGGGTCTTGCTCGCCAGGGCGCGGACTTCCTCGGCAACCACGGCGAAACCGCGCCCGCTTTCGCCGGCACGTGCCGCTTCGATGGCGGCGTTGAGCGCAAGCAGGTTGGTCTGCTCGGCGATACCTTGAATCACTGTCAGCACCACCTCGATCTGCTCGCTTTGTCTAGCCAGCTTTTCGATCACCTCGGTGCTGCTGCGCACGCCTTCGCCGAGTGCTTCGATGGTGCTCGCAACCTGCGCCGACAGGGCTTCATTGTCCCGTGCTGCCTCGCGAATCGATATCACCTGCTTCAGTGCGGCCTGCATCGCCCGGCTTTCATCCTCGGCGCGTTGAGTCATCTCGGCAAGCGCCTGCAGGCTGCCGGCAACTTCGTCGCGCTGGCGCTCGGCCGCGGCCGTCGCTGCCTGGCTGCGGGTGCCCAGCGCCTGGATTTCATTGCCGGTCTGCATGGCGATGGTACGGGCCTCCTGGACGATGGGCTGGAGTCTGGCCAGAAACAGATTGACCGCATCGGCCATATCGCCCACTTCGTCCGCGCTGTGAATCTGCACGCGCTGAGTGAGGTCGCCGTGGCCGGCCGACAGGCCTCGCAGTGCCGTGACCAATAAGCCCAGGCGTCGCAGGACCTGGCGGCCGAGCACCAGGGTGACGGCAATCAGCAGCAGTGCGCCGGTCGCCGCCAGGCCCAGGCTGATCTTCCATAGCAGGGCGCTTGCCGAACGCTTCACCGTCTTCTGACTGTTCGCGTCGATGGTCTGCGCGACGTTGGCGGCTGCGGCCAGGCGTGCTGCCAACAGCTGCGTACTGTCGCTGGCGGCTGCGGCGAGGCCGGACCCGACCAGATTCGCCGTGCTGGTAGTCAGCGCCTGGAAGCGGCTGTCGAACGCGCCCAGCTCGGTATCCACGGCCGCGGTCGAAAGGCCAATGATGACCTGGCCAATCACCGCGCCCTTGGGGTTGATGGCTGCTTCGGCCAGATACAGCCCCGAATCGTTCTGCGCCGCGGACAGCACCTTGTCGAATGCGGTTCGCCCGCTACCCTTGTCCAGCAGGGCCTTGAGCCGCGGGTCCGTACGATTCAGGTGGCGCGTCAGTTGGTTGCCGTCGGCATCGAAGTAGACGACGAAAATCACCGCCGGGTTTCGGTGAGCCATGCGCACGAATTCGGTCAGCGCGGGAATATCGTTGTCCCAGATCGCCGAGGGCGCGACGCCAGCCAGCAGGATGGCCAGGTCATCGCCCGATTGCCTGAGGTGGCGTTCGAGCACGTCCCGCAGGCGCGCCTGCTCGCCGCTCAGTTGCTGTGTCAGGCCCTGAGCAAGATTGTCCGTCAGGCGTTCGGACAGGCTGGACAGGCCGCCCCTCAGCTCGACGTCGGCGGTTTGAAGCTCGCCCAGCAGGCGGGTAGCGTCCTGGCTCAGGTTGTTCTGCAGATCCTGTTCAAGCACGCCGATCGTGCCCCGCGTCAGTGCAAGCGCGACCACCACCTGCACCATCACCGCCGCGCAGAGCGTAAGAACGACCGGACGCAGCAGACGGCTGCGCAAAGAGGAAAACAGCAGCACGATCAATACTCCCGCCGCCTCGGGCGGCCCATGATGAGTGGAGGCGATGCAATCATTAAGCCACTATCGTGGTGTCGGCAGGCTCGGTCGCGTCTTGAGTCGACTTGTCGATCCATCCCGTGCGGAAGTTGCGAAGGCCTAGCACATCGCGATCGCCGGGCGCCGATAGACTAGGCCCACCGGCGCGGCCGCGTCCGTTCGCGCTGTCTGCCGATTGCTTTGTACCCTGACCGCGCGGAAACTCGATCCATGCCGATAAAAAGACTTAGCCGGTCACGCTCGACTGCCCCGACGGATGATTTCTTCGTGCCTGAGCTGTGCGAATCCGAAGCACTGCTCGGGTTGGTGCTGCTTGCCGAGCTGCTGGTGCTGGTGCTGGTGCTGGCCGAGCCGATGCAGCCCGGTTTCGACTGGATGCGGCTGGCCCTGACGTCCCTGTTCGTGCAGTGGGTGATGCTGCTTTCGGCAGGCCTGACCTGCCAGCTGAGACCGCTGCTTGCGCGCCTGGCGCCCTGGCTGGCGGGGCTGGCCTGCTGCGCCATGGTGGTTGGGCTGACGCTGGCCTGCACGGCGGTGGCGGATATCTACCAGTTGGGCGGGCCGCTGACGCGCGTCGGCGAAGTCAATCTGTACCTGCGGCACGCGCTGATCAGCCTGATCATGTCGGGCCTGCTGTTGCGCTATTTCTATCTTCAAAGCCAGTGGCGGCGACAGGAGCAGGCCGAGCTGAAGGCGCGCATCGAGTCGCTCCAAGCGCGGGTCCGCCCGCATTTCCTGTTCAACAGCCTGAACAGCATCGCCAGTCTGGTGGTGACCGATCCGAGCAAGGCCGAGCAGGCGGTGCTGGACTTGTCCGACCTGTTTCGCGCGAGCTTGGCGCGTCCCGGAACGCTGGTGCCCTGGCACGAGGAGTTGGAGCTGTCGCGTCGCTATCTGTCCATCGAACAGTATCGGCTTGGCGAACGACTGCAGGTCGAGTGGCAGGTCGATGGCGTCCCGGATGATCTGCCGATCCCGCACCTGACGTTGCAGCCTTTGCTGGAGAACGCGGTGATTCACGGTATTCAGCCGCGCATCGAGGGCGGCGTCATCAGCGTGACGGCCTGCTATGCCGATGGCGTGTTTGATCTGGAGGTCAGCAACCCATTCGATGAGACTGCTCAAGCGCCGCCCTCTCGGGGTACTCAGCAGGCCTTACACAATATAGACGCACGACTAACGGCACTTTTCGGTCCCGCAGCGAGTCTCAGCGTGAAGCGGCATAACGCCCGTTACTACACCTGTCTACGCTATCCGTGTGCGACATAAAAGCAGGAAGCCAGATCCATATGAATGTGCTGATTGTCGATGACGAACCTCTAGCCCGCGAGCGCCTTAGCCGACTGGTAGGTGACCTTGACGGCTATCGTGTCCTGGAACCTTCCGCCTCCAATGGCGAGGAGGCGCTGTCCCTGATCGAGGAACTGCGTCCCGATGTCGTGTTGCTGGATATCCGTATGCCTGGCCTCGACGGCCTCCAGGTCGCCGCCAAACTCTGCGAACGCGATGCGCCCCCGGCTGTGATTTTCTGCACGGCCCATGATGAATTCGCCCTGGATGCGTTCCAGGTCAGTGCGGTCGGCTATCTGGTCAAGCCGGTGCGTGCCGAGCACCTGGTCGAGGCGCTGAAAAAGGCCGAGCGCCCGAATCGGGTCCAACTCGCTGCGCTCACCCGTCCTGCGGCGATATCCGGTACCGGGCCACGTAGTCATATCAGCGCCCGCACCCGCAAGGGTATCGAGCTTATTCCGCTGCCCAAGGTGATCTACTTCATTGCCGACCACAAATACGTGACCCTGCGTCACGAAGGCGGCGAGGTGCTGCTGGACGAGCCGCTCAAGGCGCTCGAGGACGAATTCGGCGACCGTTTCGTGCGTATTCATCGCAACGCGCTGGTATACCGGGACCGCATCGAGCGTCTGCAGCGCACACCGCTCGGCCATTTCCAGTTGTTCCTCAAGGGGCTCGAAGGCGAGCCGTTGACGGTCAGTCGTCGGCACGTGGCAGGCGTGCGCAAGTTGATGCAGAACCTCTGAACTGCAGCGGCCAGGGGGATTGATGCCGGCGCGGTCCCGCTTCGTCCCGGGCGCCGGGCATGCATTGCCGGTTTTCCTTGATTCGGGCCAACCCGACGGCGGGCCTTGGCCTGTTATCATCGGCAGCAGTTCATTTGTCTGGAATCGCCCATGTCTCGCGAAATTCGCATCGCTACCCGCAAGAGTGCCCTGGCCCTGTGGCAGGCCGAGTACGTCAAATCGCGCCTTGAGGCTGCTCATCCGGACGTGACCGTGAGCCTCGTGCCAATGGTCAGTCGCGGCGACAAGTTGCTCGATGCGCCGCTGGCGAAGATTGGTGGCAAGGGGCTGTTCGTCAAGGAGCTGGAAACGGCGCTGATGGAGAACCAGGCGGACATTGCCGTGCACTCGATGAAAGATGTGCCGATGGAGTTTCCCGAAGGGCTGGGGCTGTATTGCATCTGCGAACGCGAAGACCCGCGTGATGCCTTTGTCTCCAATCACTACCAGGATTTCGATGCGTTGCCGTCCGGAGCGGTCGTCGGTACGTCGAGCCTGCGTCGTCAGGCGCAGTTGCTGGCTCGGCGCCCCGACCTGAAAATCCAGTTCCTGCGTGGCAACGTCAATACCCGCCTGGCCAAGCTCGATGCCGGCGAGTACGACGCCATCATTCTCGCTGCGGCCGGTCTCATCCGCCTTGGTTTTGGCGAGCGTATTCGCTCCAGTATCAGCGTCGAGGACAGCCTGCCTGCCGGTGGTCAGGGGGCGGTCGGTATCGAGTGCCGGACCGGCGATACGGCGCTGCACGAGCTGCTGCAATGCATGAACGATCCGCAGACAGCGCTGCGGGTCACCGCCGAGCGCGCCTTGAACCGCCATCTCAACGGTGGCTGCCAGGTGCCGATTGCCTGTTATGCGGTACTCGAAGGTGACCAGCTGTGGCTGCGCGGCCTGGTTGGGCAACCCGACGGCTCCCTGCTGTTGCGTGCGGAGGATCGTGCGCCTGCCGTGGAAGCGCAGGCCCTCGGGGTGCGGGTTGCCGAAGCGCTGCTGGCACAGGGCGCGGCGAAGATCCTGCAAGATGTGTACGGCGAGGCCAGCAAGGCGTGAGCAGCTGGCGCCTGCTGCTGACACGGCCGGCGCAGGAGTGCGCCGGCCTGGCGGCAGCGCTGGCCGATGCGGGTATCCACAGCGCCAGCCTGCCCCTGCTCGCGATCGAACCATTGGCGGTGACCGCTGAGCAGCGCGCCATCATGGGCGAGCTGGATGAATACCGTGCCGTCGTGGTGGTGAGCAAGCCGGCCGCGCGCCTGGGGCTCGAACTGCTCGATCGCTACGGACCGCAGCGGCCCACTGGGCCGCTCTGGTTCAGCGTCGGTGCCGCCACGGGAAGCATCCTCAAGGACCACGGCCTGGATGTCAGCTGGCCCGACCATGGCGACGATAGCGAGGCTCTGCTGGCATTGCCGCGCTTGGCCGAGGCGCTCGATGTCGCGGCCCCCAAGGTGTTGATCCTGCGTGGCGAGGGCGGGCGTGAGCATATCGCCGAAACGCTCCGCCGCCGCGGTGCTCAGGTCGACATGCTCGAGTTGTACCGCCGCCGCCTGCCCGACTACCCGCCAGGTGCCCTGATCGATACCCTTCGTTCGGAACGGCTGAATGCCGTGGTGGTCAGCAGTGGGCAGGGTTTGGCGTCACTGCACGAACTGGCTGGGCCCGACTGGCCCCTGCTGCGTGAACTACCCTTGTTCGTACCGAGCCCTCGGGTGGCCGAGATGGCTGCGGCCTTGGGTGCCCAGACAATAGTGGACTGCCGTGGTGCCGGAACCGCGGCTTTGCTGGCGGCGCTACGGGAGAATCCCGAGCCCGCCTCCTGATGCAAAGGATGGAAACGTGAGCGAAGTAGATCCCGATAAGGCAGCGCAGCAACCCGTAGGCAAGGACCCTGTCACGCCCACTCAAGACCTTCCACCGAAGCAGCCGGCGAAACCCTCGGCCAAGGCCGATGGTGGTGGCCGCGGCCTGGCCGCCCTTGCGCTGCTGGTCGGTCTGGCCGGGCTGGCGGCGGGAGGCTACAGCATCTGGCAGACCCAGCAACTGGCTGAGCAGGAACGCCAGCAGCTCGATGCGGTGCAGGCGACGCGTGACCAGGCACGTCAGTTGGATGCGCGCAGTCAGCAACTGGCCAGTCGCCTCGGACGGCTGGAGCAGTTGCCCTCGGCGGAGCAGTTGGAAGAGCGCCGTCGCCTGCTTTCCGAACTGCAAAGCGACCAGCAACGTCTGTCGGGGCGGGTGGAGCAGGTGCTCGGCGAAAGCCGGGAGCAATGGCGGCTCGCAGAAGCCGAGCACCTGTTGCGCATGGCGATGCTGCGTCTGTCGGCGATGCAGGACGTGAACAGCGCGCAATCGCTGATCGCCGAAGCCGACCTGATTTTACGCAAGCAAGACGATCCGGGTGCCTACGGCGCTCGGCAGAAACTTCTGGAGGGCCTCGAGGCGTTGCGTAGCTTGCCTGAACTGGACCGGACCGGGCTGTTCCTGCAATTGGGCGCACTGCGCGGTCAGGCCAACCAGCTCAGCGGGATGGCTCCGGCGTTCGAGAACGGCACGGCGCCGGCCCAGACGCAGGGCGAAAGCCGCTGGCGGCAATGGCTGGATGAGCTGACCCGCTACGTGCGGGTCGATTTCAATGCCGGTACGGACGTGAAGCCGCTACTGGCCGGTCAAAGCCTGGCCCAGGTGCGGCTGGCCCTTTCGCTGGCGATCGAGCAGGCCCAGTGGGCGGTACTCAACGGCAATCAGCAGGTCTACCGGCAATCGCTGGATCAGGCCGCTCGGTTGATCGAAGATCACTTCAGTGAAGAAAACGGCCAGAGCCGTGGGCTGCGTGATCGCATCGAACAGCTTGGGCAACGGCAGGTTTCGGTCACGCTGCCGGACCTGGCGCCCGCCCTGCAGGCGCTGCAGGCTTATGTACAAAAGCACGAATCGGCCGAGACGGCGGTGCCGGTGACCCCAACTGAAACCGAGACGCCGGCTGACGAGGGCGAGCAGCCGCCCGCTGAAGCCGAGCAGGCGGCCGAAGGGGATCTGCGCACATGAAGCGACTGGTCTTCGTTGTTCTCATCCTGCTGGCGCTGGCCGGCTTTGTCGGTTGGGCCATCTACCAGGACGCCGGCTACGTACTGATCAGCTATGATCGCTTTCGCTATGAGTCCAGCTTCTGGATATTCATCGGCCTGATCGCCTGTCTCTGGGTGCTGGCCATGGTGGTTCACTGGGTGATCGGATTGCTTCAGGCCTCCGGTGCGCTGGTCAACCCCTGGTCGCGACGGCATCACGCACGCCGTGTCGCCAAGGCTTCCCGCTCGGGCTTGCGGGAGCTGGCCGAGGGCCAGTGGGGGCCAGCGCTCGGTCATCTGCGCACCGCTGCCGAACATGATCGTCAGCCGCTGGTGCACTATCTCGGGGCCGCCCGTGCGGCCAGTGAACTGGGCGAATACGAGCAGAGTGACGAGCTGCTGCGCAAGGCCCGGGCGCGCGAACCCGAGGCAGGGCTGGCCGTCGGCCTGACCCAGGCCCAGTTGCAGATCGCGCGCGGCCAGTACGCTGATGCCCGCGAATCCCTGACCACGCTGCACAATGATCACCCGCGTCATCCCTACGTCCTGACGTTGCTCCAGCAGCTCTACGTGCAATTGCAGGACTGGCCCGCGCTGTGCCGGTTGCTGCCGGAGCTGCGCAAGCATCGTGTGCTGCCCGCGGGGCGGTTGGATGAGCTCGAGCTGCTGGCCTGGACCGCGGCACTGGAGCAGGTCTGGCAGGCGCAGGCCACTCAGGAAGACGCACAGCAGGCGCTGAGCCAGCGCTGGCAAACCGTGCCGAGCAAGTTGCGGAACGAGCCGTTGCTGGTGCGTGCCTACGCGGACGGTTTGAGTCGTTTGGGTGCGCAGGAGAACGCTGAAGAGGTGCTGTACGCCGCGCTAAAACGCCAGTTCGACGATCGTCTGGTCGAGCGCTACGGGCGCGTGCGGGGGCGCGAGCCGGCGCGCCAACTCGCCCATGCAGAGGCCTGGCTGAAAGCGCATCCCGATAATGCCGAATTGCTGCTCGCGCTCGGCCGCCTGAGCCTGCGGAACGAGTTCTGGGGCAAGGCTCGCGATTATCTGGAGGCCAGTCTGCGCCTCGATCATCGCGCCGAGACCTGCGCCGAGCTTGCTCGCTTGCTCGCTCAGTTGGGTGACAACGAGCGCAGCAACCGGCTTTTCCAGGAAGGGCTCGGGCTGCTCGATCAACCCAGCAGCAACCGTTTGCAGACGCTCGACAGCGGAGCGGAAGAGCGGCACGCGACGTAATGGCCGTCCCGTGCCATTACGTCGCTTTGAGTATGGCTTGCAGGTCGTCGCGTCCAGCACTACCGTAGCGGACTTTCTTGTCTGCGGAGTCACCATGAAACTGGCCAGCCCACGTGCGTTGTTTCTTCTGGCGTTCATCGGCTGCGTGCTGATGATGATCGCTGCGCTGTATCTGGAGCATGTGGTCGGGCTGGTTCCGTGCCCGCTGTGCATCGTTCAGCGCATCTGTGTGATCGGCTTTGGCCTGGTTTGTCTGGTCGCCGCGCTTCACGGCCCGCAAAAGACCGGCCGCCGCGTTTATGCCGTACTGGCGCTGCTGTTCTCGATGGCGGGCGGTGCCACGGCCATTCGCCAGATCTGGCTGCAAAACATGCCCGCCGATGAACTGCCGAGCTGCCTGCCCAGTCTCGAGTACATGATGGACGCTCTGCCGTTCCAGGAGATTGCCCGCCTGGTGCTACACGGCACGGCTGAATGCGCCGAAGTTGGCTGGACGCTGATGGGCCTGAGCATTCCGGAGTGGACCTTGCTGGCATTTATCGCGATGGTGGTGTTCTGTCTCTGGCAGTTGCTGCGGCGCGATTGAGGCTTTTTATCCCCTCGAGCGAATGATCGCTGCGCTTGGCGGTCAATGTTCCAGACCGAAGCCGGGCGTGGAATTGCCCGAGGTAATTTCATCCGTGCAGCTTGATGCTTCGATCGCCGCAGCTTAGTCTGCTCTGGCAGCGTCGGTTTCCGGTCGCGCTGCCACTCACCCAAGGCCGATATCCCAAGACATAACCGTCTCGGAAGGCGCAATAGCATCATCGATTAGGGAAGTGAGGTCATCATGCTCGAGAGCTGTCGGAACGCCCAGGAACGCTGGGGAGGTGTGCACCTGCTGATCGACCGCTGGCTGCAGGAACGCCACGCGTTGATCAACGCATTCGATGGACTGCATGTCGGCGAGGCCACTGCGAGCCGTTCCGCCCTGCAGAAGTTCTGCGAAATCCTGCTCGACTACGTGTCTGCCGGTCATTTCGAGATCTACGAACAATTGCTCAACGAAGCCGAGGCGTTTGGCGATAAACGCGGTCTCGAGCTTGCTCGCCAGATCTATCCGCGCATTGAAGCCATCACCGAAGTGGCCGTGGCCTTCAACGACCGCTGTGACACGGGCGATTGCCTGGACAGTCCGGGCTTGCCCGATGAGTTGAGACGTCTCGGGCAGTTGTTGCATGAGCGCTTCGAGCTGGAGGACTGCCTGATCGAAGTCCTTCACACCGCACACAAGCAGGCCGCCGCTACCGCCTGACTCGAGTCGGGGCGAGCGGGACGAACACTGCACGCTGCCTGCTGGCGGCCTGCAGCCTTGCGGACCCTCCCGTAGCGGCTGCACCTACATTCTGTCAGGAGGCATCTTCATGCCCGCCAAGAAAAAACCGGTGACCACGCCTCTGCACCTGTTGCAGCAGCTCTCGCACAGCCTGGTGGCGCACCTGCACAAGGCATGCAGCGACGCGCAGAAGGAGGCCGAGATTGTACTGGCCCGGATCGAGAAGCAGCGTGGCAAGACGCAGGAAAAGCTCGTCAAGGCGCGCGCCAGGCTCGACGAAGTCGGCAACGCGGGCAAATCGAAGGCACAAGCCAAGGTGCGAGCCAAGCTGGCCGAGCTGGACGACATGCTTGGCGTGCTGCAGGCGCGGCAAAGTGAAACGCTCAGCTATCTGGCCGAACTGAAACGCGATGCGGCGCAAAGCCTGCAACTGGCCCAGGGGGTTACCCAGGTCGAGCATGCGGCGGCTCAAGCACTGGCCTCGCGCGACAAGCCTGCTGCCGCTCGATCAGCGAGCCGGACCAAAGCCCCAACCCGCCCATCGGGGCCTGCCGCCGAGACTCCGTCGACGGCGATGAAAGACGCACCTGACAAGGCTCCAATCGCTGCTGCGCGTGCCCGCGCCAGACCGTCCGCTGCCGCGCGCAGCGCAGCCGGCAAACCCGTCGAGCCGAAGGCGTCTGCGGCCAAAGCCCCCGGCACTTCCCGGCGCCCGGCCAGCGCATCTGGCGCGCCCGCGCCCGCAAAGCCTGGGCCGGCGGCTGCAAGACCCGCTACCGCAAAGAAGCCGTCGACCCGCAAGCCGGCCGCGGCCAAGTCCGAGCCAGCGACTCAGTCGCCATCAGCGGCGAGCTGACCCGCTGCCGCACGTCGCAATACCCGCACCGGTTCGCGGGTATCGCCATCCAGCTCGGCGCAGAGGCGCGCAAGCCATTCGGCCGGTTGGCTGCAGCTCGGCCACGGTTGTGAGGCGTGCTGCAAGCGCAGGAGCTGCACCCGTTCGGCGTCCAGCTCCAGCTTTTTCAAGCGTGTGCGCAGGCTCGCCAGTTCGCTGTCGGCCAGGGCCTGTTGACGCCAGTTCTGGCGCAGTTTGCGCAGCGGGACGACCACCTGAGCGCGCCAGTCACGGCTGATGCGTTTCATCTGCGCCAGACGTGTCTCGTCACAATCAACCGCACGGCATTCCAGCCAGGCGCCGGCCAGCAGCAGGCAGACATCCGCGCCAGCCGCTTGCAGGTCGAGGCAGGCCGCCTCCACGCCGGGCTGTGCATAGCAGTCGAGGGCAAAGCGCCAAAGATCGTCATGGGTCATGAGTGTTGGTTTTTTTCGCGGGCAGTCGGATGGATTTCCGAGCGACCTGATAAACTCCGCCGCCATTATGATCCGACTTCAGAACCTGACTCTACAGCGTGGCCCCCAACGTCTGCTGGACGGCGCCGAGCTGACCCTTCACCCTGGCCAGAAGGTTGGGCTGGTCGGCGCCAATGGCGCCGGAAAATCCAGCCTGTTTGCGCTATTGCGCGGCGAATTCGCGCCGGACGGGGGCGACTGCCAATTGCCGCCAGACTGGCGGATCGCACACATGCGCCAGGAGGTCGATACGCTCGATCGTCTGGCCGTCGATTATGTGCTCGATGGCGATACGCAGCTGCGCCATGTCCAGGCCGCACTGGTCGCCGCCGAGGCCGCCCATGACGGTGCTGCGCTGGCGCGCCTGCATACCGAGCTGGACAACGCGGATGGCTATACCGCCGATGCCCGGGCGCGCAAGCTGCTCGCCGGCCTGGGGTTCGCCAACGACCAGATGAACCTGCCGGTCAGCAGCTTTTCCGGCGGCTGGCGGATGCGCCTGAATCTGGCGCAGGCGCTGATGTGTCCTTCGGATCTGCTGTTGCTCGACGAACCGACCAACCACCTCGATCTGGATGCGATTCTGTGGCTGGAAGGCTGGCTCAAGAGCTATCCCGGGACCCTGATGCTGATTTCCCACGACCGCGACTTCCTTGATGAGGTGGTTGGCAACGTGGTGCACGTCGAACAACGCAAGCTGACGCTCTATCGTGGAGGTTATTCGGCGTTCGAGCGGGCCCGCGCCGAACGGCTGGCACAGCAGCAGCAGGCATTCGAGAAGCAACAGGCGCAGCGCGAACATATGGAGGACTTCATCCGGCGGTTCAAGGCCAAGGCGAGCAAGGCGCGCCAGGCGCAAAGCCGGATCAAGGCGTTGGAAAAGCTCGAGGAACTGGCCCCGGCGCATATCGATTCGCCGTTCGACTTCGTTTTCCGCGAAGCGGACAGGGTCTCCAGCCCGTTGCTGGACCTTGCCGAGGGGCGGCTTGGCTACGGCGACAAGGTCGTGCTGGACAAGGTCAAGCTACAACTGGTGCCTGGCGCGCGGATAGGGCTGCTCGGTCCCAACGGGGCGGGCAAATCGACGCTGATCAAGACGCTGGCCAACGAACTGAACCCGCTGGCCGGTCGCCTGCAGCGCGGCGAAAACCTGGTGATCGGCTATTTCGCCCAGCATCAGCTCGACGCCCTGGATGCCAGCGCCAGCCCACTGCTGCACTTGCAGCGGATAGCCCCCGATGAGCGCGAGCAGGTGCTGCGTGACTTCCTCGGTGGTTTCGATTTTCGCGGTAATCGCTGTGACGAGCCTGTGCTGAATTTCTCGGGAGGGGAGAAAGCGCGTCTGGCCCTGGCCTTGATTGCCTGGGGAAAGCCCAACCTGCTGCTGCTCGACGAACCGACCAACCACCTCGATCTCGAAATGCGCCTGGCCTTGACGTTGGCGCTGCAGGATTTCGAGGGCGCCGTGCTGGTGGTGTCGCACGACCGCCACTTGCTCAAGAGCACGACGGATGAGTTCCTGTTGGTGGCCGAAGCACGGGTCGTCCCGTTCGACGGCGATCTCGACGACTACGCGCGATGGCTGGTGGATTATCGTGCTCGCCAACAGCCGGCCAGCGCAGCCGAGCCGGCTGCCGACAAGACCGACAAGCGAGCTGCGCGTCAGGCGGCGGCTGTGCTGCGCCAGCAGTTGGCGCCGCTCAAGCGAAAGGCGGACGCGCTGGAAAAGGACCTGGCCGGCGTCCAGGACACCCTGGCCGCACTGGAGCAACAGCTCGGTGATGCCGCGCTCTACGAAGCGGCGCGCAAGGATGAACTGCGCCAATTGCTGACCAGGCAGGCCAGCCTGAAGGTACGCGAAGGCGAACTCGAGGAAGCCTGGCTGGTCGCGCTGGAAGCGCTCGAGACCTTGCAGGGTCAGCTCGAGGGCAGCCTATGAGCGAGCGTTTGTTGTTGCTGACCCAGCAATGGCGGGACCCATTGCTGCTTGGGCTGCAGGTCCTTCTGATCCTGGTGATCGCCTACGTTCTACAGCAACTGGTGGCGCGCGGGCTGGCCCGACTCGGCCGACGCTATCCGCTGCCACCTGAACTACTGCTGCCGCTGCGGGGCGGAATACGCTGGGTCATCATCGGCGGCGCGCTGATCATGGTGCTGGAACGCTTCGGTGTGTCGGCAACGGTACTCTGGACCGCTCTTTCAGGGTTCGTCGCGGTCGCCGCGGTAGCGTTTTTCGCTATCTGGAGCGTGTTGTCCAACCTGCTCTGCGCCGTGCTCATCATGACCGTAGGCCCCTTTCGGTTGGGCGATCTGGTCGAGCTGGTCGAGAGCCTCGACAAGCCCATCGTCAAAGGCCGCGTCATTGACATCAACCTGCTCTACACGACGCTCGAGGAGGTTTCCGAGAGCGGAACTGGTGCGATCGTTCAGGTGCCAAACAGCTTGTTCTTCCAGAAAGTCCTGCGCCGCTGGCGTGGGACCGATATTCAGACCTCCAATCACAGCACACACGAGTAGCACTCATGGAATGGCTTAGCAGCCCGGAGATATGGGTCGCGTTTCTGACCCTGACCGCCTTGGAAATCGTCCTCGGCATCGACAACATCATTTTCATTTCCATCCTGGTGGGTCGATTGCCGAAGGAGCAGCAGCCCAAGGCACGCTTCTTCGGGCTGGCTCTGGCGATGGGGACGCGGATTCTGTTGCTGTTGTCGATCGCCTGGGTGATGCGCCTGACCAACGATCTGTTCACGGTCTTCGAACAGGGCGTATCGGGCCGCGACCTGATCCTGTTCTTCGGCGGTCTGTTCCTGCTGTTCAAGAGCACCATGGAGATCTGGCACAGCGTCGAAGGCGAAGAGGAACAGGGCGGCACGGCAGCCGGCGCCGCCAAGGCCGGCTTCGTTGGCATCATCCTGCAGATCGCAGTGATCGACATCGTGTTCTCGCTGGATTCGGTGATCACCGCCGTGGGCCTGGTGGACAACGTGCAGGTGATGGTCGCGGCCATCGTCATCGCCGTCGGGGTGATGATGCTCGCAGCCGGCACCATCAGCGACTTCATCGAAAAGCACCCGACGTTGAAAATCCTGGCGCTGTCGTTCCTCATCGTGGTCGGTACGCTGTTGGTCGCCGAAGCCTTCGGTGCGCACGTGCCCAAGGGTTATGTGTACTTCGCCATGGCCTTCTCGCTGGCGGTCGAGGCGCTCAATATCCGGATGCGCAAAGCCATGAAGCGCAAGCTGAAAGAGCCGGTCAAGCTGGGTAAGGACCTGCCGGATTGAGCATTGAAAGCCGGCCGTGCCGTTCAGGTGCGGCCGCTGCCTGAGGAATAACCATGACGTTCGAAACCTGGCTCGGCTTTTTCGTCGCCTGTTGGGTCATCAGCCTGTCGCCGGGCGCCGGGGCGATCGCCTCGATGTCCTGCGGTCTGCGGTACGGTTTTTGGCGCGGCTACTGGAATGCCGTTGGCCTGCAGCTTGCGCTGGCGCTGCAGATCGCGGTCGTCGCGGCGGGTGTCGGCGCGGTGTTGGCAACGTCGGCATGGGCGTTCACGCTGATCAAGTGGTTCGGTGTCGCCTATCTGCTGTGGCTCGCGCTCAAGCAATGGCAGGCGGTGCCGTCGATGCTTGACGATAGCCAGGCACCGCGGCCGATCGGTCGCCCACTGGCGCTGGTGTTGCGGGGCTTTCTGGTCAATGCCAGCAACCCCAAGGCCATCGTGTTCATCCTTGCCGTGCTGCCGCAATTTCTCGATCCACAGCGGGCGCTAGTGGTGCAGTACCTGCATATGGGCGCGACCATGGTGCTGGTCGATCTGATCGTGATGGCCGGTTATACCGGGTTGGCCGCCAGGGTGTTGCGGCTGCTGCGTACGCCACGCCAGCAGCGGGTGGTCAACCGCAGCTTCGCTGCCATGTTCGCTGGCGCGGCGGCATTGCTGGCGACGGTGCGACGGGCGGTGGCATGACGGCGCCCGAACCACTGCGGGTCTGGATCGATGCGGACGCCTGTCCCAAGGCGGCCAAGGATCAGGTGATCAAGTTTGCCCTCAAGCGCAAGCTCCAGGTGGTGCTGGTGGCGGGACAGAGTCAGGTCAAGCCCGCCTTCGCCTGCGTCCGTCTGATCGTCGTGCCGAGCGGTCCGGACGCGGCGGATGACTATCTGGTCGAGCACGCGCGGCCCGGTGACCTGGTGATATGCAGCGATGTTCCGCTGGCCGATCGCCTGGTCAAGAACGGCGTGGTCGCGCTCGATCCGCGCGGACGTGCGTTCGACGAGCGCAACATGGGCGAGCGCCTGGCGGTGCGCAATCTGTTCACCGACCTGCGCGAGCAGGGGCAGGTGGGCGGTGGTCAGGCCGCCTATGGCGAGCGGGATCGCCAGGCGTTCGCCAATGCCCTGGACCGCATGCTGACAGAGCTGATGCGGGGCAGAGCGCGCTAGGCTGGCGCGTCTGGTCGCCCGCGTCGAGCCGAGGTGTCGCCGGGCTCAGCCGCAGAGATAGGTGCCGGTGCCCACCGCGACCAGCACGCCTTCCTCGTTATGCAGCTCGGAGCGAACCACCGCCACTTTGTTGCCGGAACGCAACAGTGTCGCGCTCGCGCTGAAGCGCTGGCCGCGCCCCGGTCGCAGGTAATCGACGCGCAGATCGATGGTGCCCAGGCGCGAGAGCCGCAGGGCGCGTTCTTCGGTGGTCAGGTGCTGATGCTTTTCGAAGGTCCCGATCATCGCCATGGCTCCGCCAACGACGTCGAGCAGCGAGGCGATGACGCCGCCATGCAGGATGCCGTGGAAGAAATTGCCGATCAGCTCGTGTTTCATGGGCAGGTGCATCACCACGCGCTGGCGAGACACTTCATCGAGCTCGATGCCCAGGTACTCGTTGAACGGGATGCGTTCGAAAAGCTGGCGCACGGCCTGTTGCTGCGCTTCGATGGAGTCGATCGGATGCTGGTTCATGAGCACGTTCCTGGCAGGTCGGACAAAGCTGCCGGAGCGCGATCGGTTTGACCAGTGGCGCGGCGGGAGCGCCGGTACGATTGGCCGTATAGCCACAGCTCGGAAAGAAATCCCGAGCCAGGGCTCGGGATGCGGTGCAGGGGCGGCGTTACTTGTTGGTAAGTTCCAGCACGCGATCGACCAGCTTGTAGATGCCCGATGCGGCTTCGCTGATCGATTGCGCGAGCATGTAGGCGGGGGTCGTCACCAGTTTGTGCTTGGGATCTTCGACGATCTCGGTGACCTCGCAGGCTTGATGTTCGGCGCCCATTTCGCGGGAGGCGCCTGCGGCAGGATCATCATCGTGGCCCAGGGTGCAGATCACGCCAGGGCCGAAAATCTGCGCCGCCATGGTGGGCGCGATGCACATCATCCCGACTGGCTTGTGGGCCTTGGCGAAGGCTTGCGCGGTTGACAATACGTCAGGAAGGATCGTGCAGCCTGCGCCTTGCGTGGCAAAGCTGGAGAGATTCTTCGCCGCACCGAAGCCGCCCGGCATGATCAACGCATCGAAGTCTTCAGCCTTCAGCTCGTTTAGATCCTTGATGTTGCCGCGGGCCAGACGCGCGGACTCGGTCAGCACGTTGCGGCTCTCCGGCATTTCGTCGCCGGTCAGGTGGTTGATTACATGCATCTGTTCGATGTTCGGTGCGAAACACTGGACCGTGGCGCCACGCTGATCCAGGCGCAGCAGGGTAATCACGCTCTCGTAGATCTCCGAGCCGTCGTAAACGCCACAGCCGGAGAGAATCACGGCGACTTTTCTGTTCATTGGGGGTACTCCTGGTCAGATTCCGCGACCCAGCAAAGCGCCGGGTTAAGGCCTTCGATGCTAATCCCTGGCGAGGTTGAAGGTAAGCCCATCGCTGATAGGTTGGATGCTCCATCGCGACGGGTGTTCAGTCGCCCGCTACGCGCGTGAAACGCTTCGCGCTGAGATTGCCGATCAAAGCACTGGCAGTGGCCGGCCTGGGTGGCGACAATGATTGCAATCGGTGTCCGATGCCGATGACGCTGTCATCATTCGGTCACGAGTTCGGCCTATAAACGTCATGTTCGCCCGTCCTGCGGGCCAGGAGTTCGCTGTGAGTTTCGTTCCCGCCAATCGATTGTTTCCTGCCACTCGCCTGCGCCGTAACCGCCGGGATGAGTTTTCACGTCGGTTGGTTCGTGAGCATGTACTGAGCGTTGACGACCTGATCCTGCCGGTATTCGTTCTCGACGGCCAAAACCGCCGCGAGCAGGTGCCGTCGATGCCGGGTGTGGAGCGGCTGTCGATCGACCTGTTGCTACAAGAGGCCGAGCAGTGGGTGGCCTTGGGAATTCCAGCGCTGGCGCTGTTCCCGGTCACGCCGGTCGAGAAGAAATCGCTCGACGCCTCGGAGGCCTGGAACCCTGACGGAATCGCCCAGCGCGCGACCCGTGCACTGCGCGAGCGTTTCCCCGAGCTGGGCATCATTACCGATGTCGCCCTCGACCCGTTCACCACGCATGGTCAGGACGGCATACTCGACGAGCAAGGGTATGTGCAGAACGACGTAACCGTCGATGCGCTGGTCCGTCAGGCGTTGTCCCATGCCGAGGCCGGCGCGCAAGTGGTGGCACCCTCTGACATGATGGATGGCCGTATCCAGGCGATTCGCGAGGCGCTCGAGGTGGCCGACCACGCTAACGTGCGCATCATGGCCTACTCGGCCAAGTACGCCAGCGCCTACTATGGTCCGTTCCGAGATGCGGTGGGGTCGGCGGCCAACCTGGGCAAGGGCAGCAAGAACACCTATCAGATGGACCCGGCCAACGGCGACGAGGCACTGCATGAGGTCGCTGCCGATCTGGCCGAAGGCGCCGACATGGTCATGGTCAAGCCGGGGATGCCTTACCTGGATATCGTCTGGCGCGTCAAAGATGCCTTCCGCGTGCCCACGTTCGTCTATCAGGTCAGCGGTGAGTATGCGATGCATATGGCGGCCATTCAGAACGGCTGGTTGAGCGATGCGGTGATCCTCGAATCGCTGACCGCCTTCAAACGTGCAGGCGCCGATGGCATCCTGACCTATTTCGCCATCCAGGCGGCACAACAATTGAAAAAGGGGCGCTAAGCCCATCCGAGGCAGATCGATGACCAACCAGGGACTCAGCGAGAGCGACGTGCAGCTCGCTTCCGTCAGTGACGCACCCTTACCCACGGATCTCGTGCAAGAGGCGGAGAAAATAGAGGACGTTCCCGTTGTGGCGCCCGCACCACCGGTGCCTAACCTGGACGACAACAGCCTTTATATTCACCGGGAGCTGTCGCAGCTGCAGTTCAACATTCGCGTGCTGGAGCAGGCGCTGGATGAGTCCTATCCGTTGCTGGAGCGGCTAAAGTTTTTGCTGATCTTCTCCAGCAACCTCGATGAGTTTTTCGAGATCCGTGTCGCGGGCCTGAAGAAACAGGTCACCTTTGCCCGCGAACAGGCCGGTGCGGACGGCCTGCAGCCGCACCAGGCGCTGGCGCGGATCTCCGAGCTGGTTCACGAACAGGTCAGCCGGCAGTATTCGATACTCAACGAGGTGCTGCTGCCGGAGCTGGCCAAGCACCAGGTGCGTTTCATTCGCCGCCGCCACTGGACGGCGAAGATCAAGACGTGGGTGCGCCGCTATTTTCGCGACGAGATCGCGCCGATCATCACGCCGATCGGCCTGGACCCGACCCATCCGTTCCCCTTGCTGGTGAACAAGAGCCTGAACTTCATCGTCGAGCTGGAAGGCATCGACGCCTTCGGTCGCGACTCGGGCCTTGCCATCATTCCGGCGCCGCGCCTGCTACCGCGGGTAATCCGCGTGCCGGAGGAGGTCGGTGGCGCAGGCGCCAACTACGTGTTCCTGTCCTCGATGATCCATGCGCACGCAGACGATCT
Organism: Stutzerimonas stutzeri; assembly: GCF_009789555.1. Classification (NCBI taxonomy): domain Bacteria; kingdom Pseudomonadati; phylum Pseudomonadota; class Gammaproteobacteria; order Pseudomonadales; family Pseudomonadaceae; genus Stutzerimonas; species Stutzerimonas stutzeri. The sequence goes on from NZ_CP046902.1 coordinate 1,253,201, forward strand.
GTTTCATGGCATGAAGGTCAAGGGCTGCTACCAGTTCCGCCTGACCCGCAACGCCGACCTGTCGGTCGACACCGAGGACGTCGAGGACCTGGCGCGGGCCTTGCGCGGCGAGCTGATCTCGCGTCGCTATGGCGACGCGGTGCGGCTGGAGGTAGCCGATACCTGCCCGGCACACCTGGCCAATTTTCTACTCAGGCAATTCAGTCTGAGCGAGAGTGAACTGTATCGGGTCAACGGTCCGGTCAACCTGACTCGCCTGTTCGGCATCACCGGCCTGGATAGTCATCCGGAGCTGCAATACACCCCGTTCACGCCGGCGATTCCGAAATTGCTGCAGAACAGCGAGAACATTTTCAGCGTCGTCGGCAAGCAGGACATCCTGCTGCTGCACCCCTACGAATCGTTCACGCCGGTGGTGGATCTTTTGCGGGAGGCCGCCAAGGACCCCTGCGTGCTGGCCGTCAAGCAGACGCTGTATCGCTCGGGCGCCAATTCGGAGATCGTTGATGCCCTCGTTGAAGCGGCGCGTAACGGCAAGGAAGTCACCGCCGTGATCGAGCTGCGGGCGCGCTTCGACGAGGAGTCCAACCTGCAGCTGGCGAGCCGGTTGCAACAGGCCGGCGCCGTGGTGATCTATGGCGTGGTCGGCTACAAGACCCACGCCAAGATGATGCTGATCCTGCGCCGCGAAAACGGCGAACTTCGGCGCTACGCTCATCTTGGGACTGGCAATTACCACGCGGGTAATGCGCGGCTGTATACCGATTACAGTTTGCTGACCTCGGACGATGCGCTTTGCGAGGACGTGTCCAAACTGTTCAGCCAGTTGATCGGCATGGGCAAGACCATGCGCATGAAGAAGCTTCTGCATGCGCCGTTTACCCTGAAAAAAGCGCTGCTCGACATGATCGCCCAGGAAACCCAGCACGCCAGCGAAGGCAAGCCGGCCCATATCATCCTCAAGGTCAACTCCTTGACCGATGCGAAGATGATCCGCGCGCTGTACAAGGCCAGCCAGACCGGCGTGCGGATCGACCTGATCGTGCGGGGCATGTGCTGCCTGCGTCCAGGTGTCGTCGGCGTTTCGCACAATATTCAGGTGCGCTCGATCATTGGCCGCTTCCTCGAGCACAGTCGGGTTTTCTACTTCCTCAACGGCGGTGACGAGAAGCTCTACCTGTCCAGTGCCGACTGGATGGAGCGCAACCTGGACCGTCGCGTCGAAACCTGCTTCCCGGTCGAGGGCAAGAAGCTGGTGACACGGGTGAAGAAGGAACTGGAAGGTTTTCTCACCGACAATACCCAGAGCTGGGTCCTGCAGCCCGATGGCAGTTATGTGCGCAACAGCCCGAGTGGCAACCAGAACCCACGTAACGTGCAGAACACTTTGCTGGAGCGCCTGGGCAGTCCGACGGCGCGCTGATCGTCCGTGGCATCCCGCAGCGCAGGTCGGGCGCGGCCTGCGGGATGCGCCTCGATGCCTAGCGTACCGTCAGGGTGAAATCGATCCGCTTCAGCCACTCCGCTTCGAGGGCGAAATCCGCCTGGGTCAGCGGGTTTTTCTCCAGCCAGCCGCTCGGAAAGGCCACGTCCAGGCTGTTTTCGCCGGCTTTGAGCGTCAGTGCCGGCGCCTGCTGAGGGCCGCGGATGTGGTGGAACAGGATCGCGAAACGCAGCAGCACGCAGAGCCGGGTGAGCGTCACGCCGTCCTCGCTCAGCTCCTCGAACTTCTGCCGCGGAATGTTGCGACGATGGCCGCGCACCAGTAGCGCCAGCATCTGCTGATCCTGGCGGGAGAAGCCGGGAAGATCGGAGTGCTCGATCAGGTAGGCGCCGTGCTTGTGGTAATGATAATGCGCGATATCCAGCCCCACTTCGTGGATTCGCGCGGCCCAGCTCAGCAACTCACGGTGCCAGTCCTCGACCAGGTTCCAATCGGACGCCACCTGGTCGAAGGCTTCCAGTGCCTTGCTTTCGACCCGTGCCGCCTGTTCAGTGTCCACGTGATAACGCTCCATGAGGAAGCTCAGGGTGCGATCGCGGATATCTTCATGGTGATGACGGCCGATCAGGTCATAGAGCACGCCTTCGCGTAACGCACCCTCGGAATGGGCCATGCTGGTGAGTTCAAGCGCGTCGAAGATGGCGTCGAGGATGGCCAGACCTGCCGGGAAGATGCTGCGGCGGTCCGGCTTGATGCCGTCCAGGTCGAGCTTGTCCACATCACCCAGCTTGAACAGCTTGCGCTTGAGCCAGCCAAGCCCTTCGCTGGTGACCTGGCCATTGCTCAGCCCCGCGCCCTTGATCGCCAGGCCGATGGCGCGAATGGTGCCCGAGGCACCCACGGCGTCCTGCCAGCCGAGCCGGCGAAGGCCGTGCTCGATACTCATCAACTCCAGCCGCGCCGCGGTGTAGGCCTGGGCGTAGCGCGCGGCGGTGATCTTGCCGTCCCGGAAGAATCGCTGCGTGAAGCTCACACAGCCCATCTGCAGGCTTTCACGTAGCAGCGAATCGAAACCCTGGCCGATGATGAACTCGGTGCTGCCACCGCCGATGTCGATCACCAGCCGTTTGCCGGTGGCCGCCGGGAAGGTATGCGATACGCCGAGATAGATCAGGCGTGCCTCTTCGCGGCCGGAGATCACCTCGACCTGATGATCGATGATCGCCTCGGCCTGGCGGATGAACTCGGCCCGGTTGCGGGCTTCGCGCAAGGCATTGGTGCCCACTACCCGCACCGCGCCCTGAGGCAGATGGTTGACCAACTGCGCGAAGCGGCGCAGACAGTCGAGGCCACGCTGCATGGCGTCACCGTCGAGCAGCCGGTTCTCGTCTATGCCGGCGGCCAGTTGGACCTTTTCGCCGAGCCGCTCGATGATGCGCATTTCGCCATTGCTGGTGCGGGCCAGGACCATGTGAAAGCTGTTCGATCCGAGATCGAGGGCGGCGATCATGGGGGAGGGTTCGGCGGCGGGTGGGCGCATGGGGCAGTCTCTGTGCAAAACCCCGACATCCTGACATGATCATCGGCATCCGCCAACGCGTAGCGACCATACGAACCGTCCGGATATCGGTCATGGCGCTCGCGCTTCGTTGCCAATCATCGATCATTCAGGCGACAGGCTGCGGCTTTCGGTCCGCACCAAGCCGGGCTATGATGGCGTCACTTTCGGTTTTGACCCTGGAGAAAATCCATGAGCGAATACATCAACAATGTCAGCGACAGCAGTTTCGAGCAGGACGTGCTCCAGGCAGACGGCCCTGTGCTGGTCGACTACTGGGCCGAGTGGTGTGGCCCTTGCAAAATGATCGCTCCGGTGCTCGATGAGATTGCCAAGGACTACGAGGGTAAGCTCAAAGTCTGCAAGCTGAACATTGACGAAAATCAGGAAACCCCGCCGAAGTATGGCGTGCGCGGCATTCCCACGCTGATGCTGTTCAAGAACGGCAATGTCGAAGCGACCAAGGTGGGTGCCCTGTCCAAGTCTCAGCTGGCTGCATTTCTCGACAGCAACATCTGAATCAAGCGTTTGTTTTTCAAAAGCCCTCGCAAAATGCGGGGGCTTTTTTTAACGGCAGGGTGGACGCTTCGTCTGTGCGGTGCTAAATTCGGCCTCGCGACGTTTCTTCCGTCGCCCTCTGCATGCCGTCGCCGACGCACTTCCGCCTCATAAAGCACAACGAACCTGTTCGTCTCTTGCTGCGCGGCTTCTCAAGCTAATCGCTTTCTTCATCCTTCCTGATCTCTTTCTATGAATCTGACCGAACTCAAGCAAAAGCCCATCACCGAACTGCTGGAAATGGCCGAACAGATGGGCATCGACAACATGGCCCGTTCGCGCAAGCAGGACGTGATTTTCTCCCTGCTGAAAAAGCACGCCAAAAGCGGCGAGGAAATCTCCGGTGATGGCGTTCTGGAAATCCTCCAGGATGGCTTCGGCTTTCTGCGCTCCGCGGATTCTTCGTATCTTGCCGGCCCAGACGACATTTATGTCTCGCCGAGCCAGATCCGCCGCTTCAACCTGCGCACCGGTGACACCATCGTCGGCAAGATCCGCCCGCCCAAAGAAGGCGAGCGTTACTTCGCGCTGCTCAAGGTCGATACGATCAACTTCGATCGGCCGGAAAACGCCAAGAACAAGATTCTCTTCGAGAACCTGACGCCGCTATTCCCGAACGAGCGGCTGACGATGGAGGCCGGCAACGGCTCCACCGAAGACCTGACCGGTCGTGTGATCGACCTCTGCGCGCCGATCGGCAAGGGGCAGCGTGGTCTGATCGTTGCGCCGCCGAAAGCGGGCAAGACCATCATGCTGCAGAACATCGCCAGCAATATCACCCGCAATAACCCCGAGTGCCATCTTATCGTTCTGCTGATCGACGAGCGCCCGGAAGAAGTGACCGAGATGCAGCGCACGGTGCGTGGCGAAGTAGTCGCATCCACCTTCGACGAGCCGCCGACCCGCCACGTGCAGGTTGCCGAAATGGTGATCGAAAAGGCCAAGCGCCTGGTCGAGCACAAGAAGGACGTGGTGATCCTGCTGGACTCCATCACTCGTCTGGCGCGTGCCTACAACACGGTAATCCCGAGTTCCGGCAAGGTGCTGACCGGCGGTGTCGACGCGCATGCCTTGGAGAAGCCGAAGCGCTTCTTTGGCGCGGCGCGTAACATTGAAGAGGGCGGCAGCCTCACGATTCTCGCCACCGCGCTGGTCGAAACCGGTTCGAAGATGGACGAAGTGATCTACGAAGAATTCAAGGGCACCGGCAACCTGGAGCTGCAACTGGATCGCCGCATCGCCGAGAAGCGTGTGTTCCCGGCCATCAACATCAATCGCTCGGGCACCCGCCGCGAAGAGTTGTTGACCAGTGAGGAAGAGCTGCAGCGCATCTGGATCCTGCGCAAGCTGCTGCACCCGATGGATGAGAGCGCCGCCATCGAGTTCCTGCTCGACAAGCTCAAGGACACCAAGACCAACGAAGAATTCTTCATGTCGATGAAGCGCAAGTAAGCGTCTGGTCGTGCCACCGAGGCCGGGGAAACCCGGCCTTTGTCTGTCTGCAGGTTTTGGAATCGGCCCGTGCCAAGGCTAAACTCTGCGCCCCGACATTTGCCGGTCCATGCGAGGCTCAAGCATGCAGTATCGCGACTTACGCGACTTTATCAGTGGCCTGGAACAGCGCGGTGAGCTCAAGCGCGTTTCGACCGCTGTATCCCCTGTTCTGGAAATGACCGAAATCTGTGATCGGACCCTGCGCAAGCAGGGGCCAGCGCTGCTCTTCGAGAACCCGACCGGCTTTGACATGCCCGTGCTTGGCAATCTGTTCGGCACGCCCAAGCGGGTTGCGCTGGGAATGGGCGCTGACGAAGTGTCGGAGCTGCGGGAAATCGGCAAGCTGCTGGCGTTCCTGAAGGAGCCGGAGCCGCCGAAGGGACTCAAGGACGCCTGGAGCAAGCTGCCGATCTACAGGAAGGTCATCAGCATGGCGCCGAAAGTGCTCAAGGATGCGCCCTGCCAGGAGGTCATCGTCGAAGGCGAGGGCGTCGACCTGTCCAGGCTGCCCATACAAACCTGCTGGCCGGGCGACGCGGGGCCTTTGATCACCTGGGGCCTGACCGTCACCAGGGGGCCGAACAAGGAACGCCAGAACCTCGGCATCTACCGACAGCAGGTCATCGGCCGCAACAAGGTGATCATGCGCTGGCTCAGCCATCGTGGGGGCGCGCTGGACTTTCGCGAATGGTGCGAGAAATACCCTGACCGGCCTTACCCCGTCGCGGTGGCGCTTGGCGCCGATCCTGCGACCATTCTCGGGGCCGTGACGCCGGTTCCGGATTCGTTGTCCGAATATGCCTTCGCCGGTCTGCTGCGCGGTAGCCGCACCGAGCTGATCAAGTGCCGGGGTAGCGATCTGCAAGTGCCGGCAGGCGCCGAAATCGTTCTCGAAGGCTACATTCAACCTGGCGAAATGGCCGATGAAGGTCCATACGGCGACCACACCGGTTACTACAACGAAGTCGACCGATTCCCGGTCTTTACCGTCGAACGTATCACCAGGCGACACGACGCGATCTATCACAGCACCTACACCGGGCGTCCGCCGGACGAGCCAGCGATTCTCGGCGTGGCGCTCAATGAGGTCTTCGTGCCGATCCTGCAAAAACAGTTTCCGGAGATCACCGACTTCTACCTGCCACCCGAAGGTTGCTCGTACCGCATGGCGGTGGTCACCATGAAGAAACAGTACCCCGGCCACGCCAAACGGGTCATGTTGGGGGTCTGGAGCTTCCTGCGCCAGTTCATGTACACCAAGTTCGTGATCGTCACCGATGACGACATCGACGCGCGTGACTGGAACGATGTCATCTGGGCGATCACCACCCGCATGGACCCCAAGCGCGATACCGTACTGATCGAGAACACGCCTATCGACTACCTCGACTTCGCCTCTCCGGTTTCCGGGCTGGGTAGCAAGATGGGGCTCGATGCCACGCACAAGTGGCCCGGCGAAACCAGTCGTGAATGGGGGCGGGCCATCGTTCAGGACGAGGCGGTCAAGCGCCGTGTCGACGAACTCTGGTCGGAGCTGGGCATCGACTGATGAACAGTGGCCGTTATTTCAGGTTTGAATAGATGAAAGTTACGCTGCAACCCTCTGGCGCGGTGCTTGAAGTCCAGCCAGGCGAGCGGATTCTCGATGCGGCCCGGCGGCTGGGCTACGACTGCCCACACGCCTGTCGCAACGGAAACTGCCTTGTCTGCGCCGCCTTGCTGGTCAATGGTCGAGTACGCCAGCGTGGCGAAACTCATGATCATGGTGAAGTATTTACCTGCCTGGCCGAACCTGAAGAAGATTGCGTCCTGCTGTGGGACGGTGTTCTCGCGCCTGGTGAGCTTCCGGTGCGGACCCTCAATTGCCAGTTGGTCAGTTGCGAAGACGTCGGTGGCGACGTGTTTCGGCTGTTATTGCGTGCTCCGGCAGGCAAGACGCCACGCTATCACGCCGGGCAATACGTTCTGATCGAACGGGAAGATGGCGAGTTCAGCGCCTTTTCGTTGGCCTCGGCCCCCAGGAGCGGGCGAGACCTAGAGCTGCATGTGCTGGCGCGGGAGCCGTCGGCGACCGGGTTGCTGGATTACATCGGCCGCAAGGGCATGGTCACGGTGCAGATGCCGTTCGGCGACACGCATCTGGCCGAATTGCCCAATGGACCGCTGGTGCTGATCGCGGCGGGGACCGGCATGGCTCAGATGCACAGCCTGATCGAGCATTGCCGGGCGGAAGGCTTCGCTCATCCGGTGCATCTGTACTGGGGCGTGCGTCGCCCCGAGGATTTTTATCGGCTCGCGCATTGGGAAGAGTGGCAGCGCATGCCCAATCTTTCGCTCCATCAGATCGTCAGCGACGTCTGCGGTTGGCAAGGACGCTGTGGGCTGTTGCACGAAGCCGTCTGTGAGGACTTCGATGATCTCAAACCGGTTCACGTCTATGCCAGCGGGTCCCCAGCGATGATCTACGGCACGCTCGATGCGCTGGTCGAGGCGGGGATGGACGCAACGCAGATGCGCGCCGACGTATTCGCCTACGCGCCGCGGGAACGCTAGCGCCGCGGTCCCTCGCGGCGCTTCGGTTCAGCGTACCTGGCGTTGCTGCAGCAGCAGGTTGTTGTATCCACTGGCCGCTAGCGTCTTCTGCGCCTGACCGAGCTGCTCGCGGTTGGCAAAGGGACCGACCAGCACGCGGTACCAATCCTCATCGCGCACGGTAACGTTCTCGACTCGCACGTCCTGCCCCAGCAGAATGATCTGCGCCCTGACCCTCTCCGCTTCCGGCTGCTTGCGGAACGAGCCGGCCTGAAGGAAGAACTGTGTAGCCGGCGCCTTGGCCACCATCGGTGGAGGCGGCGGTACCTGGCCGTTCAGCGCCGCTTCGGCGCGCGCGGCGTCGATCTTCGCGGCCTCCTCGGGCGTGACGGGTTTGGGCGCCTGCTCCGGCTTCGGCGCTTCGGGCGGCAGAATCACTTCCGACTCAGGCAGCAGGGTGTAGAAGTCGTATTTCGGTTTCACCGGTTGCCCGGTTGTCGGTGCAGGACGCTTCGGTTGCTCCTTGGGCTTGGGGGTGTCCTTGGCGCGCTTGATCTCGTCCCCGCCAGGTTCGAGATTCATCAGGAACATGATGAAGCCGCCGATGACCAGCCCGCAAACCAGCCAGACCCAGCCGGGTACGGGCTTCTTCGCGGGCGCCTGGTAGCGGCTCGCGCCACGCTTCGGTGCGGGTTTTTTTCGGGTGGCCACTTACATCCGCTCCAGCGTTTCCAGGCCGAGCAGCTCCAGACCCTGCTTGAGAGTCTTGCCCGTCAGAGCGGCCAGGCGCAGGCGGCTCTGCTTCACGGTTTCGCTTTCGGCGGTGAGTATCGGGCAGTGCTCGTAGAAGCTCGAGAACAGGCCGGCCAGATCGTACAAATAGCTGCACAGCAGATGCGGGACGCCCTTTTCCCCGACGCCGTTGAGCACTTCGCCGAATTGGGCGAGCTTGGCGCCCAGCGCTTGTTCCTGTTCGGCTTCGAGTCTTATCTCGCCTGCGAGCCCGTCCATGCCGGTGCCGAGCTTGCGAAATACGCTGGCCACGCGTGTGTAGGCGTAAAGCAGGTAGGGCGCGGTGTTGCCTTCGAAGCTGAGCATCTGTTCGAAATTGAAGCTGTAATCGCTGGTGCGGTGCTTGGACAGGTCCGCGTATTTCACGGCGCCAATGCCTACGGCGCGCGCGATCCGCCGCAGTTCCGCTTCGTCCAGATCGGGGTTCTTGCCCTTGACCAGGCTGTAGGCGCGTTGTTCGGCTTCGTCGAGCAGGTCGACCAGCTTCACCGTGCCGCCGTCGCGGGTCTTGAACGGTCGACCATCGGCGCCGTTCATGGTGCCGAAGCCCATGTGTTCGAGCTGCATCGAGCTGTGCACGAAGCCGGCGCGGCGCGCGACCTCGAACGCCATCTGGAAATGCAGGGCCTGACGCTGATCGACGAAATACAAGGCACGATCGGCTTTGAGTTGCTGGCTGCGATAGCGCATGGACGCCAGATCGGTGGTCGCATACAGATAGCCGCCGCCGGCTTTCTGAACGATCACAGGTAGAGGATTGCCTTCGGCATTGCTGAACGCATCGAGAAATACGCACTGGGCGCCGTTGCTTTCGCTCAGCATGCCCTTGGCCTTGAGCGATTCGACGATGTCACCCAGTTCGCCGTTGTAGGCGCTCTCGCCCTTGACGTCGTCCGGCGTCAACTTGACGTTGAGGCGGTCGTAGACCTTCTGGCAGTGTGACAGGGAGATCTCGTTGAAACGGGTCCACAGACGCAGGCAGTCGGCATCGCCTGCTTGCAGTTTCACCACCAGTTCGCGGGCTCGATCGGCGAACTCGGCGGAGTCGTCGAAGCGCTGCTTGGCCGCACGATAGAACTGCTCGAGGTCGGACAGCTCGCTTTCGGCAGCGGCGGGATTCTCCTCCAGATAGGCGAGCAGCATGCCGAACTGGGTGCCCCAGTCGCCCACGTGGTTCTGCCGGATCACCTCATCGCCGAGATACTCCAGCACCCGCGCGACGGCATCGCCGATGATGGTCGAGCGCAGGTGACCGACGTGCATTTCCTTGGCCAGGTTCGGCGAAGACAGGTCGATCACGACGCGTTGCTTCGGGCTTGCCTTGCTTACGCACAGGTGAGGGTCGGCAAGCGCAGCGTCGAGGCGCTGGGCCAGCGCGGCGCTGTTCTGGAAAAAGTTGAGAAAGCCCGGTCCGGCGATTTCCACCTTGCTGACGCCGGGGTCGGCCGGCAGCGCCTCGATGAGCTTCTGTGCGAGCTCGCGGGGCTTCATCCCGGCAGGCTTGGCCAGCATCATGGCGATATTGCTGGCGAAATCACCGTGAGTCTTGTCGCGGGAGTTCTCCACCTGAATGGTCGGACTCAACCCTTCGGGCAGCACGCCTTCAGCGGCGAGGCGGGTCAGGGCTTGCTGGATCAGATGGCGAATGCTGTCTTTCATCGTTAGCTCGGTCGGCCCGAAGGCTTTGGTCGAAAACTGGACATTATCGTGGTCCGAGGGGCGAACCTTCAAGGCTTAAGGCGCTTAGTTGCAGGCTGCGCCCGAATTCGTCCCTGTCAGAACAGGTCGATCGGATCAACATCCAGCGACCAGCGCACCGTTCGGCTGCCCGGAAGTGCTTCTATCTGCGGCAACCATGCGCTCATCAGCTTGTGCAAGGGCGCGCGGGCGTTGGCCTGGAGCAGCAGCTGCGCCCGAAAGCGCCCGGCACGGCGTTCCATCGGCGCGGGCACGGGGCCGAGCAGCTCGACGCCGCTGAGTCCGAGTTCGCTCATCAGGAACTCCGCCTGGCTGCAGGCCTGGTCGAGAAAGTCTTCAGCCTGGCCGGGCTTTGCCGCTTCGGCGCGTAGCAGGGCTAGATGGCTGAACGGTGGCAGGCCCGCGGCGCGGCGCTCGCTCAGCGCCTGGTCGGCAAAGGCGAAATAGCCTTGCTCGGTCAATTGAACCAGCAGCGGATGGTCGGCCAGGTGAGTCTGGATGATGACTTTGCCGGGTTCCTCGGCACGGCCTGCGCGGCCGGCCACCTGTACGATCAACTGCGCCATTCGCTCGCTCGCCCGAAAGTCCGCGGAGAACAGGCCGCCGTCGGCATCGAGGATCGCGACCAGCGTCACGCGTGGGAAATGGTGGCCCTTGGCGAGCATCTGCGTGCCGACCAGCAGGCAGGGTTCGCCGCGGTTGATGGTGGCCAGCAGTTGCTCCATCGAGCCCTTGCGTGAGGTGCTGTCGCGGTCGATGCGCAGCACCGGGTAATCCGGGAAGAGAATGCCCAGGCGCTCTTCCGCGCGTTCGGTCCCGGCACCGACGGGGCGCAGGTCGAGTTTGTTGCATTCGGGGCAGCTTCTCGGTGGGCGTTCGGCATGACCGCAGTGGTGGCAGCGCAGCTCGTTGTGGCGCTGGTGGAGGGTCATCCGGGCGTCGCAGCGCGGACATTGGCTGAGCCAGCCGCAATCATGGCACAGCAGCGAAGGCGCGAAGCCGCGGCGGTTCAGAAACACCAGCACCTGCTGCCCGGCAGCGAGCGTCTGCGCCATGGCTTGCTGCAGTGGGCCGGAAATGCCCGAGTCCAGCGGGCGGCTCTTCACATCCAGGCGCAGAAACCGCGGAGCCTGCGCTCCGCCGGCACGCTGGGTCAGTTTCAGCAGCGCATAGCGCCCAATGTGCGCGTTGTGCAGGCTTTCCAGCGATGGCGTTGCCGAGCCCAACAGAATCGGCAGGTTTTCCTGGCGCGCCCTGACGACCGCCAAGTCCCGGGCGTGATAGCGCAGGCCCTCCTGCTGTTTATAGGAGGCGTCATGCTCCTCGTCGAGAATGATCAGCCCTGGGTTTTTCATCGGCGTGAAAAGCGCTGAACGGGTGCCGATGACGATGTCCGCTTCGCCGTCTCTGGCTGCCAGCCAGGCGTCCAGGCGCTCGCGGTCATTGACGTTGGAGTGCAGCAGGGCGATACGGGCGTTGAACCGTTTCTCGAAGCGCGCCAGGGTCTGCGGGCCGAGGTTGATCTCGGGAATCAGCACCAGCGCCTGCTTCCCGGCTTCGAGTACGTGGTGGATCAACTGCAGATAGACTTCGGTCTTGCCGCTGCCGGTGACGCCGGCCAGCAGGAATGTCTGGAAGCCGTCCAGGCCTGCGCGAATGGCTTCGAAGGCGGCGCGCTGTTCCTGATTCAATGGCAGTTCCGGCTGCAGCAGCCAGCTGCCCTGGTGGCGCTGAGTCTGATGGCTGCGCCGGGTTTCGACGCGCAGCAGCCCTTTTTGCAGCAGCTGGTCGAGGCTGTCCTTGCTCAGCTGCAGCTGGGTCAGCAAGGCGTGCGCGACCCCATGCGGATGCTGAGCGATGGTCTTCAGTGCCTCGCGCTGGCGGGGTGCGCGGGCGAGCCGGGGGTCTTCCGGTCGTGCGCCTTTGGCTGCATGCCAGAAGCGCTCCTGCCTGGCCTCGGCGGGCTCGCCCTGGCGCAACAGGACCGGCAACGCCCAACTGAGCGTGTCGCCGAGGCTGTGCTGGTAATACTGGGCGGTCCACAGGCACAGCTTGAACAAGGGCGGCGGTAGCGGGGCGTGCGTATCCAACAACTCCAGGGCCGGCTTGAGCTTGGCGGCGGGCACCTCGCTGTGGCTGGCGGTCTCCACCAGGATTCCGACGATTTCACGCCGACCGAATGGAACCCGCAGGCGCATACCGGGCTGCAACGCCGCGTAGGGAATGCCGACCGGCGGCAGGTAATCGAAGAGTCTGCGCAGCGGTGAAGGCAGGGCGAGGCGAAGTATGGGTTGGGACACGCGGAAGTCCTTGGCAACGAGCGCTGATGGTAAACGATCCGACACCGCAGCAGGTCTGGGCGACTCACCGGGCGCGCGCGCGGGCCGTCGGATGTCCTGCGCAGGCACGGCGGCCTGGCGCGGGGCGATCAGCTGCCCTTGCATCGCAACAGGGCTCTGGTATTATTCGCGCCCTTCCGTGCGGTACTCGACATAGGGTCGGGTGGCGGCACAAGTCCTAGAGGATTTTTCCATGAAAGCCGATATCCATCCTAACTACGTTGAAATCGAAGCCACTTGCAGCTGCGGCAACGTCATCAAGACCCGCTCCACGCTGGCCAAGAACCTGAGCATCGACGTTTGCTCTGAATGCCACCCGTTCTACACCGGCAAGCAGAAAGTGCTGGATACCGGCGGCCGTATCGACCGCTTCAAGCAGCGTTTCGGTGTGTTCGGCGCCAAGTAAGCAGTCGCCGCGACGGGAACCCCATGAGGTTTTCCGAGCATCTGAAAAAGGCGTCCCGCGTGGGCGCCTTTTTCGTTTTCGCTGTATTCAGCCTTGAAGTACAGGCGCTTTGCCCGACTGCCGGGCCCCTGTTGCCCGTCAGGGTGGCAGCGGTCGTCGATGGCGATACCTTTCGCCTGACCGACGGGCGCAGCGTGCGGCTCATCGGCGTCAATGCCCCCGAAGTGGGCCGCAAGGGCCGCAGTGCCGAGCCCTATGCGGAGGCGGCCAAGCGTCGCCTGCAGGCACTGGTGAACGCCAGCGGCGGGCGCGTAGGACTGCGTCTCGGCCAGCAGCCGAACGATCATTACGGCCGCTTGCTTGCTCATGCCGATGGCGCACAAGGTGAAAACCTTGAGTCTGTCCTGCTGGCCGAGGGGCTGGGATTCTTTGTCGCCATCGCGCCGAACACCTCCTTGGTCGACTGCCATCGCGCGGTAGAGCTTCAGGCGCGGCTGGCCAACAAGGGGGTCTGGCGACAACCGCCGGTAATCTCGGCCGAGGGCCTGCGCCGCGGTGGCTTTGCTCTGGTCAGGGCGCGGGTCGATCGGCTGGACAGCAATCGGGGCGGCGTCTGGCTGGAGCTGGATGGCTCGCTGGTGCTTCAGGTTCCGCGTGAGGCCGTTGCGGCATTTGGCGATTCGCTGTCGGACCTGCCGGGCAAGCAGGTCGAGGCGAGAGGGTGGGTAGTCGATCGCAAGGGGCGTGTGGACGGATCGCGACAGGCTCGCTGGCTGTTGAGAATAACGCACCCCTCGATGCTTGTTCCGCTGCCTTGATCGGGCGCCCGGACCCTGCCTGGGTGGCTGCGATGAAGGGGCTGCGCCTGTCAGCTTAAAGTCGTAGAGCCAGCCCTTGACAGTCAGCTTTTCCATTGGCTTGTGACGGCGCTGGGTCTTGGCGTATGCTCGGCCCCCTGTCTGTCCCAGTAAAATAAGCGGAATGCCTCATGACTGACCTGAAAACTGCCGCTCTCGACTATCATTCCCAGCCTCGTCCGGGAAAGCTGAGCGTTGAGCTGACCAAGCCCACCTCCACTGCCCGTGATTTGTCGCTGGCTTACAGCCCAGGCGTAGCGGAGCCGGTTCGAGAAATCGGTCGTGATCCGGAACTGGCTTACCGATACACCGGTAAAGGCAACCTGGTTGCGGTTATTTCCGATGGCACGGCCATCCTTGGCCTGGGCAACCTCGGGCCGCTGGCATCCAAGCCGGTCATGGAAGGCAAGGGTGTGCTGTTCAAGCGCTTTGCCGGCGTCGACGTGTTCGATATCGAAGTCGATGCGGAAAGCCCCCAGGCCTTCATCGATACCGTCAAGCGGATTTCCATCACGTTCGGCGGAATCAATCTGGAAGACATCAAGGCGCCCGAGTGCTTCGAAATCGAGCGGGCCTTGATCGAACAATGCGACATCCCGGTATTCCACGATGACCAGCACGGCACCGCTATCGTTACCGCGGCGGGCATGCTCAATGCGCTGGAAATCGCTGGCAAGACACTGGAACAGGCGAAGATCGTCTGTCTCGGCGCCGGTGCTGCGGCGACCTCCTGCATGAAGCTGCTGGTCAGCATGGGGGCGAAGATCGAGAACATCTTCATGATCGATCGCAAGGGCGTCATCCATGCCGGTCGCGACGATCTGAACCAATACAAGGCGATTTTCGCGCACGAGACTGACCGTCGGACGCTGGATGACGCGCTTGATGGCGCCGATGTGTTCGTCGGGCTGTCCGGTGCCAATCTCCTGAGCGCCGAAGGCCTCAAGCGCATGGCGGCGAACCCGGTCGTCTTTGCGTGCTCGAACCCTGACCCGGAGATCAGCCCTGAGCTCGCCCACGCTACGCGCTCTGACGTGATCATGGCCACTGGCCGCTCGGACTACCCGAACCAGGTCAACAACGTGCTGGGCTTCCCGTTCATTTTCCGCGGAGCGCTGGACGTTCGTGCATCGCGCATCAATGAAGAAATGAAGATCGCTGCGGCGCTGGCGCTGCGCGACCTGGCCAAGCTGCCGGTTCCGGCTGAAGTGGCCGCCGCGTATGGCGTTGAGCAGTTGCAATTCGGTAGTGAATACATCATTCCGAAGCCGATGGATCCGCGCTTGATCACGCTTGTCTCGGACGCGGTCGCCAAGGCGGCGATCGAAAGTGGCGTCGCGACGCTGCCGTACCCGTCGAACTACCCGCTCAAGTCGGTCGATGACGTGTTCAACGGCTGATCGAATGGCCCTGCTGCGCAGGGCCTGCGGCACGCAAAAACCCCAGCCTAGGCTGGGGTTTTTTATGGTGAACGGTGAGCTGGTGAGCGGGTCGTCAGGGTGCGTCGTTTTGCGATCGGCTGCCGGCGAACCGGCTTAGAACAGATCGATCGGGGCCGCTTCGGACGCCGGTAGCGGGCTGTCAGGCAGCAGCGCGCCTGGAGCCAGTTCGTCGTCCATCCCCGGTGGCGAATCTTCGCTTCGAAAGATTTCGAAGTAGGCATCGGGTGTGCCCGGCGCGGCCGCCCGACCACTTCTCGGGTCGATGCGCAGTGTCAGGATGCCTTCGGGTTCGGCGGGCGCATGCTCGGGCATGCCCTCCAGTACTGAACTCATGTACTTCATCCAGATGGGCAGCGCGACGGTTCCGCCATATTCGCGTCGTCCGAGGCTCTGGGGCTGGTCGAAGCCGGCCCAGACGGTGGTGACTATGTCGGCGTTGTACCCTGAGAACCAGCTGTCCTTGGACTCGTTGGTGGTGCCGGTCTTTCCGGCGATATCGGCGCGACCCATCGCCAGGGCTTTACGACCCGTGCCGCGCTTGATGACGTCCTGCAGCATGCTGGTCATGATGTACGCGGTGCGCTCGTCAATGACCTGTTCGGCCTGGACCGGTTGCTGGCTGGCTGCGCCCGCATCGTCTGTCAGCAGCGTGTCGCTGCGGGCATAACTTAGCGCCGCTTGCTGCTCGTCTGCAGAGGCTCGGTCATGCGTGGGTACGCGCGCCGGATTCGCCTCGAACACCCGTTTGCCGTCTCGATCCTCGATGCGCTCGATCAGGTACGGTTCGATCTTGTAGCCGCCGTTGGCGAAAGCGGTCCAGCCGGTCGCGATTTCCATCGGGGTCAGGGTTGCCGTGCCGAGCGCCAGCGACAGGTTCGCAGGCAGGTCCTCGGCTTTGAATCCGAAACGCTTGATGTAGTCCAGGGTGTACGGAAGACCCAGTGTCTGCAGCAGGCGGATCGAGACAAGGTTGCGCGACTTGTAAAGCGCCTCGCGCAGACGGATCGGGCCGAGGAAGGTGTTGTTGTCGTTCTTGGGGCGCCAGACACGGTCCAGCCCTTCTTCGACGAAGACGATGGGGGAGTCGTTGACCAGCGTGGCGGGCGTGAACCCCGCATCCAGCGCAGCGCTGTAGACGAAAGGCTTGAAGCTCGAGCCGGGTTGGCGTTTGGCCTGGATGGCGCGGTTGTAGTTGCTTTGCCCGAACGAAAAACCGCCGGTCAGCGCTTCGATGGAACCATCGAGTGGATCAAGGGATACCAGCGCGCCCTGCGCCTGTGGTACCTGGCTGAACAGTGTTTCGTCATCGATGATGCGGACGCGAATCACGTCTCCGGTCTTCACCACGTCCGATGGAGCCCTGGGCTGTGGGCCCAGGCTATTGGTGTTGATGAACGGGCGAGCCCATTTCATGCTTTCCCAGCCGATGCTGTGTTCGCTGCCGTCGCGCAGCAGGGCCATGATCGAATCCTGGCCGACGGCGCTGACGACGGCCGGTAGCAAGCCGGACTGGCCTCGGTAGTTGCCAAGCTGCTTGAGCCACTCTTCCCGGTCAGTGCCCGCAAGCCGGCCCTCGGGGCCACGGTAGCCGTGACGTTGATCATATTCGATCAAGCCCTCGGTGAGCGCCTGGTTTGCGGCGATCTGGCGCGCGCTGGTCGTGGTGGTGTAGACGCGGAATCCGTCGGTATAGGCCGCACTGCCGAAACGCCCAACCATTTCGGCGCGAGCCATCTCGGCTATATAAGGTGCGTCGAGTTCCGGCGAAGCGCCGTGATAGGACGCGTCGACGGTTTCCGCCAAGGCTTGCTGATAGCGGGCCTCGTCGATCTTCCCGAGCCGGTACATGCGTCCGAGAATCCAGTCGCGTCTTTCCTTGGCCCGCTCCGGGTTCGCCAGCGGGTTGAATGCAGACGGCGCCTTGGGCAGGCCCGCGATCATGGCCATCTGCGCGAGGCTCAGCTCGCTGATGGATTTGCCGTAATAGACATGGGCGGCCGCTTCGATCCCGTACGACCGATTGCCCAGGTAAATCTTGTTGACGTAGAGCTCCAGGATCTCGTCCTTGCTCAGTTCCCGTTCGATCTGGAGGGCGAGAAGGATTTCATTGATCTTGCGTGAAAAACTTCGTTCGCTGGTCAGGAAGTAGTTCTTCGCCACCTGCATGGTGATGGTACTGCCGCCGGTCTGAATATGGCCGGTCTTCAATAATTGCGTGGCAGCGCGCATCAGGCTGGAAACATCGACGCCATAATGATTGGCGAAGTTATCGTCTTCGGCGGCCAGCAGGGCGGCGATGAAATCCTTCGGTATTTCGTCGAAGCCGATAGGGGAGCGGCGCATTTCGCCATATTCAGCGATCAGCTTGTTGTCATTGCTGTAGACGCGCAGCGGTATCTGGAGCTGTATGCTGCGTAGCGATTCAACCGACGGCAGGTTGGGGCTGAGGTACAGAAACGCGCCGCTGAGACTGAGTAAAAGTCCGCAAAAAATAGCCAGGCACGACCATAGGAAAAACTTCAGAAAACGCATCGGGGTTCGTTGAATCCAGGATGGGGAATGAGGTGTAAGCCGTAGACGGTGCTGAAAGGAAAAACCGTTCACATTATAAGCGGTTTTTTTGCTGGGGAGCCATTTGCGCTTCTGTCAAGGCTGTTATCTAATGCGGACATACATAATTAATCCGTAAGTAGCGGATAAAGATAGGAAATCGGCCGTGCTAGGGCTCTTCACTAAGAAAGCGAACACGCTGCTTGGGATCGACATCAGTTCGACATCCGTCAAGCTACTCGAATTAAGCCGCTCAGGCGCTCGGTATCGGGTTGAGTCTTTTGCTGTCGAGCCGCTTCCGCCGAACGCGGTGGTGGAGAAGAACATCGCCGAACTGGAGGGTGTGGGGCAGGCGCTGTCTCGGCTGCTGGCCAAGGCGAAGACAGGCGTCAAGTCCGCCGCCGTCGCGGTTTCCGGTTCGGCGGTCATCACCAAAAGCATCGAGATGGATGCCGGGCTTGGCGACGATGACCTGGAAAACCAGCTGAAGATCGAGGCTGACCAGTACATTCCCTATCCGCTGGAAGAAGTGGCTATCGACTTCGAAGTACAGGGCCCGGCCGCCCGCGCTCCGGGACGGGTCGAGGTGCTGCTGGCGGCGTGCCGCAAGGAGAACGTCGAAATTCGCGAGGCGGCTCTCGCGCTGGCCGGACTGACGGCCAAGGTCGTGGACGTCGAGGCGTATGCGCTCGAACGTTCGTTCGGCCTGTTGGCGCCCCAGCTGGGCGCGGGCCACGATGAGCTGACCGTCGCGCTTGTCGATATCGGTGCGACCATGACCACGCTCAGCGTGCTGCACAACGGTCGCACTATCTATACGCGGGAGCAGCTGTTCGGCGGGCGCCAGCTGACCGAGGAGATCCAGCGTCGTTACGGCTTGTCGATGGAAGAGGCCGGCCTCGCCAAAAAACAGGGAGGCCTCCCGGATGACTATGACAGCGAAGTGTTGCAACCGTTCAAGGAAGCCGTCGTCCAGCAGGTGTCGCGCTCGCTCCAGTTCTTCTTTGCGGCCGGGCAGTTTCACGACGTCGATTACATTCTCCTGGCTGGCGGCACGGCTTCCATTCCCGGGCTCGACCGGTTGATTCAGCAGAAAATCGGCACCCAGACTCTAGTCGCCAACCCGTTTGCCGATATGGCCTTGAGTAGCAAGGTCAACGCTGGCGCCCTCGCCAGCGATGCGCCATCTCTGATGATTGCCTGCGGATTGGCCTTGAGGAGTTTCGACTGATGGCCCGGATCAACCTATTACCCTGGCGCGAGCAGCTTCGCGAGGAGCGCAAGCAGCGCTTTCTGGTGTCGCTTGCCGGGGTGGCCGTGCTGGCGGTGGGCTTGCTGTTTCTCGCAGACCAGTATTTTACCCACGCCATTGAGCGGCAGAACGCGCGTAACGATTTCATCCGCAAGGAGATTGCCGTGCTGGACGCGCGGATATCCGAAATCAAGGAACTGCGAGAGCGTCGGCAGCAATTGCTCGAGCGTATGAAGATCATTCAGGACCTGCAGGGCAACCGGCCGATCATCGGCAGGGTTTTCGATCAGCTGGTGCGTACGCTCCCGGACGGCGTGTATTTCACCGATCTGAAAATGACCGGCAAGAACATCGCCATCGTGGGCGGTGCCGAATCCAATAACCGGGTCTCTAACCTGATGCGCAACCTCGATGGTTCTGAATGGCTGGAAGCGCCGAATCTGAACGAAGTGAAGGCTGTCACGGCGGGTGCGGTCGACCAGGAAAACGTGTTCCAGCTGACGGTGCAGCAGACGCAGCCAGCGGCGGTAGTGGAAGGAGATAAGCCATGAGCCTGGCGAACTCCCTCGAGAGCCTGCGCAGCGTCGATCTGAGCGACCTGGACATGAACAACCTGGGCTCCTGGCCCGCCGCGGTGAAAGTGATCGCCGCGATACTGCTCATGGTCCTGGTGCTCGGCGGTGGGTACTACTTCTACCTCAGCGATATACAGGCCAGCCTGGACCAGCAGAGAGCGCAGGAAGAAACCCTCAAGCAGCAATTCTCCACGAAGGCATTCCAGGCGGCGAACCTCGAGGCGTACAAGGCGCAGATGGTCGAGATGGAGGCCTCCTTCGGTGCTCTGCTGCGCCAGCTGCCGAGCGACACCGAGGTGCCGGGCTTGCTTGAGGACATCACCCGCACCGGTCTGGGCAGCGGGCTCGAGTTCGAAGAAATCAAGCTGCAGCCGGAAGTGACTCAACAGTTCTATATCGAGCTGCCGATACAGATCAAGGTAGTTGGCGGTTATCACGACCTGGCGACCTTCGTCAGTGGCGTATCGAGCCTGCCGCGAATCGTCACCCTGCACGACTTCGAGATAAAGCCTCAGAGCAAGGATTCATCCTCCAAGCTGCACATGAGCATCCTGGCCAAGACGTATCGTTACAACGACAAGGGGCTGCAGAAATGAATGGAGCCCGACTTATCGCGCTGGGCATGGGCCTGGTCCTGCTGAGTGGATGTGGTGCCAGTGGAGACTTCGAGGATCTGCGTGCCTACATGGATGAAGTGCGAGCCAAACCGAAAGGTTCGATCGAGCCACTGCCGGCATTCCTGCCCTACGAGGCTTTCACGTACAGCGCGGCATCGCTGCGCCACCCCTTCCAGCCGCCGATGAAGATCGATCTTGCCCAGCGGCAGAAGGGCTCGAAGGATATCCGGCCTGACGATGCACGCATCAAGCAGTTCCTCGAGCAGTTCAACATCGAAAACTTCGTCATGGTCGGCACGCTGACCAATGATGCGGGTAAGTACGCCTTGATCAAAGGCGGCGACGGGGTTCACCGAGTCAAGGTCGGTGACTATCTGGGGCGCAACCACGGCCGTATCGTTGAAATCAGCGAGGCTGAGGTGGATGTGCTTGAAATCGTTCCGGACGGAGAGGGTGGGTGGCTTGAGCGCCCGCGCAGCCTGACCTTGAAAGAGCGCTCCTGAGTCATGGCAAAAATGGAAAACCTATACCGGTCTGCACAACGGAAGCCTTTTATGAATACCACGCTCTCTCGTCTCGGCTTGTCCCTGCTCGCGGCAATTGTTTCGCCTGCGTTGCTGGCGGCGAATCTGAACTCACTCGACATCGCGTCGCTGCCCGGCGACCGCGTAGAGCTGAAGCTGGCCTTCGACGAGCCCGTACCGGCTCCGCGCGGCTATACACTCGACCAGCCCGCTCGCATCGCGCTCGATCTGCCAGGCGTCTCCAGCAAGCTGGCATCGAAGAATCACGAGCTCGGCGTCGGCAATGCGCGGAGTGTGACGGTAGTCGAGGCCCAGGGGCGCACCCGACTCATCGTCAACCTCACCTCGCTCGTTCCCTATTCGACCCGGGTTGACGGCAGCAACGTATTCGTCGTGCTCGGCGAAAGCGGCGCCCCGTCCTCTGCCGTCACGGCCACGCCGGTCGCGCCCGTGAGCAAGGCGGCGCCGGTCGCCTCGTTGGCGGCGGGCAAGTCGATCAGCAACATCGATTTTCGCCGCGGGGACGATGGGGCCGGTAACGTCGTGATTACGCTGTCGGACCCGTCAATCAGTCCGAATATCGAGGAGCAGGGCGGAAAGATTCGGGTGTCCTTCGCCAAGACCCAGCTGCCGGAATCACTACGCGTCCGGCTTGACGTGCAGGATTTCGCGACCCCGGTCAAATTCGTCGACTCGAGCAGCAAGGCCGATGGCGCGAGTATCGCCATCGAACCTAGCGGGCGTTACGACTACCTTGCGTACCAGACCGACGACAAGCTCACGATCAGCGTCAAGCCGCTCAGCGAAGCCGACGCGGAGAAGCGCAAAGCCGAGCATTTCACCTACTCGGGGGAGAAGCTGTCGCTGAACTTTCAGGACATCGACGTTCGCTCCGTTCTGCAGTTGATCGCCGATTTTACCGACCTCAACCTCGTCGCCAGTGACACGGTCCAGGGCAACATCACGCTGCGCTTGCAGAACGTGCCCTGGGATCAGGCGCTCGATCTGGTGTTGAAAACCAAAGGGCTCGACAAGCGCCAGGTTGGCAACGTCCTGCTGGTCGCCCCGGCTGACGAGATCGCTGCACGGGAGCGCCAGGAGCTGGAGTCGCAGCGTCAGATCGCCGAACTGGCGCCCCTGCGGCGCGAGGTCGTGCAGGTCAACTACGCCAAGGCGACGGATATCGCCAAGCTGTTCCAGTCGGTGACCGCCGTGGACGCTCAGACTGCAGAACGTGGCTCGATAGCGGTTGATGAGCGTACCAATAACATCATTGCCTACCAGACGCAGGACCGTTTGGATGAGTTACGTCGCATCGTTGCTCAATTGGACATCCCGGTTAGGCAGGTGATGATTGAGGCTCGCATCGTCGAAGCAAACGTCGATTACGATAAGGCGCTCGGGGTTCGTTGGGGAGGCAACTACGTAGGAGATCAATGGAGCGCGTACGGAAAAGATGGGGCCAGGTCCATAGATGACGATGGGGTTGTAAGGCTCCCAGGCACAGATACAGTTGGCAATTTTACACTGGAAGATGGTGTTGCTCCGGTCCCATTTGTCGATATGGGAGTGCTAGGCAGCACTTCCGGATTCGGAATTGGTTTTATCTCGGACCACGTACTGCTTGACCTTCAGCTGTCCGCAATGGAGAAGACTGGCAACGGTGAGGTTGTGTCCCAGCCGAAAGTCATGACGGCAGATAAGGAGACGGCGAAGATATTGAAAGGCACGGAAGTACCGTATCAGGAGGCAAGTTCCAGCGGCGCGACTAGCACGTCTTTCAAAGAAGCGGCCTTGTCGTTGGAGGTTACTCCCCAGATCACGCCCGACAATAGAATCATCATGGACGTAAAGGTCACCAAAGATGCGCCCGATTTCCGTAACGCGATGAATGGTGTCCCTCCTATCGAGAAAAACGAGGTCAATGCTAAAATCTTGGTGAATGATGGAGAAACGGTGGTTATCGGCGGTGTGTTCTCGAACAGCCAAACAAAAAGTGTCGATAAGGTTCCGTTCCTCGGCGATGTGCCGTATCTAGGTCGTTTGTTCCGCCGCGATGTTGTGACGGATGCGAAATCTGAATTGCTGGTATTCTTAACGCCCAGGATCCTGAATCATCAGGCCATTGCAGTGAATCGCTGATTTGGTAGAAAACATCATCCTCGTCGGCCCGATGGGCGCTGGTAAAAGCACCATCGGGCGTCTGCTCGCCAAGGAGCTTCGTCTCCCCTTTCGGGATTCCGACAAGGAGATCGAGCAGCGCACGGGTGCGAGCATTCCATTGATATTCGACGTAGAGGGCGAGCAGGGCTTCCGAGAAAGGGAGCACGCTGTCATCAAGGATTTGTGCGAGATGCGCGGGCTCGTGATGGCAACCGGTGGTGGCGCCGTGTTGCGCCCCGATAATCGCCAGCTGTTGCGTGCAGGCGGGCGGGTGATCTACCTGTGCACGTCGGTCGAGCAGCAGCTCGACCGCACGTCTCGCGATCGCAACCGGCCGCTGTTGCAGAAGCCCAATCCAGGCGAAATTCTTGCCAATCTGATGGCGGTGCGCGATCCGCTTTACAGAGAAGTCGCGGACATCATCGTCCAGACGGATGAGCGCCCCCCGCGGTTGGTGGTAGTGGAGATCATGGGACGGCTCCAATCCCTGGCGCCTCGTGAAAGCCAGGGGCGATCTGCGCTATCCTAGACCCCTTTAAGCGTGGGGGCCCTATGCAGACTCTTCATGTCGATCTCGGCGAGCGTAGCTATCCGATCTTTATTGGCGAGCAGCTCATCGATCGTGGTGAGCTGTTGTCCCGCCATATCCGTGGCAAGCAGGTTGCGATCGTAACCAACGACACCGTTGCGCCGCTCTACCTCGAGCGCCTTTCGCGCAGCCTCGCCGCTTACTCTGTCACGACGGTGATCCTTCCCGATGGGGAGGCCTACAAGAACTGGGAGACGTTGCAGTCGATCTTCGATGCGTTGCTGACGGCCAGGCACGACCGGGGTACCACGATCATTGCGCTGGGTGGCGGGGTCATCGGTGATATGGCCGGTTTCGCTGCGGCCTGCTACCAGCGCGGTGTCGACTTTATCCAAGTGCCGACGACGCTCCTTTCCCAGGTCGACTCATCGGTTGGCGGCAAAACCGGCATCAATCATCCGCTTGGCAAGAACATGGTGGGCGCTTTCTACCAACCGCAGGCGGTGCTGATCGATACCTCCACGCTGACAACGCTGCCCGCCCGCGAACTCTCGGCCGGCCTGGCCGAAGTCATCAAGTACGGGTTGATCTGCGACGAGCCCTTCCTGGGTTGGCTGGAAGCGAATGTCGACAAGCTCCGCGCACTGGACCAGGCAGCGCTTACCGAGGCGATACGGCGATCCTGCGCGGCCAAGGCGCGGGTGGTCGGTGCGGATGAGCGGGAGTCAGGCGTTCGCGCGACCCTCAATCTGGGGCACACCTTCGGCCATGCCATCGAAACCCATCAGGGTTACGGTGCCTGGTTACATGGGGAGGCCGTTTCGGCCGGCACCGTCATGGCGCTCGAAATGTCCCGGCGCCTCGGCTGGATCACGGCGAGTGAGCGCGACCGTGCCGTGCGCGTATTGGTGCGGGCCGGTCTGCCGGTAGTGCCTCCTGCCAATATGCGCGCCGAGGATTTTCTCCAGCATATGGCGGTCGACAAGAAGGTCCTGAACGGGCAGTTGCGGCTGGTGCTGCTCAAGCGGCTGGGCGAGGCCGTGTTAACGAGCGACTTCCCTCGAGAGGTGTTGGAAGCCACATTGAACGTCAATTACGACGCGCTTATGCAAGAGTCGAGAACCTAAGAGATTTCCATGACCAGTTTGTCTGCCGACGATTCGTACCTGAACCACTATGGGTTCAGTCATGACCCTTTCGCTGCCCGCGTGCCTGGCTTCAAGTTTTTCCCCGCCCAGCGCAAGCCGGTGCTGGGGCAGTTGCATCATCTGGCGCGCTACAGTCAGCTTCTGCTGGTCGTGACGGGTCCCGAGGGCAGTGGCAAGACGCTCGTGCGCCAGGCGCTCGTTGCCAGTAGCAACAAGCAGGCTGTCCAGAGCGTGATCGTTTCACCGCAGGACACCCTCGACTCCAGCGCCCTGCTTCAGCAGGTCGCCCAGGCGCTTGGCAGTCAGCGCACCGATTTCGATTCGATCATGGCGCAGATCATCCAGTTGGCGCTCACCGGGCAGGAAGTCTACCTGCTGGTCGATGATGCCGAGCGGCTTACCGGGGCCGCCGTGGAGACACTGTTGCGATTGGCTCAGGGCAGCCCCCAGGGCCGACCCCATGTCTTTCTGTTCGGCGAACAGGCGCTCGTGGCGCGGCTTGAGGCGCTGGTCGAAGGCGAGGAGCGTTTTCATGTGATTGCGCTTCAGCCCTACGAGGAAGACGAGACGCGTGAATACCTGGCTTTGCGTCTGGAAGGTGCCGGGGCCGGGCTGGATAGCCTCAGCGAAGAGCAGATCGTACGTATCCATGAGGTTTCCGGTGGCTGGCCCGGCGCCATCAACCAGGCGGCGCGTGATGAGCTGCTCGATGCCATGCAGCATGCCAAGGGGCATCGCCGCTCGGCGGGATGGCGGCTGCCGCTGCCGATGAAGCATCTGCTGGCGTTGGCCGCGGTGGTCGTTATCGTCGTGCTTGCGTTGTTGATGCGCGATTCGGGGGAGCAAGCGCCCCCGCCTACTACCACGAGTCTGCCACTCGGTGCAGGGGGCGCTGCTTCCCAGTCGCAGGTGCCGCTGCCCGGCGGAGCCGGCGAAAACGAGGCCGCTTCGCCCGATCTTGCGCAGCCTCAGCCAGAGCAACCGCTGATCAGGGAGCCCCTCGCTGCGGCCGGCAGTGCGGAGGCTGA
Organism: Stutzerimonas stutzeri; assembly: GCF_009789555.1. Lineage (NCBI taxonomy): Bacteria > Pseudomonadati > Pseudomonadota > Gammaproteobacteria > Pseudomonadales > Pseudomonadaceae > Stutzerimonas > Stutzerimonas stutzeri. Next base: position 1,278,707 of record NZ_CP046902.1, read on the forward strand.
AGAGTCGCCCATGCTCATCGAGCAAGAGCCGGTGACCCGTGCCGAACCCGGCAATGAGGCCGATCGCGCGCCGGCTGAGCCCGCGGCCCCTCCGGCACCGGCGGTTCAGCCTCCGGCAGTCGTGACGGCTCCCGCGGTCGAGGCACCTCGCGAACCCGCTCGGCAAGCCGCTGCCGCGCCTGGCGCAGCGGCGTCGACGGCGAACTGGTACGCCAGCCAACCCAAGACGAATTATCTGGTGCAGGTGCTGGGTACGCGAAACCGGAGCAATGCCGAGGCGCTGGTCAAACAGCACGGCGCGGGCTATAGGTATTTCGTCAAGCAGCATGAGGGCAAGCCGCTCTATGTCATCACGCAGGGCAGCTATGCCAGTCGCAATGCAGCGCTGGAGGCCATCAAGGCCCTCCCGGCGTCGTTGCGCGCCGGCAAGCCCTGGGCGCGGAGTTTCGCCAGCGTCCAGCAGGAAATGGTTCAGGCTCGCTAAGAATCGCCCCAAAAAGGTGCGCAACGCACCTTTTTGGGGCTTGCAAAAATAAAATTGTGTCGTTCTACCGGGCTTTGTAAACTGCTCCCCCTTTTGCCCACGTGTATGACGGGGCGGTTCTGTGCGCCGTCAATAAGGGGTTGATTTACAACGCATTTAGCTGGTGGAGTGCCTATGAGAGCAGGTCTGTTTCGTCCTGAAGAGTTCAAGGATAACTGCGGCTTCGGTCTGATCGCCCACATGCAGGGCGAGGCAAGCCATCACCTGCTTCAGACCGCTATTCAATCGCTCACCTGCATGACGCACCGAGGTGGAATCAACGCCGACGGCAAGACCGGTGACGGCTGTGGCCTGCTGATGCAAAAGCCCGACGCCTTCCTGCGCGCCATGGCCCGGCAACATTTCGAAGCCGACCTGCCGGCGCTCTACGCGGTCGGCATGATCTTTCTCAGCCAGGATGCGACCAAGGCCGATGCGGCGCGCGCGCAGCTCAACGAAGAGATTGCGGCTCAGGGTCTGACGCTGGTCGGCTGGCGCGAGGTCCCGGTCGATACCACAGTGTTGGGTCGTCTGGCACTGGAGCGCCTGCCCCGCATCGAACAGGTGTTCGTCTCGGCTGAAGGCCTGTCCGAGCGCGAGTTCGGAATCAAACTGTTCTTCGCTCGCCGACGTGCCGAAGTGGCATTGGCTGGCGACAGGGAATTCTATGTCTGCAGCCTCTCGGACAAGGACATCATCTACAAAGGCCTGATGATGCCCGCCGACCTGGCGCAGTTTTATCCCGATCTCGGCGACGAGCGCCTGGCGACTGCCATTTGTGTATTCCACCAGCGCTTTTCCACCAACACGATGCCGCAATGGCCGCTTGCCCAGCCGTTCCGCTTCCTCGCCCACAACGGCGAAATCAACACCATCACCGGTAACCGCAACTGGGCCCAGGCGCGCCGCCTGAAGTTTGCCAATGAGCTGCTGCCGAACCTGGAAAGCCTCGATCCGCTGGTGAACCGCACCGGCTCGGACTCCTCGAGCATGGATAACATGCTGGAGCTGTTGGTCACAGGCGGTATGGATTTGTTCCGCGGCCTGCGCATGATCATTCCGCCGGCCTGGCAGAACGTCGAGACCATGGACCCCGACCTGCGTGCCTTCTACGAATTCAACTCCATGCATATGGAGCCGTGGGATGGTCCGGCTGGCGTCGTGCTTACCGACGGCCGTCATGCGGTCTGCCTGCTCGACCGCAACGGCTTGCGTCCGGCTCGCTGGGTGACCACCACCAACGGCTACATCACGCTTGCTTCCGAAGTGGGCGTCTGGGATTACAAGCCGGAGGACGTCATCGCCAAGGGCCGTGTAGGGCCTGGCCAGATTCTGGCGGTGGACACCGAAACGGGACAGGTGCTGCATACCGATGACATCGACAACCGTCTGAAATCCCAGCATCCGTACAAGAAATGGCTGCGCCAGAATGCGCTGCGCATCCAGTCGACCCTGGACGATAACGACCACGGCTCGGCGTTCTACGACGCCGATCAGCTCAAGCAATACATGAAGATGTTCCAGGTCACCTTCGAGGAGCGTGACCAGGTGCTGCGCCCGCTCGCCGAGCAAGGCCAGGAAGCGGTCGGTTCCATGGGTGACGACACGCCGATGGCCGTGCTTTCGCGCCGTGTGCGTTCGCCGTTCGACTACTTCCGCCAGCAGTTCGCGCAGGTTACCAACCCACCGATCGACCCGCTGCGTGAGTCGATCGTGATGTCGCTGGAAACCTGCCTGGGTGCCGAGCGCAACGTTTTCGAAGAAACGGCTGATCATGCCAACCGTGCGATCCTCACCACGCCAGTGATCTCTCCGGCGAAATGGCGCACGATCATGGAGCTTGACCGCCCGGGCTTCGAGCGGCATCTGATCGACCTCAACTACGACGAGTCCATCGGCCTTGAAGCCGCGGTGCGCAGCATTGCCGACCAGGCCGAGGAAGCCGTGCGCAGCGGCAAGGTCATGCTGATTCTCAGCGACCGGAATATCATGCCGGGCAAGCTGCCGGTGCATGCGTCGCTGGCCGTTGGCGCGGTCCATCACCGTCTGATCGAGACCGGCCTGCGCTGCGACTGCAACATTCTGGTCGAGACCGCCACGGCGCGGGACCCGCACCACTTCGCCGTGCTGATCGGTTTTGGCGCGACGGCGGTCTATCCGTTCCTGGCCTTCGAGGTGCTCGGCGATCTGATCCGCACCGGCGAGGTGCTGGGCGACCTCTACGAAGTGTTCAAGCACTACCGCAAGGGCATATCCAAGGGCTTGCTGAAAATCATCTCGAAGATGGGCATCTCGACCATCACTTCGTACCGGGGCGCCCAGTTGTTCGAAGCGGTAGGCCTGGCCGATGAAATCGTCGATATGAGCTTCCGTGGCGTCGCCAGCCGCATCAAGGGCGCGCGCTTCGCCGATCTGGAAGCCGAGCAGAAAGCACTTGCGGCAGAAGCCTGGAGTCAGCGCAAGCCGATCCAGCAGGGCGGCCTGCTGAAGTTCGTCTATGGCGGCGAATACCATGCCTACAACCCGGACGTGGTGGCGGCGCTGCAGGTTGCGGTGCAGGAGGGCGACTACAGCCGCTTCAAGGAATACACCACGCTGGTCGACCAACGTCCCGCGGCGATGCTGCGCGATCTGCTCAAGCTCAAGGAATCCGACCAGCCGCTGGCGCTTGAAGAGGTCGAACCACTCGAGCAGATTCTCAAGCGCTTCGATTCGGCTGGCATTTCCCTTGGCGCGTTGTCACCTGAGGCGCACGAGGCCATTGCCGAGGCGATGAACCGCATTGGCGCGCGCTCCAACTCGGGCGAGGGCGGTGAAGACCCGTCGCGCTACGGCACCAGCCGCAGCTCGAAGATCAAGCAGGTGGCCACGGGCCGTTTCGGCGTGACGCCAGAGTACCTGGTCAATGCCGAGGTCTTGCAGATCAAGGTCGCCCAGGGTGCGAAACCCGGTGAAGGCGGCCAGCTACCCGGTGGCAAGGTCAACGGTTTGATTGCCAAGCTGCGCTATGCGGTCCCCGGTGTCACCTTGATTTCGCCGCCCCCGCACCATGACATCTATTCGATCGAAGACCTGGCTCAGCTGATTTTCGACCTCAAGCAGGTCAATCCGACCGCGTTGGTGTCCGTCAAACTGGTCGCCGAACCCGGTGTGGGGACTATCGCCGCCGGGGTCGCCAAGGCCTACGCAGACCTGATCACCATCTCAGGTTATGACGGCGGTACCGGTGCCTCGCCGCTGACATCCATCCGCTATGCGGGCTCGCCATGGGAGCTCGGTCTGGCAGAGACGCACCAGACCCTGCGTGGCAACGATCTGCGCGGCAAAGTCCGGGTGCAAACCGATGGTGGCCTGAAAACCGGCCTCGATGTGGTCAAGGCCGCGATCCTGGGGGCCGAGAGCTTCGGCTTCGGTACGGCGCCGATGATTGCGCTGGGCTGCAAATACCTGCGCATCTGCCATCTGAACAACTGCGCCACCGGCGTCGCCACGCAGAATGACCAGTTGCGCAAGGACCACTTCATCGGCACGGTAGACATGGTGGTGAACTTCTTCCGGTTCGTCGCCGAGGAGACCCGTGAATGGCTGGCCAAATTGGGCGTGCGCAGCTTGCAGGATCTGATCGGGCGTACCGATCTGCTCGAAATGCTGCCCGGTGAGACTGCCAAACAGAACCATCTCGACCTGACCCCTCTGCTCGGCAGCGATCATATTCCGGCCGACAAGCCGCAGTTCTGCCAAGTGGAGAAGAATCCACCGTTCGACCAGGGCCTGCTGGCCGAGGAGATGGTCAAGCTGGCGCGTGGCGCCATTGACGCCAAGAGCGGCGGTGAGTTCGAACTGGACATCTGCAACTGCGATCGCTCCATCGGCGCGCGTGTCTCTGGCGAAATTGCCAAGGTCCACGGAAACCAGGGCATGAAGGATGCGCCGATCACGTTCCGCTTCAAGGGCACGGCGGGCCAGAGCTTCGGCGTGTGGAATGCCGGTGGCCTGCACCTGTACCTGGAAGGGGATGCCAACGATTACGTCGGCAAAGGCATGACCGGCGGCAAGCTGGTCATTACCCAGCCCAAGAGCAGCGGATTCGAATCGCAGGATTCGGCGATCGTCGGTAACACCTGCCTTTACGGGGCCACCGGCGGCAAGTTGTTCGCGGGCGGTACGGCTGGCGAGCGCTTCGCCGTCCGTAACTCGGGGGCGCATGCGGTCGTGGAAGGTACCGGCGATCACTGCTGCGAGTACATGACGGGCGGTTTCGTCTGCGTGCTGGGCAAGACCGGCTACAACTTCGGTTCCGGCATGACCGGCGGTTTCGCCTACGTCCTCGACATGGATAACAGTTTCGTCGATCGGGTGAACAACGAGCTGGTCAACCTGCAGCGCATCACGGGTGAGGCGATGGAAGCCCACCGTAGCCATCTGCAAGAGGTGCTGCGCGAGTATGTCGCCGAAACCGGCAGCGCCTGGGGCGAGAAACTCCTGGAGAATCTGGACGACTACCTGCGTCGCTTCTGGCTGGTCAAGCCGAAAGCGGCCAACCTGGCGTCATTGCTGTCGACCACTCGGGCCAACCCCCAATAACAAGCAGATTCAAGCGGCAAGCCTCGACATGAGTTCGAGGCCCGCCCCGCTCCGTGATTGTCATGCAGCTTGCAGCCTTGGGCTTGCGGCTGCCGCTAAGAGGTTTTGAAATGACTGAACGTCTTAATAACGACTTCCAGTTCATCGAAGTCGGGCGCAAGGATCCGAAGAAGAAGCTGCTGCGCCAGCGCAAGAAAGAGTTCGTCGAGATCTATGAACCCTTCAAGCCACAGCAGGCTTGCGAGCAGGCACATCGCTGCCTGGGTTGCGGCAACCCCTATTGCGAATGGAAGTGTCCGGTTCATAACTACATTCCGAACTGGCTGAAGCTGGTCTCCGAGGGCAACATCCTCGCGGCCGCCGAACTGGCGCACCAGACCAACACCCTGCCGGAAGTCTGTGGTCGCGTCTGTCCCCAGGACCGTCTGTGCGAAGGCGCCTGTACGCTCAATGATGGCTTTGGCGCGGTCACCATCGGCTCGGTAGAGAAGTACATCGCCGATACCGCGTTCGCCATGGGCTGGCGTCCGGACATGTCCAAGGTCAAGCCGACCGGCAAGAAGGTCGCGATCATCGGTGCCGGTCCGGCCGGTCTCGGGTGTGCCGACGTACTGGTGCGCAGCGGCGTGACGCCGGTCGTCTTCGACAAGAACCCGGAAATCGGCGGCCTGCTGACCTTTGGCATTCCCGAATTCAAGCTGGAAAAAAGCGTCCTTAGCCGCCGTCGCGAAATCTTCGGCGGCATGGGTATCGAATTCCGCCTGAACACTGAAGTCGGCAAGGACATCAGCATCGAGCAATTGCTGGCCGACTACGATGCGGTCTTCATGGGCATGGGCACCTACACCTACATGAAGGGTGGCTTCCCGGGCGAAGATCTGCCGGGTGTACACGACGCGCTGGACTTCCTGATCGCCAACGTCAACCGCAACCTTGGCTTCGAAAAGTCGCCGGAAGACTTCGTCGACATGAAGGGCAAGAAGGTCGTGGTACTCGGTGGTGGCGACACGGCAATGGACTGCAACCGCACCTCCATCCGTCAGGGCGCCAAGAGCGTCACCTGCGCCTACCGGCGTGACGCGGCGAACATGCCGGGCTCGCGCAAGGAAGTGAAGAATGCCAAGGAGGAGGGCGTCAAGTTCCTCTTCAACCGCCAGCCGATCGCGATTGTCGGTGAAGGCAAGGTCGAAGGCGTCAAAGTGGTCGAGACCCGTCTCGGCGCGCCGGACGCCCGTGGTCGCCGCAGCCCCGAGCCGATTCCGGGTTCCGAGGAAGTGTTGCCGGCCGATGCCGTGGTCATCGCCTTCGGTTTCCGTCCGAGCCCGGCCGACTGGTTCGACGGGCAGAACATCCAGACCGACAACCAGGGCCGAGTGGTGGCGCCGGAAATGGGAGCGTTCAAGCACCAGACCAGCAACCCGAAGATCTTCGCGGGCGGCGACATGGTACGCGGCTCCGATCTGGTGGTGACGGCGATCTTCGAGGGCCGTCAGGCGGCCGAAGGGATTCTGGATTACCTGGACGTCTGATCGATGGGTTGATCCCGCCTGCTCTGCCCACGAGCGGGGCGGTTGGATCAGACCGGGCCATCACCCCGCCAGGTTTGCAGCGCCAAGCCTGGATGACGTGAATCAAGCCCATAGATAAAAGGCACGGCGCCTGCCGTGCCTTTTGTTTTGCGCTTTGCGACAATGCCGCCACTCTTTTGCTGGAACCCAGACATGACTGCCTTGAAGAACGATCGCTTCCTCCGCGCCCTGCTCAAGCAACCTGTCGACGTCACCCCGGTGTGGATGATGCGTCAGGCCGGACGCTACCTGCCGGAATACCGGGCCAGCCGCAGCAAGGCGGGCGACTTCATGAGCCTGTGCATGAACCCCGAACTGGCCTGCGAGGTTACCCTGCAGCCGCTCGAGCGTTATCCGCTGGATGCCGCCATCCTGTTCTCGGACATTCTCACCGTGCCGGACGCCATGGGCCTGGGATTGTATTTCGAAACCGGCGAAGGGCCACGCTTCAAAAAGGTGGTCAGCAATCTGGCCGACATCGAAGCGCTGCCAATTCCGGACCCGGAGCAGGATTTGGGCTACGTGATGAATGCGGTGCGTACCATTCGCCGGGAGCTGAACGGTCGCGTGCCGTTGATTGGTTTTTCCGGCAGCCCCTGGACCCTGGCGACGTACATGGTCGAAGGCGGTTCATCGAAGGATTTCCGTAAATCCAAGGCGATGCTCTACGAAAACCCGCAGGCCATGCACGCGCTGCTCGATAAGTTGGCGCAGTCGGTGACCCGCTACCTCAACGGGCAGATCCTGGCCGGCGCGCAGGCCGTGCAGATTTTCGATTCCTGGGGCGGCAGCCTTTCCGCGGCGGCCTATCAGGAATTTTCCCTGGCCTATATGCAGAAGATTATCGACGGCCTGATCCGCGAGCACGACGGCCGCCGCGTCCCGGTGATTCTGTTCACCAAGGGCGGCGGTCTATGGCTCGAGTCGATGGCCGAAACCGGCGCCGAAGCGCTCGGGCTCGACTGGACATGCGACATCGGCAATGCGCGGGCGCGGGTGGGCGAGAAGGTTGCGTTGCAGGGCAACATGGACCCGAGCGTGCTGTTCGCCAAGCCGGAGGCGATCCGTGCCGAGGTCGGGCGCATTCTTGCGAGCTTCGGTCAGGGCGAAGGCCACGTATTCAATCTGGGCCACGGCATCACGCCAGAAGTGGACCCGGCGCATGCCGGTGCTTTCATCGAGTCGGTGCATGAATTGTCGGCCCGTTATCACGGCTGAAAGCGCCATTGGTGAACAAGAGCCGCTTATCGCGGCTCTTTTCATTCAGGGCTGTTGGTAATGCCCGGGCGTGGTGCCAGGCTTATGCTCATGGATCAGCTTGGTCACACGGATATCGGTGATGCCGAGGACCTCGGCCTGCTCCAGCAGTTTGGCCTCATCGGCGTCCGCCTCGGGCATGACCAGGCTGTTCTCGGCATCGCCGTTATGCAGTTCGATCAGGTGCCGCGCGGCACTGCCTTGCGACATGCGCTCTTCGTCGGACTCGATGATCTGAACGCGTGGGTCGTTCTGGAAAATGTAATTGAGTTCGAACTTGTGGGTCGACTTTCCGAACATGGACGGCTCCTCGAGTGATAACAGACTCTGCCTCTGTTGACTCGTCGGTCAGTTCGTCGTTCCCGCTCAGGAGCCAGGAAGGGTAACCGCCGGACTGGCGGCGGTTACCGCGCGAGGGCCTCGGCTACTTGACCGTGGCCAGTTGCCCCCTGAGTGCCACGGCGGCGATGAGAGTCCCCGCGCGGCATTCGTAGCGCGTTGCGTCACGGTGCACATCGCGCTTGTGGTAGCTGACGATGTCCACCACGGCGTTGGCGCCGGCCTGCTTCGCTGCGTTTTGCAACGCGGCCAGGGCCGATTGCAGAGCCCAATCGCACGCTTGCTGGTCGCTCTTGTTCGATGCGTTGGTTTTCCGGCTGCTGGTTACGCTTCGCATCCTGTGCACCTCGCCAGTGACTGGCGAGCCGTCCAGGTGGAAGGTCACGCTACCGTCCAGCGTTCCGCTATCGAGCCCACGCTGGATGCCGCTGGCAAAATCGAAATAGGCGACGTCACCGTTGCCGCTGCCCTGCTCGATGATCCCGAGATGGTCGACGGACTCGATTATCGGGTTCACGTCCAGCTCTTTGAGAATATTGTCGCGCAACCGGTTGACCCAGCGATTGTAGTTACGATGAATCTTGCCGTTCTTCTGGTCCAGGCCCCAACTGCTGCGGTAATTGATCTGGAAAGAGGTGCTGGTATACGGAATATCCACTTCTGCGTGGTGACGAGCCCGCACCGTGATTGCAGCTTTGACCATGCCCGGCTGCAAGGACTGGACCTTCCACTGACGATCATTCAATGCGGTCACGATGGCGCGTTGCATCTGCCGGTCGCTGAGCTGCATGTCTGCGGCGAACTGCTCCTGGGCGTTGTAGATGGGCTTGCTGGTACATCCCACGATCAGCAGGCATAGCACGGGGGCGAGTAACAGCCGGTACAGGTGAGTCATTCCTTCTACTCCAATAGTCGTGGTGATGTGCTCAGGCCCAGCGCCGAAAAATCAACGAGGTGTTGATACCGCCGAAGGCGAAATTGTTGTTCATGACGAACTCGTGCTGCATGGTGCGCGGTGCATCGACGAGGTAGTCCAGCTCACCGCAGCGGGGGTCGATGCGGTCGAGATTGAGCGTGTGGATATAGCGGTCGCGGTTCATCATTTCGATGCTGAACCAGGATTCCAGCGCGCCACAGGCGCCCAGCGTATGGCCGAAAAAACTCTTCTGCGAGCTGATCGGCATGCCACTGCCGAACAGGGACTGGGTCGCCAGCGTCTCGGCGATGTCACCTTGTTCGGTGGCTGTGCCGTGGCCGTTGACGTAGCCAATGGCGTCAGGCTGCAAAGCCGCATCTTCCAGGGCCAGCTCCATGGCGCGGCGCATCGTCAGTTGCTCCGGTTTGGTGGCGTGCTGACCGTCGGCGTTGCTGCCGAAACCCACCAGTTCGGCGTGAATGGTGGCGCCGCGCGCCAGCGCGTGTTCGAGTGATTCGAGCACCAGCATGCCGGCGCCTTCGCCGATCACCAGACCGTCTCGGCCGGCGTCGTAGGGGCGTGGAGAGGTGTGCGGCGCATCGTTTTTCAGACTGGTCGCATAGAGCGCGTCGAAGACCATGGCTTCGGTTGCGCAAAGCTCTTCGGCGCCGCCGGCCAGCATCATCGGCACACGGCCGAACTTGATGGCTTCGTAGGCGTAACCGATGCCCTGGCTGCCGCTGGTGCAAGCGCTGGACGTGGGGATTACCCGACCGGTCAGGCCAAAGAAAATGCTGATATTGGCCGCCGTGGTGTGCGGCATCATGCGGATGTAGGAGTTGGCGTTCAGCCCGTCGGCCACACTGTTGAGCAGCATGTTGCCGAACGCCTTGATCTCCTCGGTGCTGCCGGTCGAGGAGCCGCAGGCGACGCCCATGCGGCCGTCGCGGATCGACGAATCATCAAGCAGGCCGGCATCTTCGAGTGCCTGCTCGGCGGCCTTCACGGATAACCGCGAGACCCGTCCCATGCTGCGTAGCTGCTTGCGCGTCCAGTGGCCGGGCACGACGAAATCGTCCACCGGCCCGGCCAGGCGGGTGTTGAGCTCGGTGAAACGGTCCCACTCGTGCATATAGCGGATGCCACTGCGGTTGCGGCTGAAGTTCGCTTCGATGGACGTCCAATCGTTGCCCAGCGAGGTAATGCCGGCCATGCCGGTGACGACGACACGCTTCATCAGCACAGCCCGCCGTTGACGGCCAGCACCTGGCGGGTGATGTAGCTGGCTTCATCAGACATCAGGAAATTGACCGCGCCGGCGACCTCCTCGGGAGTGCCCATGCGCTGCGCAGGAATCAGCTTGAGCATGTCGGCGATGGGCAGGTCTTCACTGAGCATGTCGGTGTCGATCAGTCCCGGTGCAACGCAATTGACGGTGATCTGTCGTTTACCCAGCTCGATGGCCAGGGCTTTGGCGGCGCCGATCACGCCGGCCTTGGACGCGCTGTAATTGACCTGCCCCCGATTGCCGATCAGCCCCGATACCGAGGTGATGCAGACGATTCGCCCCGGCTGGCGGCGACGGATCATCGGCATGGTCAGCGGCTGCAGGACATTGTAGAAACCGTCGAGGTTGGTCCGCAGGACCTGGTCCCAGTCGTCATCGCTCAACGCCGGGAAGGCCCCGTCGCGGGTGAGGCCGGCGTTGCAGACCACGCCGTAGCAGGCGCCGTGCGCTTCGACGTCTGCCTCCAGTTGCGCCCGACATTGCGGGCGGTCGGCGACATCGAATTGCAGGATGCGCGCCTGGCGGCCCATCTCCTGAATCTGCGCCTGGACAGCCTGCGCCTCGTCCCGCCGGGTGCGGCAGTGCAGGATGATATCGTGACCGCTGCGCGCCAGGCGCAAGGCGATGGCGCGACCAATGCCACGGCTGGAGCCGGTGACGAGAATGCTTTTGCTCATGGGGTGGGCTCTTGAAGATAGCTCGCCACTTCAGGCGGGCGATAAACGTTCAGGCGCGCCTCGGCATGGATGCCGGGCCCGTCAAGATGGCATTCGAACACACCCATGCCATTGTCATCGCGCAGCGAACACAGCGCGCGGATGCGTAGCACGGTGCCGAGCGGAAATCGCTCGACATTGCATTGAAAGCTGCGCGTGCCCAGGAGAAAACCCAATTCCACCGGCAGCCCGGCCTGGCGCGCCTGGCACCCGGCGAACGCGGCAACCGCCTGGGCCATGATCTCGATGCCGACCCAGGCGGGCAGGCTGCCGTCGGGCAGGTTGAACAATCCGCCGGGCTTGACCTGCAAGCGTGCATCGATGCCGTGCGCGTCGAAGCCCTCGACCGTGTCGAGCAGGATCATGTCGCCCGCATGGGGCACCAGCTCGGCGACTGGCCAATCGATCATGGTGCGTCTCCCAGGATCAGGCTGATGTTGTTGCCGCCGAAGGCGAAGGAGTTGCTCATCATGCGGCGTGGTTCGGTCCCGGCCAGTGCCGTGCCGGCTGTGACAAGGTCCAGGCGCGGCAGTGTGGCGTCTTGCTCGGCGTCCCAGCGGTGAGGTGGCAGGCGTTGAGCAGGGTTGTACGCAGAGAGCGACAGCCAGCAGAACGCCGCTTCCAGCGCGCCGGCAGCGCCCAGCGTATGCCCCGTAAGCGGTTTGCTCGACGAGCAGGCCACGCCGGCGGGAAACACGGCGGCGACCGCCAGGCTTTCCATGGCATCGTTGTGCCAGGTCGCGGTGCCGTGAAGGTTCAGGTAGCTGATTCGCTCGGCAGGGGTCGCCGTGCTGGCGAGTGCCTTGCGCATCGCCTCGATCCCGCCCAGGCCTTGCGGGTCGGGCGCGGAAATGTGGTGCGCGTCGGAGCTGGCGCCGCCGCCGAGCAGCGCAATCGGCGCTTCATCGCGGGTCATCAGGAACAGAGCGGCTGCCTCACCGATATTGATGCCGTCGCGGTTGGCTGAAAACGGATTGCAGATGCGCTCGCTGGTGGCCTCCAGGGCGCTGAAGCCTTGCAACGTGAGATCGCAAAGGGTATCCACGCCGCCACAGATCACTGCATCGCAGATGCGGGCATCCAGCAGTCGCTTGGCGCTGAGCAGGGCGCGGGCGCTGGAGGTGCAGGCGGTCGATATCGAATAGCTGGGACCGCTGAGCTGTAGTCGCTCGCTGAGAAAATCGGCGGGCGCACACAGCTCCTGGTGACCATAGTGATAGCTGGCCGGCAGTCGCCCGTCGCGCACCAGGCCGGTGATGCCCTGGGTCGCTTCCTGGATGCCGGTGGTGCTGGTGCCCATGACCACGCCGATACGCGACGGCCCGAAGCGGCCGATCGCTTCGAGTAGCTCGTCTGCGATCTCATCGGCCGCGGCCAACAGCATCTGGTTGTTGCGCGTGGCATGGCGCAGCGGGACGTCGACGATGGACGGCAGATCGTCACTGACCGCGCCGACCGGCAACCAGCGTCCGGCAACGGCTTGCGGATAAGGCTGGATCGCCGATCCGTCGCCATCCAGCAGTCGCCGGGCGACCGCAGCCTTGCCACGGCCCAATGCGCAGATCACGCCGAGGGCGTTCAGGTAGGCGGTCATTGTTGGCGGGCTCCGACTCTCGCGATGGGGGCGACACCATAGGTCAGCGTTGGGCCGACGTCGAGTTCGAAACGGCCATTTTCCAGGTACCGAACGTGCCAGCCCGACGCGGCCGGGCTCGTCAGCGAACGCCCGTCTGGCTGCTGTGACCAGGGCATTCCGGCATAGAGTTCCGGCAACTGGTCGGCAGGGCTGAGGGCGAACAGCAGCGCGGCGAACAGCTCGCGCGCCTCGGCATTGGGTGGCAGCAGACCGTCGGCCAGCCAACGGTTGTCCAGCAACCGCTGGCGCGCCAGCGGAATGCCCAGCGGATCGAGTAGCGACCAGCGCAACGCAGCGCCCTCCTGCTGGATGACCAGCAGCCAGTCGCGTGCCTCGCCCTGGTGATGTCGCTGGATATGCAACTGCATCGGCAATGCCAACCGCGGCGTTTGCTCTGGCAATGGCAGATGCCCAGCGCAGGCGCTGAGCCATAGCAGCAGCGATAGCCAGGCCAGGCGCGGCGCGTGGCGGTTCAGCGCGATCATTGCTCGCCGCTCACATGGGTGCCGTCGAGCCGCACAGCTCGGCCAGCACACGCAGCCGGCGTTTGGGCTCGGCGACGTAGGGGTTGCTGTCGTCCCAGGCATAGCCGGCCAGGATCGAGCTGATCATCCGGCGGATTTCCGGCTGGGCGTTTTCGTAATAGATCACGTCCTGAAAGCTGCCGTCATACCAGCCCTCGACGTAGGTTCGGAAGGTATCCACGCCCCGCTTGAGCGGCGCGGCGAATTCGGTTTCCCAATTCACCGCTTCGCCGCTGAGTTGGCGATGCAGCACGGCGGCGGCCATGCTCGCCGAGCGCATCGCAATGGTGACGCCAGAGGAGAACACCGGATCGAGAAACTCCGCCGCATTGCCCAGCAAGGCGAAACCCGTGCCGTGCAGCGTCTTGACGTTCGCGGAGTAGCCGCTGATCAGGCGCGCCGGCGTATCCCACTCGGCATGCTTGAGGATGCGCCTGAGGTTGGGCGCTTCCAGCACGAACTGCTTGAGGCAGGCGTCCAGATCCAGCGGCCGGCCTTCGTAGCGCTCGGTACTGGCGACCACGCCCAGGGAGCAGCGGCCGTTGCTGAACGGGATGGTCCAGTACCAGACGTCGCGCAGCTCCGGATGGGTGGTGATGAGAATCTTGTCGCGATCGAAGCGTGGGTCGTCGATATTGTCCTGGATATGAGTGAACACCGCGCGGCGCAGGGGAAGATTCGACGGTGCCTCCAGCGCCAGCAGGCGCGGCAGCACTCGGCCATAGCCACTGGCGTCGAGGACGAAATCCGCCTCGATGACGTATTCGCAGCCGTCCAGGCGGCGAACCTGCAGACGCGGGCGTGGCCCGTCGAAATGGGCGGCGGTGATCTCCTCTTCGTAGCGAATTTCCACGCCCTGCGATTCGGCCTGATCGGCCAGCAGCTTGTCGAAATCGGCGCGCTGGACCTGATAGGTGCTGCCGTGACCTTCGGTGAATTTGTCCCGGAAGTCGAATTCCGTGTAGTGCTCGCCTCGACCGAAGGCAGCGCCATGCTTGGTCTGGAAGCCGGCGGCCTGTACGGCCGCGAGCATTCCGGCTTCTTCGATGAAGTCCAGGCAATGCGACAACAGGCTCTCGCCGATCGAGAAGCGAGGGAACCGCTGGCGCTCGATGATCAACACATCGTGGCCCTTGCGCTTGAGCAGGGCGGCGGCGATGGCGCCGGAGGGGCCCGCGCCGATGACAACGACGCTACGGTGTTCTGAACTCATTGAAAACTTCCTTGTACGATTCGACGAGAATGATGGATACCCGATGCGGCAGGCATCGAGAAAAAGCGCTCCGTTGCGCACCGCTGAATGCCATGGTCAGGGCCGCCAGCCATCAGCACCGCAGCCCACAGGCGCCGCGCAAACCGGAGCCGCGGCCTGATCAGCATACGGCACCTCCGTCCGGCTCGGCGGCCCAGGGTGCCAGCACAAACGCAAACACCAGACCGAGCCCCACGGCCAGGCCGAAGTTGCTGACCGCCGGTGTACTCGACAAGGCCAGCAGGCCGAACGACAGCCAGGTGGTCACCGCCGCCAGCAGCGTACCAACCAGGCTCACCGCGGCACCGCCGATTCGTTCACGCATGAGAATGGCGTAATCGACGCCGATGGCGGTGACCAGCAACAGGCCGAACAGGCCGAACAAGGTCAGCGGTTGCCCGAGCCAGCCGAGGCACGCCAGGCTGCCGATGGCCGCCAATAGCGACACGGCCAGGCAGCGCAGGGCACCCCGCCAACCGAACGGCAGACACAGCAGAACGAAAATGATCGCCGCGGCGCACAGTTTGAGCAGCGCGGCCTGGTGTTGGGTCTCGGCAAACAGACGGTTCAACTGCGCAGGTCGGTCGATCAGGCTGACCCCACCGATGCCCTCGGCCACGCCATGCAGCGCCGCGCTGTCGCGAAGCCCTTGCAAGCTGACCAGACCAGCCACCGAGCCGTCCTTCTGGCGGCCCAGCCACAGGGCGCGCCAGGGTTCGGCGAGCGGACCTGCCAGCACCTCTTCGATGCGTGTAACGGGCCGTGCATGCAGGCTGGAGAGTTCCCTCTCCAGCATGTCGGCGCTGACGCCGAGTTGCAGCAGAGGCTGACTGGCCTCCAGCAAGCGAGGCAGTGCGAGCTGCAGGCTTTGCTGGGCGGCAGCCGGGGCCACCAGTTGGCTCAGCGCCAGATAGCCATGCAGTTTCTGCTCCGCCACCAGATCATCGAGGCGAGCGGCCAGGGCGTCCTGACGTTCGAGCAGCTCATCCGCGTCGCCCGCGCGTGTCAGAAAATACTGGCTGGTCGGTTCGAAGCCGGTGATCTGGCCGATGCGTTCGGCCTGTTGCTGCAGCGCGGGCGCCCGGCTGACCCAATGACGCAAGTCATCCTTGAAAGAAACCTGGCTGATGCCGGCGATGCAGAACACTCCGAAGCCGGCCAGTAACCAGATCGGGCGGATTCGACGGAGCGCCGTCTCGCGCAGTTTCAAACCCCGGTGGGCCCATTTCAGCGGGGCGGACCACGGCTGCAGCGGCGCATTCATCAATGAGGGCAACAGGCAGGTGGCGCAGGCGAAGGCGCCGAGCAGGCCCGCCGCGGAGAACACCGCGACCTGGCCCAGCGCTAAAAACGGGGTGAAGGCCATGGCGAGGTAGCCGATGACATTGGTAACCAGAGCCAGCGCGAGACCGGGAAGTGTCAGGCGCAGCGCCCGGTAGGCATGCCAGGGTTGCAGCGACCAGCTCTTGGAGAGGTAATGCAGCGGGAAATCGATGCTCACCCCTACCAGACTCGCGCCGAGCACCAGGGTCAGCACGTGGATCTGACCGAACAGCGCGATGCAGGCGGCGGTTCCGCTCAGTGCGCCGACGATGACCGGCAGGGCGACCAGCAGGACGCGGGGCGTGCGAAACAGCATATGCAGCAGCGCGAGGGTGGCAATGAGCGAAACGCTGCCGATCAGGCCGGCTTCCTCTCTCGCCTGGCGCTGGCCATGGGCGGCATAGAGCATGCCGCCCGCCGCGAGCAACTCGCCCTGCCTGGCGTCTATCAGGCGGCGGGCAGCGCGGACCAGATCGGCCACCTGCAGGGGCAACCGATCGTCGAAGGCATCGCCGTGGATTCGCGCATGGATCACCGCCCAGCGCTGGTCGCCATGTTCGGCCACCAACAGACCGTCGAGACGCGGATGGATGTGCCCCGGTTGCGGCAGCTCTCGCTGCGCGAGGTCGGCGAAACCGAACCAGTCCTGTTCGACCGGCACGAGGCTGGCGCTTTCGAACGGACTATACAGGCGCTGCAGACGCTGTTGAATGAACGCCTCGGGCGAGGCGATCAGGGCTTCGCGACTCGCGCTGTCGAGCAGCGCCAAACGTTGGTCGAGCAGTTGCCGGCGCGCGGCGGGAAGGTCGGCTTGCACCGAGCGCCGAACCTGGACGAAAAGCTCGCTGGCACGCAGGTTATCGGCGATTTCGTCTGCCAGCGCGAGAGCGACTTCTTCATCGTCGTGGCGAATCAGCAGCATCAGGTCTCGGTTCAGCGGCTCCTGCATCCGCTGCTCGGCCCGTTGCTCCAGGTCACCCAGTGCGCCGCTGGGCAATAATTGCAGCAGGTTGGCGCTGACCGGGGGGCCGTCGCGCCATTGCCATGTAGTCAGCCCCACCAGCCCGAGCAGCGCCAGGAAGAACAGTGAAGAAATCCAGGACGGAAGCCTGAGCGCTTTGTCAGTTGGCGAAATCATGGCTTTCGATGGGGCTCAACTGATCGTCGATCTGGGTGTCGGTCAGCATCAGCACGGTGCTGTCGCCCTGGGTTTCGAGCAGCTCGATGCGCTCGGCGGTGGCGCCGCCCTGAATGACGATGGCGCTGAATATCTGCCCGAGCAGCTTCGATCGAGGGGTCAGCGACAATGCCCAGGCCTGTGCGGTACCGCTGAGCGACAGTGCGAAGTCGCGTTGCAAGGCTTCGGTATCACCCTGAAGTACCGCAAGGAACAGGTCATTCTGGCGCGCGGCAGGGCCTTGCTGATCGGTCGCGTGCCAGCCGCTGGCGTCGCGGCGGGCAATTCCCGAGGGGCTGATGCGGTAGTCCTGTTGCACCGGCTCCTGAACAAACCAGAGCAGGCCACGGTCACGAGCCAGGACGAAGGTGCCAACGCTGACGAGCGGTTGAGGCAGTGCGCGCAGGTGTTTGTGCTGGGTGAAGCTGCCGCGGATGACCTCGGTTTCGCTGAGCTGGCGACTCAGTTGCGTCACGTCGAAGGTGTCGGCGCGTGCCAGCGTCGCCAGTAACAGGCCCAGCGTTGCGATCAGCTTGAACGTGCGCATCACGTTAGGGCTCGCGCTACGGCTTCGACAAAAACCGTTGGCGATGCCAGCAGCATCTCGCGGCTGGCCATGTCCACCGCGACCTGCACGCTGCTGCCACGGGTCATGCGTTCACCCGTCTCGGCGTCCGTGATCAGGTAGTTGATCTTGAGGCGGTTCTCCCATTCGACCAGGTCGGCGCGTACCACGAGGCGCTGGTTGAAGCGCGCGCCGCGCATGTAGCGCAGCTGCACGTCGATGATCGGCCAGGCATAACCGGCATCGCGCATCTGCGTGTAGTTGTGGCCAATCCGCTCGAGCAGGGCGCAGCGTGCGACCTCGAAGTACTTGATGTAATGGCCGTGCCAGACCACGTCCATCGAGTCGACGTCGAAGAAGGGCACCAGCACTTCGACCTCGGCCTGCAGCACGCCGCCCTTACGCATAGAGCCTCCAGTGTTGCGCGCGAATGCGTTGCAGGCACAAGCGCAGCTCGCCTTCCAGCGCGCGATCCTCGATCAGCGGTGGGAAGTCCTCGCCCAGCGCGGCGTGCATGGCTTGCAGCGGCGCGGGCAGGGCACGTGCCTCCGGCGCTTGCTGGCGCAGCCAGACACCCTGATTGGCCGCGATCAGGGTCGCGGCGGCCACCTGTTCGGCCAGTTCCAGGCTGCGCAGCGCATCCCGTGCGGCGATGGTGCCCATGCTGACCTTGTCCTGGTTGTGGCATTCGGTTGAACGTGAGAACACGCTGGCCGGCATGCTGTTCTTCAACGCTTCGGCTGTCCAGGCGCTGGCGCCGATCTGCACCGCCTTGAAGCCGTGGTTGATCATCGCCGTGGCGGCGGGCGCGCCGGACAGGTTGCTCGGCAGGCCGTGGTTATAACGGCTGTCGACCAGCAGCGCGAGCTGGCGGTCAAGCAGGTCGGCGACGTTGGCGACCAGATTCTTCAGGCTGTCCATGGCGAACGCGATATGCCCTCCGTAGAAATGCCCTCCGTGCAGCACACGCTCGTTATCGGCATCGATGATCGGGTTGTCGTTGGCGCTGTTCAGTTCGGTCTCGATGAACTGCCGTAACAGGCCCAGGCTGTCGGCCAGAACGCCCAGCACATGCGGCGCGCAGCGCAGCGAGTATCGATCCTGCAGGCGGTGCAGCGGCGCGGTCGGCGCCTCGATGGCGAGGTCCTGGCGAATCCAGGCGGCGACCCGCATCTGCCCGGGGTGGGGCTTGGCGGCGAACAATCGCTCGTCGAAATGCTCGGGGTTGCCTTCCAGCGCGACGACATTGAGTGCGCTGATGCGGGTCGCCAGTTTCAGAAGATAGTCGGCACGGGCGTAAGCGAGGCAGGCCAGGCCGGTCATGACCGCCGTGCCGTTCATCAGCGCCAGTGCCTCCTTGGGACGCAGCGTCAGCGGGCTCCAGCCGAGCTGGCGATGTACCTCGGCAGCGCTGCGGCGCTCGCCACGGAACATCACCTCGCGTTCACCGGCCAGCGTCGCGGCGACATAAGACAGCGGCGTCAGGTCACCGCTGGCGCCCACCGAACCTTCCTCCGGAATCAAAGGCAGCACATCGTATTCGAGAAACGCGTGCAGCCGGTCGAGCAGCTCGATGCGCACACCGGACATGCCGTGCGTCAGCGATCGCAGGCGGGCGGCCAGCACGGCCCGGGTGGCTTCGGCATCGAGCAGTTTGCCGAGGCCGCAGCCGTGAAAGGTGAACAGATGCTGCGGCAAGGCCTCGACCTGCTGCAGCGGGACCGCCACCACGCATGAATCGCCGTAGCCGGTGGTCACGCCATAGATCACGCCTTCACGGTCGAGCAGGGTGTCGAGAAACTGCGCGCCGCGGGCGATGCGCTGACGGAACGCGGCATCGCTTTGCAGGTGGGCCCGCGCGCGCCCCTGGGCCACGGCCAGCAGGTCCTCGATGCGCAGGTGGTTTTCGCCAAAGATCACAGGCTCAGCGTGGGTCATGGGTATTCCAGAACGGGTAGAAGTTGAACCATTGCATGGGCGCTTCCAGGCAGCGCGCGGCCAGGCGGTCCGCATAGCGCTGCACCCATTGCTGCACCACCGCGTCACGCTCGCCGCGCCGCCATTGAACAGGCTCGGCGAAGGGCTCCAGATGGACATGGAACTGCTCGCCGTGTTTCAGGCAGAACAGCAGATTGGTCGGGCATTGCAGCAGCCCCGCCAGCAGCCAGGGACCTTGGGGGAAACGGGCCGGCTGGCCAAGGAAGTTAGCGGTCGCGATGCGGGCGCCTTGCAAGGGTATCCGATCGCCGGCGATTGCCAGCCATTCGCCGGCGTCCAGCCGACGCGAGAGGTCCATCATGATGGCCGGGTCGAGTTCGCTGACCTGAATCAGGCGCAGGTTATTCGCGCCGGATTCGTCCAGCAGCCGATTGAAGCGCTCGGCGTGCCGCGTATGCACCAGTACGTTCATCTTCACCTGTCGGCCCATTTCGGCCAGCGCCCGGCAGATTTCCAGGTTGCCCAGGTGCGAGCCGACCAGCAGCTGGCCGCGTGGCGCGTCGAGCCCGGCGTGCAGATTCGCCGGGTCATGCAACACCAGCCTGCCCAGATCGAGGCGGCCTCCCCAGGCGTCGAGCTTGTCGAGCAAGGCGTCGGCAAAGGCCATGAACTGGCGGTAGACCGAGCGCCAGCTGGGCGCCAGATCGCGTCGGCCGCTCCACTCGGCGAGGTTGCGCTGATAGCTCCAGGCGCTGTGCCGCGCGCTGCGGCCGAAGAGATAGAAATACAGCACGATCAGGTACAACAACGGTGCCATGGTGCGACGGCCCAGCAGGCGCACGGCCTGGGCGGTGAACTTCATCAAGGCGAAGCTGCCACGCTCGCGGTGCGCTGCCCAGTGTGCGCCGTTGATGGGTTTCATCCGCGCCACCGACGCCAGAGCAGCACAGGTGCGCGCAGCAGCATGCCGGCGAACAGGCGGGCGTGCATCGAGCTGATCAGCAGGTTGTCGCGCCACACGCGAAAGTGCGATATGCCATCGGTCGGGTAATGCACGCGCGTCGGCAACCACACCATCGGTTGTTCGCGCCAGTGCAGGCGAACCAGGATCTCGGTGTCGAAATCCATCCGTTTGCCCAGCACCGTTGAGTCCAGAAGTGCCAGCGTCGGTGGCAGCGGGTAGACGCGGAATCCGCACATGGAGTCGCGGATCGACAACGAGAGCGTATTGATCCAGACCCAGACGTGGGTCAGATAGCGACCGTAGAGCCGGCTCTTCGGCACGCTCGAATCGTATTTCGGGTAGCCGCAGACCAGTGCGTCCGGCGCCTGGCTGGCGCGATCGAGGAACAGCGGCACGCCGCCGAGATCATGCTGGCCATCGGCGTCGACCTGCAACGCATGGCTGAAGCCCAGGCGGGAGGCCTCGCGCAGCCCGGAGCTCACCGCCGCGCCCTTGCCGAGATTCTGGTCGTGGCGCAGCAGGTGTACCGAGGGATGCTGTGCCAGCTGGTCGATGACCTGCGCCGCAGCGGCGCAGGACGCATCATCGACGATGATGCAGTGCAGGTCTTCGTCCAGCAGCGTACGGATCACCGATGGCAGGCTGCGTTCGTGGTTGTAGACCGGCACGACTGCGCATGGCTTGAACCAGTCTTCGTCGAGCGCGAGCGACAACTGGCAAGCGCCCGGCACCGACGGGGCGTCGAGCGAGGGCCTATCTGGAGTGGACGTGGTCACGGATGGTCTCCGAGCAGAATGCGGCCGGACGAGCACGGCGCATCGCCGTTTCGGTATGCGAAGTGCAGCTTGCTGCGCTCGCGGTCAAAGCGCAGGCTCAGACTCAACCTGTCACCTGGACGAGCGAGCTGCTGGAATTTGAGCACTTCCATGCCACGAAATTGCGGGGGCAACTGGTCTATCAACTCGCGGGCGTGGGCAAGGGCCCAATCGATCTGCACGACGCCGGGGAGTACCGGCGTCTGCGGGAAATGGCCGGTGAAATGCGCCAGATCCAGCGGGACGCCTAGTTCGAGCTGCCACTGGTCATCGTGTCGGGTTGCGCTGAGGCGCTCGGCTTGCAAGGGGCGTGGTGCCTGCAACAGCGTATCGAGTTGCGCGTGCGGCAGTTTGCCTTGGGCGTTGTAGGGTAACTGCCGGACCAGCCGCCAGCGGCGCGGCAGGGCCAATGCTTCACAGTGGCTTGCCAGGTGCTTGCGCAGCGTCTCGGTCAACGCGCGCCGACCCCCATTGCGCAGCGCATGGAGCCCGGCCTCGCTGAGGGCAACCAGCGCTGCGAGATAGGCGCGGTTGCCGGCGATCACGCCAAGGCGCGCTTCGCTGACGAAGGGGTGCGTGGCCAGACCCGCTTCGAGCATCGGCAGGGCGATGCGTTTTTCTTCCAGCTTGACGATTCGGTCCAGGCGGCCGAGCAGCTCGAAGCGC
Source organism: Stutzerimonas stutzeri (assembly GCF_009789555.1). Taxonomy (NCBI): domain Bacteria; kingdom Pseudomonadati; phylum Pseudomonadota; class Gammaproteobacteria; order Pseudomonadales; family Pseudomonadaceae; genus Stutzerimonas; species Stutzerimonas stutzeri. Next base: position 1,300,758 of record NZ_CP046902.1, read on the forward strand.
CCGTCGGCCTCGATTCGCGCGGCATCGGCGGTCTGCTCGATGTGGCCCGGTGGCAGCCAGGGGGAGGCAATGCGCAGCGCGCCCTGTTCGTCCTGGCTCAACTGAACGCCGGGCAATGGCTGCCACAGATCTGCACGCTGGCGCCAGGCGATGCCGCCGGTTTCCGAGCTGCCGTAGATCTGCGTCGGTGCCTGGCCCAAGCGTTGTGCCAGTCGCTGCGCAGCCTGCGCATCGAGTGGCCCACCGGATGAGAAGACTCGTCGCACATCACGCAGCGCTGGCCAGTCGAGGTTGTCACCCATCCGCTTGAGCAGCGCCGGGCTGGTCACCCAGCAGAAGCTCGCATGCGCTCGGCTGGCCAGTTGGATGTCCTCGGGAAATGGCTGCGCATGGCGTAAAAACGGACGGCCGGCGCACAACGGCCAGAGCACCCGGAACAACAAGCCGTAGATGTGCTGTGCGGAAACGCTGGCGATCACGCAGGCATCGACGAGATCGGCTCCCCAGCGTGCCTCGAGGGCGTTCACTTCGTTCGCCAGCTGGCGCAGGCGCTTGTCGATCAGTTTCGGCTCACCGCTGGAACCCGACGTACAGAGCAGCAGCCGACAATCGTCCAACTCCAGCTTTGCGCCTTCGAGCGGCTCGGCCAGCAGGTCGGTCAACCGTGCATCGCCGTCCTGATCCGTCAACCAGAGATCGGCCTGATGGGCCAGGCGCGCGCGATTGGCAGGCTGCAGGTCCGCCGGCAGCAACACCGTGACGCCGGCTCGCCAGGCGCCGAGCAAGGCAATGGCCAGCTCGCCGGAATCCTCCAGATGTACCGCGAGCCGGGCAACGCCCCGGTTGCGCAGCCCCGCGGCCAGACGCAGCGCCTGCTGGCGCAACTCGGCGTGGTCCAGGTCGGGTTGCAGCGCGACCGGGCGCGACTTCGGTGTCTGCTCGAGCAGGTGTTCCAGAGAAATCCAGTTCATTTAACGTTCCTGATGCGCTGGCGTACCAGCCACTCCCCGGCGAACAGCATGCCCATCAGCAGATAGGCAATGAGTCCGGTATACAGCGTCCACCAGCTCAGCGGCGCCCAGAGCGCGAGCGCGCCGGCGATGCTGGCGTTGATGATGAAATAGCCCGTCCAAAGCCAGGTGACCTGTCGCGTGTAGCGCACCGCTGCTGGAGGAAGCTCGGGTTCGCGCAGCCGCGCGAGGCGCTCGATGATCGGCATGCCGGAGCGAAGACTGCCGGCAAACAGACCGAGCAGCGCCAGGCTGATCAGTACCGGGTACCAGCGCAGCAGCGCCGGGTCGCCGGCCAGTCCGAGGAACAGGCAGAACAGCAGTGCCACAGTCGTCATCCGACGGCCCACGGGTGTCTGCTTGCCGCTGAGGAGGCGCGCCAGCCAAAGCATGCCGAGCAGCACCGCGAACAGGCGTGGCGACAAGTGCTCCAGGCCCAGGTACACGGCGAACGGGTAGGTGAGGCCCGCCAGCAGCAGGGCGAGCGCAATCAGCCGGCTGGTGTTCGCCTTGCCTGTTCGAGCGGTTGCTTGCATCGCGTGCTGTCCATTTGCGCGTGGGCGTGCTGACGCCAGTCGTACGACCAGGCGACGCCTGGCGTCCTTGACGGTTCGGCTCAAACCGTTTGCGGGTTCACCAGGCGATACACCGCCTCGACGACGTCGCCCACGGTGCGCACCGACTTGAACTCCTCGGCAGCGATCTTTTTGCCGGTCTGGCGCTTGATGTGATCGATCAGGTCCACGGCATCGATGCTGTCGATCTCAAGATCCTGATAGAGGTTGGCTTCGAGGCTGATGCGTTCGGGGTCGAGTTCGAAGAGTTCGACCAGCGCATCACGCAAGGTCTGGAAAATCTCGTTGCGAGTGTTCACGTTGGGCTCCTCCTCAGGCGACGGCGCGGTTGGCGCTGACGTAGGCGGCCAGGCTGTCGACGCTGGCGAAATGCGTGCGGGTGTCCTTGGCGTCGGCATCGATCTTGATACCGAAGCGCTTCTGGATCGCCAGTCCCAGTTCCAGCGCGTCGACCGAGTCCAGCCCGAGCCCTTCGCCGAACAGCGGCTGGTCGGCCGCAATGTCATTCGGGCCGAGGTCTTCCAGACCCAGGGCGTCGATGATCAGTTGCTTGATTTCAAGCTGTAGTTGGCTCATCGAGTGCGAGCTCCTTTATGAAATGTCGATGCAGATGATCGTTGAGTCGCCGTGAGGCGATAGGCGCCGCTCCCCGTGCGATGAATGTCCGCGGGTCGATGTCCTCGCCGACACGCAGGTGGAAATGAAACCGTCTGGCCGGGATTCGATACCAGGGCTCGGCCTTGGTCAGGGTCGTCGGCGTCACGCTGATGACCACGGGCGTGACCAGGCGCGCGCCGCGCACCGCGATTGCCGCCGCTCCTCGGTGGAACTGCGGCGCCTGGCCGGGCGTGGTGCGAGTGCCTTCCGGAAAAATGATCAGTGTCTGGCCCTGTTGCAGCGCGTCGGCCGCTTCATCGAGCATCTCGGCGCTGCCGTTGTTGCTGATGTATTGCGCCGCGCGGATCGGGCCACGGGTAAACGGATTGTCCCACAAGCTTTGCTTGACCACGCAATTGGCGTCGCGGATCAGTGCGATCAGCACCACCACGTCGATCAGCGACGGATGGTTGGCGATCACCAGCTGGCCGGGGCGGCCGAGGCGCTCGGCACCTTCGACTTCGTAGGTCAGTACACCGCTGCGGTACATGAACTGGACGAACAGCCAGAACAACCGGCTCACCGTCTGGCGCGCCCGTCGCCGATGGCTGGCGCTATCGCCGGGCAGCAGGCCGAGCAGTGGAAAGACGAGCAGTCGCAGGCAAAGCCCGCCGAGGCCGAACAGGGTGAACGACAGGCCGGTGGCGAACAGGCGCCACAGCCACGGAACATTGGACCGGTTGTTCAATGAGTCTGCTGCCAGTTCCATTGGCGTGTCTTCCATCGATGTTGGCAGCTGGGCTGTCCGTTGAGCAGGGCTGCAATCAGCTCGATCGCGTGCGGTCGTCGTGTCGGCGTGGAGTGTTCGTTGGCGGGTACGAGATCGAGTTGCCAGCCGCGACCCGGTTTGAGCAGCAGCGCCACGGCATAGGGAAAGCTGACGTCGTCGATCCAGGGCGCATAAGTGGCGGGTGTCTGGTCTTCGGCGATCACGACCAGCACGGCCGGTGCGCCTTCGCCCAGAAGCAAGGATGCCTCGAGCACCGCGTGTTCCAGGCCGTCACCTTGTGCGGCGAGCGAAGTCATCTCGCTGGTGTCCTGCTGGTGAATCGACCAGAGGCCGATGATCGCGTTGTGCACCGACAGGCTGAACTGCGTCGGGGATACGGGCACGCCACTGGCCAGATCATTGAGAATGGCGAACGTCCGTGCGGTTTCTCCGTGACGCGACGCATAGACCAGGGGTGTCGGCGGCAATCCGGCGGCCAACGGCGCGGCCACGGCGAACACCATCCGAGCCAGGCGGCTCAAGCGCCGGCGCTGCATGGCCGGCAGGAAGCTGACGTCCGGCTGCATGTCGCTCGCGGGCAAGTCGCACGGATTTCGAGCCCAGGTCGCCCAGTCGTCAACACTTGCCAGGCCGGGTGCCCAAGCCTGCCATTGATCGATATCGAATTGAATCACGCGAGAATTCACCGGCTCGTCCGCGAGCCCTGTTGTGGGTGTATCGACGTCCTTGTACAGCGACCATCGGTAAATGACTGCCATGAAAATGGCGGCATTATCCGATCGTGACCCGACCGAGGCAAACGTTGCTTGAAATATCCTGATAAGAGGTAGGTTCTTTGTCGGAACTATGGGCTCTTTGCGCGGTCTGTAACTGATCGTGCCGCGCGTCGCCCAGGCGCAGATCCGGATGGCACGATTGGCCCTTCAGATGCCTTGCTGGTTGAGCCATGCCAGCAGTTGCGGCAGCGGCATCGCTCCGCTCTGGCGGGCAATCTCGCGGCCGGACTTGAACAGGATAAGGCTCGGAATGGACCGGATGCCGAGCTGGGCCGACACCTGTGGGTTGGCCTCGCTGTCCAGTTTGGCCAGCCGGCAGCGCCCTTTCAGTTGCGCCGCGGCCTGTTCGAAAATCGGGGCGAAACTGCGACAGGGCCCGCACCAGCTCGCCCATACGTCTACCAGCAATGGCAGATCGCCCTTGATCTGATGGGCGAAGTTCGGTTGGTCCAGCTCGAACGGCGTACCGATCAAAACCGAGGATTTACAGCGGCCACAGCGCGGCCCCTCGGCCAGTCGGTCGGCCGGAATGCGGTTGAGTCCGGCGCAGTGCGCGCAGGGTACGATCAGCGAGTCGGTCATGGCGAAGCTCCAAGGCAAGTGTGCGGGTTAATGTGGAGCCTCGCCGCGTGATATCAAGCGGGAGTGGGCGATCCCGCCCAGCATCAGACTTTGGCGGCGTCCAGGGCCTGCGCCAGATCGGCGCGGATGTCCTCGATGTGCTCAATACCGATGGATAGACGAATCAAGTCCTGAGAAACGCCGGCGCTCGCCAGTTCCTCGGCGTTCAATTGCCGGTGGGTAGTGCTGGCTGGGTGACAGGCCAAAGACTTCGCGTCGCCGATGTTGACCAGACGCACAATCAACTTGAGCGCGTCGATGAAGCGTGCCCCGGCTTGCAGGCCTCCTTCGATGCCGAAACAGAGGATAGCTGCTGGCCGCCCGCCCATGTAACGCTGCGCCAGTGCATGTCCGGGGTGGTCTGCCAGGCCCGCATATTTCACCCACGCCACCTGAGGATGGGCCTGCAGATACTGGGCGACTTCCAGCGCATTCTGGCAGTGACGCTCCATGCGCAGCGCCAGGGTTTCCAGCCCTTGCAGAATCAAGAACGAGTTGAACGGTGAGATCGCCGCACCCATGTTGCGCAGCGGTACCACCCGGCAGCGACCGATGAAGGCTGCCGCTCCGAACGTCTCGGTGTAAGTGACGCCGTGGTACGACGGGTCAGGAGTATTGAGCAGCGCGAAACGTTCCTTGTGTTGCGCCCAGGGAAATGTGCCCGAGTCGACGACAATGCCGCCGATACTGGTGCCGTGACCGCCCATGTACTTGGTCAGCGAGTGCACGACAATGTCCGCGCCATGCTCGAACGGTCGGCAAAGCATCGGTGTGGCTACGGTGTTGTCGACGATCAGCGGCACGCCATGTCGGTGCGAGGCATCGGCCAACGCCTGAAGGTCGATGATATTGCCGGCTGGGTTGCCAATGGATTCGCAGAAGACCGCTTTGGTCTTGTCGTCAATCAGCGCCTCCAGGGCAGCGATATCGTCATGGGCTGCGAAACGCACCTCGATGCCCTGGCGTGGCAGGGTGTGGGCGAAGAGGTTATAGGTTCCGCCATAGAGCTTTGCCACCGAGACGATGTTATCGCCGGCCTCGGCGATGGTCTGGATTGCATAAGTGATGGCAGCCATGCCGGAAGCCACGGCCAGCGCGGCGATACCACCTTCCAGCGCCGCGACGCGCTGCTCCAGCACGTCAGTCGTGGGATTCATGATGCGCGTATAAATGTTGCCCGGCACCTTGAGGTCGAACAGATCGGCACCGTGCTGAGTATCGTCGAACGCATACGAGGTGGTCTGGTAGATCGGTACAGCCGCTGCCCTGGTGGTCGGGTCCGGGCTGTAGCCCGCATGAATGGCGAGGGTATCTAGTTTCATGCCACGCTCCTGTCTGAATACGCGAAAAAGCCTGGAGTATGAAAACGAACGTGCGGCTGTTTAATGACCTGGCGCAAGCCTGGAGGTCATAGCGGAGTCAGCGGCCAGAACAACGGAATCACCAGCGTCGCGACGATCCACAGCAAAAGATTCAGCGGAATACCCACCTTGAGAAAGTCGACGAAACGATAGCCGCCCGCGTTGTAGACGAAGGTGTTGGTCTGATAGCCGATGGGCGTGGCGAAGCTCGCGCTGGCGGCGAACATGACCGCGACGACGAAGGCGCGGGGGTCGATGCCGAACTGCTGGGCAAGCCCGATCGCTATGGGCGTGATCAGCACCGCCACCGCATTGTTGGAGAGTATTTCAGTGAGGACCGAAGTGAACAGGTAGATGAAGCCGAGCATGAACAGCGGCCCGGCCCAGGGCGTCAGCTCTACGACGCTGGATACGATCAGCTCGACCAGTCCGACCTTGTTCATCGCCACGCTGATGGCGAGCATGCCGAATATCAGGCTGAGAATCTTCCAGTCCACCGCCTTGTAGGCGTCTTCGACATCCAGACAGCGGGTGGCCAGTACGGCGGAGGCGCCGATGATCGCCAGGCCTTCGATCGGCATCACGCCGAACGCCGCCAGCAGCATGACCATCAGCGTAGTGCCGATGGCGATCGGCGCCTTGTCCCGGCGAAAGGCGCGCTCCTGTACGGCGTTCAGGCTGATCAATTCGCCGTTGTCGGCGAAGCGCTTGATCTGTGCAGGCGTACCCTCGACCAACATCACGTCGCCGAACTGCAGTTGAAAGTCATCGAGGTTGCCCTGGATATTTTCGTCCTGGCGATGCACGGCGAGCACGTTTATTCCATAGCGGGCGCTGAGGTCGAGATCACGCATCGGTCGGTGGCTGTAACGCGAGTTACGCCCGACGATGGCTTCGGCCAGCACTTCGTCCTCGCTGCTGATGGTTTCGAAGGCATCGCCGCGGTTGAAGGTCAGATGACCGCTGCCGCGCAGCTCGACCACATCTTTCACCTGGCCATGGATCACCAGTACATCGCCCGCCTGCAAGCTGAAGCCATGATCCGGTCGGCTGTACAGATGGGTGCCGCGGTTGACTTGCAGCACCTGGAGGCCGCTGCCGCCGTTGAGGTTGGCTTCGCCAATGCTTTTGCCGATTACCGGCGAGCCTTGCGGGACTCTCAATTCGCTCATGAAGGTGCGATCGAGCCTCGGTCCGAGCAGCTTGGAGAGCGTGTCGCGCTCGGGCAGCAGCCGCTTGCCGATGGTCAGCATGTAAAGCATGCCGGCCGCCGCGAGCACCAGTGCCGCGCCGGTGATTTCGAACATGCCGAACGGCGCAAGGCCGGCCTTGCGCGCCACGCCGTCGACCAGAATGTTGGTCGAGGTGCCTATCATGGTCAGCGTGCCGCCGAGAATGGTGGCGTAGGAAAGCGGAATCAGCAGTTTTGACGGCGTCGTGCCGGCGCGCTTGGCCAGCGAAATCGCCACCGGTGTAAGGATCGCCACGACCGGTGTGTTATTGAGAAACGCGGAAATGACCAGCGCGGTGATCGTCAGGCCGCCGAGCACACGGGTCGGGCTGGTGCCGACGAGGCCGCCTAGCCAGTTGCCCAGCGCATCGATGCATCCGGTTCGCTCCAGTGCGGCGGATATCACGAACATACAAGCGATGGTGACGGGCGCGGAGTTGGACAGCACCCCCAGAACCTCGGACGGGGTTAGCAACTGGCTCGCGATCAGCACCGCCACGGCAATCGCCACCACGATGTCCGGGCTCCAGGTTTCCCTCACGAACGACACCAGCACCCAGACCAGCAAGGCGCAGACAAACAGGAGCGGCAGCGATTCGAAGAGCATGAATGTCCTTAGGTGGCATGACGACCGACCGCAGACAGCGGCCCCGCGCGAACGATAGAGGGCAAGTGTTAGAGAGTCTAGGAACGGTTTTTGTGGTTTATATAGCTATAAGTTATTTACTAACGGCCTCGCTCCGACGCCAGTTTGCCCAGGCGGCAGGCCGCGTGCGCAACGCCGCGTTGATCGACCGCCAGACAGGCAGTCGCTGCGATGAAGGACCGAAGGCGAGGGTGATGCCAGCCGACCGGAGTACCGAGGGTTTCGCCTGGCAGAGCGCCGCCTTGACGCGTCGTCGCACCGAAGGAGCAGGGCAGCGCTGCGGTGCCAAAGGGCGCCGCTTGCCGGCCATGCGCTGTCGGCACGGCGCGAAGGGGACGGGTTGCCGCTGAGCAGATGACAGCCTACGAAACGCCCCCTTCCCTTACAATTGCGATCAACTATCGTGCGCCTGCTCGCTGCGCTGGCAGCGCGCTTCCTTGAGGACAGCTACATGAATGACCTGTCGTTGGCCGGGACCCAGATCGAGCACTTCCACGTCTGCGCGTTTTTCGACAGCCGTGACCAGGAATACGACGTATTGACGCCCTTCTTCAAGGAGGGCATCGCGCAGGGCGAGAAGAGTCTGCACATTCTCGATCCTGCCACCATGGATGCGCACCGTGCGGAGCTGACCAAGGCCGGCATCGATGCTGCCGGATGTGAAGCCTGTGGACAGCTGGAGCTGCATTCCTGGTATAGCGCCTACCTCGATGAGGCCGGCGCCTTCGACAAGGACCGTATGCTGGCGATCCTCGAACAGGTGTGCCAGACGGCTCTCGAAGCGGGTTATCCGCGCGTGCGCATCATGGGCAACATGGACTGGGTGTTCAACGACGTGCCTGGCGCGCGCGATATTCTTGCCTACGAGGCCGAAGTGAACGAGGTGCTTACCCGGAACCGTCAACCCGCGGTGTGCGTGTACGACATCGCCAAGCTGTCCGGCTCGATGATGATGGACCTGCTGCGTACCCATCCGCTCACGCTGATCAACGGCGTCGTTCAGGAAAACCCCTTCTATACGCCTGCCTCTGAGATGCTGGAGGAGCTGCACAAGCGCAAGGCGGCCGAGGGCGATGTGGCTGGCGCTCGATGAAGCCGGCGCTGCGATCGGGCTCGAGATGAACCCTCGACCCGAATCCTCTCCGGGGTCCGCGCAGTCCGGGGAAGCCGTTGAGCAAGGCATACGAGACCTGATGGGGTTGCTTGCGTTGCCGGCGCTTTGGGCCGGGCGCGACGGCGATACCGTACTGCAGTTGATGGCAGAGGCGGTGGAACGCATCGTTCCGCTTCGCTTCAGCCTGGCCCAAGCGTTGCTTCCCGGTCGCGCTCAGCCAGTCAGCCAGTTGCGGGTGGACGGTGCCTACCGGCAGGGCGATGCCCTGGCAGACTGGTCAGCCGAAATCCAGGCCTGGGATATCGGCCGCCACCCGGACGGCCGCGCCTACGATGCGCAGACCCCGCTGGGGCGCATGCGCATCGTGCACCTCAGTCTGGGCTATGGCCGCGCCGGCGGTAAGATCTGGTTCGGCGCAAGCTCAGCGGGTTTCCCTACGGTCACCCAGCTCGCACTGCTTCGCGCTGCCGCATCGCTGGCCGCTACCGGCTTGCAGGCGGCGCGTGCCGACTACGAGCGTGAACAGGCCAGCCGTGCCAAGGACGAATTCCTGGCCATGCTCAGCCATGAGCTGCGCAATCCCTTGGCGCCCATCGTGATGGCGCTCGAACTGATCCGCTTCAAGGGTGGCGATACCTTCTCGCGCGAGCATCAGATCATCGATCGGCAGGCGAAACACTTGTCGCGGCTGGTGGACGATCTGCTCGATGTCACCCGCATCACGCGCGGCAAGATCGAACTGAAGCGGATGCCCGCCGAACTGGGAAACCTCTTGTCTCGCGCGGTCGAGGATACCAGCGCACTGTTTGCAGAGCGGCGACATCGGCTGTCTACCAAGCTGCACGAGGGGCCCTTATGGGTGTATGGCGATGCGGTCCGGCTGACGCAGGTGTTTACGAATTTGCTGACAAATGCTGCCAAATACACCGATCCAGGCGGCGAAATCAGAGTACGCATGCAGCTCGAAGGCGAGCATGTGGTGGTCACGGTCGAGGATAACGGCTCCGGGATCAGTCCTGAACTGTTCCCTCGTCTGTTCAATATCTTCGAGCAGGGCGTCGCGACCATTGACCGTGCCAAGGGCGGCCTGGGCATCGGGCTGGCGCTGGTAAAGAACTTTGTCGAGCTGCACGAGGGGACGGTCACCGCGCACAGCGCAGGGACGGGCCGCGGCTCGATGTTCACTGTCCGCTTACCGTTGTTGCGGCATGCCGTCGATGACCCGGTGGATGCCCCCGTCCAGCCTGGGCCCACGACCGGCGCGTTGCGCGTCCTGGTGGTGGACGACAATCTCGATGCCCTGGCAAGCACGACCGCTTACCTGTCCCAACGCGGCCATGAGGTGCGGCAAACCAGCGATCCCCTGGAGGCCGTAGGGCTTGCCGAACGGTTTAGGCCCCAGGTCGCCGTTCTCGATATCGGTTTGCCTGTGATGGACGGTTACCGCCTCGCGTCCGAACTGCGCAGGCGGATTCCCGCCGGGTCGCTACGGCTGGTCGCCCTGACTGGCTATGGTCAGCTGAAAGACCTGGAGCGCTCCCGTGCCGCCGGATTCGACATGCACCTGGTCAAGCCTGTTTCGCTGCAAGCGCTGGATGCGGCGCTGAGCCTGGAGAAGCACGACGGGCTGCCCGTCTGACCCTGCGGGACAAGCGCGCCCAACGAGACGCCGCAGTCGTGACAGCCGCCTATCGGGCTTGGCTGCATACACCCGACCGCCAAGCGTGCAATCCTGCGACGCAACCGGGTTGATCACGAACGAAAAAGCCGCGCATTGCGTGGCTTTGAATGTGGTGGGCCCACACGGACTCGAACCGTGGACCAAAGGATTATGCGTTGCCAGGAATGCGGGCTTGCCAATGGTGCTCCGGGCGAGCCGCTGTGATACCCAGTGGGACTTTGGAAAGGTGCATCGGCAGGGTTGCTGCGCGAGATTGCTGCACGTCCGATATCAGAGCTGGGGCCGCATTCGCTAAACGTCCCTGTCAGCTGGTTGTCGGGCTGCTTCTGGCCGATAGCTGACTGTCACGGCTATCGACAAAAGCGGCAGGCGGCGGAGGCATCCTTCCCGCGACAACTGGCGTTATTCTTGGCGACGCGGTCTGCTGGCTTCTAGCCGATCCTTGCCAGGCAATATGTCAAACATGCGTAGGTAGTCTCTCGCAAAGTGTGAAGCACCTTCATAACCAACCTCGAACGCTGCACTGCTGGATGACCTGCCTTCAGACACGATCAAGCGCCGCGCCTCGATCAATCGTAATTGCTTCTGGAATTGCAACGGTGTGAGTGAAGTGACCGCCCTGAAATGTTGGTGAAACGAAGAGCGGCTCATCCCCGCCACGGCAGCCAGCCGTTCGACCGGCAGCGCGTTGGCGTACTCGGCTCGCAGTACCGCAACGGAGCGGGCTATGCGATGAACATGACTGTCAGGCGTGCCGAGTTGGCGTATCGCTGCGCCGTGCATACCCGTGAGTAGCCAATAGTGGATTTCGCGCAGCAATTGCTGTTGTAGCAGGGCCAATGCGGCCGGACGGTCAAGCAGCTGCATCAAGCGCAACGCGGTGTCGGCGACTTGCTCGTATGTTGAAGTACGTTCATGAGGTTTGACGCTTAACGCCTGCGCCTGCATTTCCAGCACCAGATCGGCGATTATGCAAAGGTCCAGATCAAGTGCGAGCGACAGATAAGGCGTGCTCGCGCTCGCCTGTATGATCTGGCTGACCATTGGCTGGTTGGCAGTGATCAGCATGGAGTCGCCAGCAGCGTAATCCAGCTGCTGGTTACCAATGGAAACGCGCTTGCTGCCCTGCAGCACCAGGCACAACAGCGGCCGTGGCAGCGTATGCTCCAATGAAGTAGCCGCGGTTTTGCGAATAGCAATAAGCCCGCAAGCGGTAGATGCAACACCGTCACGTGCACACGCGCCTTCGGTACGGCGGCGAACAATTTCAAGTAGCGTCTCGGCCATACCCTGATCCTGCCATACGGTCTGAGCGACGTGAGTCGATTCTGGATGATCAGGCTAGAAAACGGATGAATCCGGCGCTCCGCCCAGCCATGCCGATTCTATATTTGAAGCCTCTCGATAGGAGGTGATCATGACTGACAACACAACCCTACCAGGCCCTGTTCCATTCCCGGCTCCGTCAGCCCCAGTACTGCCCCACCACGGCGTCCAGGTTAGTGGCGAACAGGGCGACGACGGTCGCAAAGCCTTCTACATTCACATTGAGGCCATCCCTGGCAGCGAGGATCAGGTCGTGCAGATGCTAAGGGACATTCTCGCCTGTGTTGAGCAGGAGCCGGCAACCGGACCTTGGTATGGCGTGCGGTACTCGCAGACGACTTTCGGCGTATTCGAAGCGTTCCCGAATCTGGCAGGAAGACAGGCCCACGTGGAAGGTGGCGGTGGAAAGATATTCAGAGACATAACGCGGATGAATTCGATACTCGCCTATCCGGCTCATGTCTATCGATTAGACATACTCATGAGCAAAGAGGTGTTCGCGCGCTGAGAGTGCTCCGCAATTGCGGGAACGGCCGTAAAGCACTCCGCATCGCGCCACGACACCTGGCATGCTGCAAATCGCACTCCCTCTCGCATATGGCTTGAGTAGAGTAGGCCGATCCGTCCAAAAGTCCGTCCGCTTTTGGCCGATCGCTGCCGGTCACGCGTTTACCATCGGTACGCCTCGCTCGGAGATCAGCCTCATAACACCGCTCCGAGATCACTCGGTACGAGCCCGGTCCAGCGTTTGAAGGACCGGCGGAAATTCGTGGTGTCGCTGAACCCCAAACGGTGTGCCACCTCGTCGTTGCTGTAGCCCTTGATCTGATAGAGGTATAAGGCCAAGTCCCGCCGGGCCTGATCAAGTTGCTCCTGAAATGAGGTGCCATGCTTGCTTAGCCGGCGCTTGAGTGATGCCGGACTGGTCTCAAAGGCTGCCGCCACCCGTTCCAGGCTCAACGGGTGGCGGATGTGCTGGCTTAGATAGCCCCGCAGACGATCCAGGAAGCTGGTCTGCCAGCCCCAGTTTTGCAACTGCGCGCTGCAACTTTGCCGCGCCACTTGAACGCCAGTAGAGCCCGCCCCCGGCCAGGGGCGCAGGACGAACTCGCGAGGCACGCTCATGACTGTGGAGGGGCGATCGAAAGCCAGCTTATCTCCCAGATGCACCCAGTACTGCTCTACGTAGCTAGGTTCTGGGTAAGCGAATTGGAAGCGCCACGGAAGACGCTCGTTCTGTTGGCGCCGGGCCAGGGCAACGACTGCCGTCATGCTTGCCTCAAGTAAGAAGATACTCAACTCACCGGCACCGCAGCTGTCACGCCAATAGAGGTGCATGTGGTGATCATCGAAATGCATCACCGGGGTCAGCAGCGGTGAAAGCAGAGCGCGGTACTCGCTGAGTCGGTCCAGTGCCTGCTGCAGGTTGTCGGCCTGCTCCAACAGCTGGCTGCAGGGGCCGTAGTGGCCAGGCCACAGGCGCTGGCCAAACAGAAAGCTGGTGTCCGGCGCGCTTAGCAGGCGCCTGGCATTGTCCATCAGGCGCAAAAACTGTCGCGGGTTTATCACCGCACGGCCAGTAACAATGTCCTCATAGAACAGTTCACAACCGCGCAGCAGATGATGGGTGTCGATGTTGCGTAATCGAGCTAGGTCGATAAGCACCGATGGAAGATGGTGGGCGGCGATGAAGCGACTGTCCGCATCGTACGCGCCGGAGAGTGCATGGCCGCTCATGCGCTGCGAGCCATACGAGGCTTGGCCAGCATGAGTGCGGTATTCAGGCGTTTGAGCAGCTGCGCTTGATCTTCACCAAGGGCCATGACCACTGCAGTAGTGGCCTGTAAGTAGAGCCGCTCACCGTGGCGCTGGGTGCGATGGGCAAGGTTGGCGACGCTTTGCTGCATGTCGTCGGCCATCATGCGCGCCTGACTTTCACCGGTGTCCGGCAATACTGCGACGAAGCGATCACCGGCCAGTCGGCAAAGCATGTCTTGCTGGCGCAGATTGAACAGCAGCAACTGCGCCACCACTTGCAATACCTGATCGCCTTCCTCCTGACCGTAGCGTTGGTTGATCTGGCTGAAGTCGTCCAGGTCAATCGCGATCAGCGACAACGGGCGCTGATCGGTTTCAGCCTGTTCCAGCGCCTTCTGCAAGTGCCGTCGCAGGTACTGAGCGCCTGCGAGCGGGGTGAGCGTGTCGAACAGCCGATGCTCGCGGAACAGCTGTTCGCGCTTGCTCATCTGCGCGCTGATGGCACTTTGCTCCTGCTGCAGGTGATACATGCCTAGCGTCAGGAGCAACATGCCCACCGGCATGGGCGCGGTTTCCAGCCAGTTGTCCCATATGGCTTCAGGCGGCAAGCGAATGAACTCATCAAGGGCGTCCATCCACATCGAAAACGCGGTGAAGCACAGGCCAAGTGAGAGTAGGCGAGTGACCCTTCCGGCTGGTCTTCCACGCAGCAGCATGCACAGCCATCCGCAGAGAATCAGGCAGGTGCCGCCTTCGCCAGCGACATCCATCCAATTGATTTCGGCCCAGTCCTTGATATCGCCGGCCGCCAGGTAAATCAGCAGGCCACTGTTGGCCGCCAGGAACAAACCACCAAGGGTTATGCCATGCATTTTCAACAGCGACTTCATGGCGCATCTCCTGCTTCAGTTTGAGCGTGCGCCGAGCGTGCCCGGCGAATATCTCAAAACGATGACGCTTACTTGTCCCGCGCGGAGCAGGGCAGGCCATCAGGCCCGGTTTCCCCGTTGCAGAAACGCTCGCTTTGTTTTTGCAGGCGCGTTTCATGCAGGTATTTCTTTCCGCTGGAGTCACGCTGGATATCGAAGGCGTCATAGAGCCGGTCATCGGCGGTATAAGCACGCACGCTCAAGCGGTTCTGTTCGACGGTGATGGTCTGAAACAGCTGCGTGTCTTCGGCGCTGCGATCAGGCTGAGTATGAGCGCGGTCGTTGAGGCCGTACATTTTCGAGCCGGTAACCGAGACCATATAAACCGGGCCTATGGGTAAATTGCCGCGTTGTGCCTTAGCCGTGGCCTCGCGTCCGGCCTCATGGGTCAGGCGGCTGTAGCAGTGATCGTGACCCTGCAGCACCAGGTCGACGTTGTAGCGGTCGAACAGTGGCTTCCAGGCTGCTTTGAGTTCTTCGGTATCTTCCGGACGGGCACAGGTGTAGACCGGCTGGTGCATGACTACGATGTTCCAGATTGCCTGACTGCTTTTCAGTGCGTTTTCCAGCCAGCTGGTTTGTGCATCGAGCGTGCCGAGATCTAGCGCCGAAGTTCCGTCGAGCGCTACGAAACGGACGCCCTGATAGTCGCTGAAGAAGCTGGTGTCGCTGACGCCCTTGGCGCCGTTTCGCGGCAACGCGAACTGGGCAGGGAAGTGCGGGCTGAGGGTGCGGCTTTCGCTACCGTCAGCCAACAGCGTGTCGATGTATTCATGGTTGCCGGCTGCCGTCACCTGAGGAATGGCGGCGTAGGCCCAGCCTCCCGCCTGGTTCCATTCGCCCCATTCGTCGTCATGGGCGAGTTCTTCCCTGGAAGCCACTAAGTCACCTGCGTGTACCACCAGCGCAGGTCTCGCCACGCTGCGTAGCGCCTGGCGAATGGTGCGCGATGCGACGTTAAGGATGTCGTTCTGCGTGTCGCCCAAGTACAGGAACGTGAAGGGTGCGAAATCTTCACGTGCGGTTCGGAACTGCTGCCATTCGCTCCAGCCAGCGCTGCCTTTGACGCGATACACGTAGGCGGTGTCCGGGGTGAGTCGTTCCAGCCGAACCTGATGGTAATTGGATGGGCCGTTGTCGCTGTCGAGTCGGCGGGTGGTGCCGGTGAGTTGCTGCGCCTTGGCGGTCAGTTGCGGCCCTGCGAGGGCGGGCCCGAATTCCAGTAGCGCGTCACTTTGTTGTACATCGGTCCGGAAGCTGACTGCCATTTGCTGTGCGGCATTTTCGCCTGCTGTAAGCACTACGCGGTCGGCTAGGACGCCAGCAGCGTAGGGCTGACCCACGGAGCGTGGCGTGCTCTCGTTCGCGCACGATGATGAGGCGGCCAACGCACAGGCCAGTAGTGATGCGTAGAGCAGGGGGCGAGACATTCGCGATTCCTCATGAGCCGTTGGGCGTGATGGGGCGTCACGGAAACAAAGCTGTATGACGGTTCGGTGAATTCGCGGGGGGTCGATTCGGCTCAGGTCACTGAGGCTATAACAGCATTTTTTTCAGGCTGGATTCAGCCGGGCATGTTCGCGTGTAGCGCCGATGTTGGGTGTCGGCGAGGCTGTATATGCATGTTCTCCAGTGTGGCGAGGCCGCTTTTTCGATTACCTGGCTGTGCGCAGAGGCGTCATTGGTCTCAGGGTCAAGGAGGTCATATCAGCTCAAAAGCCTAACTTGACCCTCCCCAAACGGTGTTTTTGAAGGCTCTCCTGGATGCGTTGTCACGCGAGTGACACAAATGATTTCTAACTTCCGCTGCCATTCCTGGTGTCGCCAGGGGCCATTGGAACGAGGAATTCAAGGTGGCAAAGCCTTTTCGTCAAATCCGTAATGCCGGGTTCAGGGTCAGTCTGTTGGCCATCGCCATTAGTGCTGCGCCAGCCTGGGCAGAAGAAGCAGTCGAGCGCGTCGAGGTAATCGGCCAGGCGGCGAGTATCGACAAGGCGCTACGCGAGCAGAAGACCGCTGACAGCATAAAGAGCGTGGTGCATGCCGATGGCGTCGGCCAACTGCCGGACGACAATGCCGCCGAAGCGCTGCAACGCATTCCTGGCCTGTCGGTCGAGCGCGATCAGGGCGAAGGTCGCTTCGTCAGCGTGCGTGGCATCGCGCCAGATCTGAACAGCGTGACCATCAACGGCACCCTGGTCCCAGCCCCGGAGGGCGATCGCCGCGCCGTGGCGCTCGATGTTCTGCCGGCCGAGCTGGTGCAGTCGCTATCGGTGGTCAAGAGCCTGACCCCGGACATGGATGCCAACTCACTTGGCGGCACCATCGAGGTAGAAAGCCTCTCGGCGTTCGACCACGACGGCCTGTTCTACACCTTCTCTGCCGAAGGCAGTCACGACACCAACGTCAGCAAGAACAGCCCGAAATTTTCCGGCGCTATCAGCGACCGCTTCAGCCTAGGCAACGGTATCGACAACTTTGGCGTAGCGGCAGCGTTCAGCTGGCAGAAGCGCAAGTTTGGCTCGGAGAACGTCGAGACCGGCGGCAACTGGGATTTCTCCGATGGCGCACGGCTCAATGAGGTCGAGCAGCGTGATTACGAGATCACCCGCGAGCGCACCGGCTTTGGCTTGAACTTCGATTATCAGCCGGACGATTACTCCAACTACTACCTGCGCACGCTGTACAGCAAGTTCAAGGACACCGAGACGCGCAACGCCGCCGGCGTCGGGTTCGCTGACCCGCAGGCCTCCGGTGAGCGTGGCGATGCCGAGGGCTGGCGCGACCTGAAATCCCGACAGGACACTCAGGAAATCCAGTCCTACGTGATCGGCGGCGAACGCATGATCGACCTGTGGACACTGAGCGGCCAGGCCGGCTACAGCCAGGCCACCGAAAAAGACCCGGGCGGTATTGCTGGCGCCGAATTCATCAGTGATTTCGAGAACGTCGGCTTCGATGGAACACGTAAACCGCGGGTCAGCGTGGGCGGTGATTTTTACGACCCGGCGTCCTTCACGCTCGACGAGGTCGAGTGGGAAAAGGTCAACGGCAAGGACAAGGAAAAGAACATTCGCCTGGATCTGGCGCGTGACTATGACTTGGCCGGCAACGCCGCCCAAGTTAAATTCGGCGGCAAGCTCAGCCGCCGCGACAAGACCAGCGACACCGAGGTCTGGGTCTACGATGACTTCAGCGGTATCGATCTGGGCGGCCTGCAGAGCGGTAACGTCGACTATTCCCTGGGCAACTTCGGCAATGGCGTCAGCGCCGGGGCCATCAAGGACCTGATCGGCGGGCTGGATCGCGACGCGTTCTATGACGAAGAGAATTCGCGCATCAATGACTTCGACATGCGCGAAGACATCAACGCGGCCTACCTGATGAACAGCCTCGACATTGACGACTGGCGCTTCATCGCCGGCCTGCGCTACGAAGGCACCGAGTTCGAGGCCAAAGGCACTGGGCTACGTGACGGTGCGTACGAAAGTACCCAGAGCAAGAACCGCTACGACCATTGGCTGCCGGGCCTACATGCGCGCTACCAGCTGGCGCCGTCCACGGCATTGCGCGCGGCCTGGACCAATACCGTGGTTCGCCCGACCTTCGGCCAGCTGGCGCCGGGCTTCGCCATCGACGGGGCCGATGCCTCGTTCGGCAACCCGGACCTCAAGCCGCTGGAGTCGATGAACCTCGACCTCGGCATCGAGCACTACATGGGGCATGCCGGCGTGCTCTCAGGCTTCCTGTTCTACAAGGACATCGACAACTTCATCTATAACACCGACCTCGCCGGCAGCGGTGCCTGGGCCGATTTCGACGAAGCGCTGAGCTTCGAGAACGGCAGCAGCGCCAAGCTCTACGGCGTGGAACTGGCCTACTCGCAGAAATTCGACTGGCTGCCCGCGCCGTGGAACGGTGTGCTGCTCGGCGCCAACCTGACCCTGAGCAAGTCCGACGCGACCATCGAAGGGCAGGGCGCCAAGCGCTCGATCGATATGCCCAACCAGTCCGACACCGTGGGCAACTTCATGGTCGGCTGGGAAGACGATCGCTTCAACATGCGCGTGGCGGCCAACTACAAGTCCAGCTACCTGTACGAGATCGGCTCCATCGAAGACAAGCGCCAGGATCTGATCGTCGATGATCAGCTGTTCGTCGACTTCAAGGCCGGTTACTTCCTCACGCCGGATCTGCAACTGACCTTCGAGGCGCAGAACATCACCGACGAGTCCTACTACGTCTATACCGGGCGTCATGGCTACAACGCCCAGTACGAGGAATACGGCCCGACCTACAAGGTAGGCCTGACGCTCACCCACTTCTGATGATTACCGAGGGCGCCCGGCGCGCCCTCTTCAGGACACCTCGTACTCATGCGTATGTTCAATCTGTCCCTGTTGGGGCTGTGCGTTGCCTTGGCTGGTTGCCAGGGCACACCGCCAAAGAAAGCGAGCGCCAGCGCCGCGCCTGTCGTCACGATCAGCGAAACGCTGATTGCCACTGAAAGCACGCAGTGGCTCGCGCCGCTGCCTTTTCTGGCGAATGCCGAACGCCTGCAGGTTGCCGCGAAAGCGCTGCAGGTGGTCGACCGCGATGGTCAGGTGCTGAGCGAGTTTCCCGGCCGCTTCGAAACCCTCGACCACCGCGCCGATGACCAGGGCCTGTTGGCTGCCACCCTCGACAGGAAGCGCCAGCAGGCATTGCTGGTCAGGCTGCAGGGCTCGACCTGGGGCAGCGCCCATTACCTGCCGAAAACCCGCTTCGCCATCGAAGGGCTGTGCCTGTTCCGTGACAGTGCGCGTAACGACTACCTGTTCCTGGTTGGCGAAGAAGGGCTTGGCGAGCAGTGGCTGGTCGCCGAGAACGGCCGGCCGCTGGCCGACGCGCGTCAGGTTCGCGCCCTGAGCCTGCCGCCGGAAAGCAGCTTCTGTCAGGTCGATGACCGCAGCGAAAGCCTTTACGTCAACGAGGAGCATGTTGGCGTCTGGCGGTACCAGGCCGGTGCCGAGGCCGCGCTGGTGCGTGAGCCTGTCGAGTTGCGCGCGCCTTTTGGCATGTTGACCGAAGCTGCTGCGGGTATGGCGGTATTGCCCGATGCGCTGCTGCTAGTCGACTCGGGGGCGGCAAACCTGCATCTCTATCAACGCAGCGCTGAGCAGTGGCAGCGCGCCGGCGTGGTAAGCCTCGACGGCCTCGCCGAGCCGGAGCAGGTCAGCGCGCGCGCCACGGCCAGCGGCCTCGAATTGCTATTGGTCGACGACAACGGTGCTCGCACGGCGGCCCTGAACTGGACGCCGCCACGTACTCCACAAGCCGAAGCGATCCCCCACGTCGCGCCGCTGGTGCAAACCGACGGCGTGCCTAGCCTGGGCGATGCGGCGGATGATCCGGCGATCTGGGTGAACAGCCGTCATCCGGAACGCAGCCGTGTGTTGGGTACCGACAAGAAGGGCGGCTTGCTGGCCTATGACCTGGCCGGCAAACAGGTGCAGAACCTGCGCGTGGGCCGGCTCAACAACGTCGACATCCGTCCGGGTTTCCAGCTTGGCAGTCGCCAGGTGGATCTCGCCGTAGCCAGCAATCGTGATCACAACAGCTTGCACCTGTTCGCCATCGACCCAGCCAGCGGCGAGCTCAGCGACATCGGTCAGCTCGCCACGCCGCTCAAAGAGATTTACGGGCTGTGCCTGTTCAAGGACCGCCAGGGCGCCATCCATGCCATCGCCAACGATAAGGACGGCACCTTCCTGCAATACCGCCTCGCCGGTAATGGCGGCAAGGCGACCGGCCAGTTGATGAGGCGCTTCAAGACCGAGACTCAGCCGGAAGGCTGCGTGGCCGATGACCGCAACGAGCGACTGTATATCGGTGAGGAAGACGTGGCGGTGTGGGCGTTGGATGCCCGCGGCGATGCGCAGGCAGCACTTGAGCAAGTCATCGCTGTTGGCGGCCTAGTCAAGGACGACATCGAGGGCCTAGGGCTATATCACGGCAAACAGCGCGACTACCTGGTGATCTCCAGCCAGGGCAACGACAGCTACGTGGTGGTCGAGGCTCAGGCACCCTATAAGCTGCGTGGCCGTTTCAAGGTTGGCCTGAATGCCGAACTGGGCATCGACGGCGCTTCGGAAACCGACGGTCTGGAAGTCAGTTCGGCCAATCTTGGCGGGCCTTGGAGCGCCGGCATGCTGGTGGTGCAGGACGGTCGCAAGCGCCTGCCCGAAGATAACCAGAACTACAAATACGTGCCCTGGTCGGCGGTCGCCGACGCGCTTGGGCTGGAATGAGGTGCAGGACGTCGCTCTTGTCATCAGTGCGCAACGTCCCTGTCTTCTAATGTGAGCCATGGTGCTCGTGAAATCGAAGGAATCCATGATGCAAAACCAAGCCCATCTCGAACACATGACCGTCTGGGGCCTCATCAGCGAGGCCAGCATCGTGGTGCAGGCGGTGATGCTCTGCCTGGTGCTGGCGTCGCTGATCAGTTGGTACCTGATTGTTCAACGCGGCGCGGTACTGCGCCGTAGCGAACGTCTGGCGAAGGCCTTTCTCAAGCGTTTTCGGAGTGATGAGATCGGCGAACTCTACCGCGAAGGTGCGAAGCAGGAGCCTCCGACGGAGGCCGCGCTGCAGCGCATCTTTCTCGCCGCTTATCAGACCTTCAGCCAGTTGCAGCCGTATGCCGGCGACAACCCGGACACTGTGCTCGACGGCGTGGAGCGCAGCCTGCACGTGGCCATCGCCGAGCAGGAGGAACGCCTGGAAAAAGGTCTGCCATTCCTCGCCACAGTGGGGTCGGTCAGCCCGTATATCGGCCTGTTCGGCACCGTATGGGGGATCATGAACTCCTTTCTCGGTCTGTCCCAGGTACAGCAGGCGACTCTTTCGACCGTGGCGCCAGGTATCGCCGAAGCGCTGATCGCCACTGCCATCGGCCTGTTTGCAGCCATTCCGGCGGTGATGGCTTACAACCGTTTCTCTGCGCGCTCTCAGACCCTGATCGCCCGCTACTACGCCTTTGGCAACGAGCTGCAAGGCCGCTTGCACCGACGTCTCAACGGCGCGGTGCCAAGCATGGCCGCAGCGGCCTGAAGAGGGATTCCCCATGCTGGTCAGACCAACGAAACAACACGGGCTGAATGCCGAAATGAACGTGGTGCCCTACATCGACGTGATGCTGGTGCTGCTGGTTATCTTCATGGTCACCGCGCCGATGCTGGTGCAGGGTGTACAGATCGAACTTCCCAAGGTGGCTGCCGAAGCATTGCCGACGCTGAAAGAGCAGCGCATCGTCACCCTCTCGGTCAAGGATGACGGCAGCTACTACTGGAATCTGGGCAGCGAAGTGGATACCGAATCGCAGACCGATAGTGCAGTGGACAAAACGCAGATGGGCGCGAAGATAGCTGGCATCGTCGCCGAAAACCCGGAGACCCAGGTTTATATTCGCGCCGACCAGAATGCCGACTATGGCGCCGTGGTCGCCGGCATCGCCGAGCTGCAGCGCGGTGGCGTCAGTCGTCTCGGGCTGATTACCGAGGCACCTTGAGATGAGTGCCCTGACCCTAGAGCTGCACGAACCGCGCTTCTCCTGGTCAGCCTGGTGCGAACATAGTTTCGCGTTGGGTGTGGCGGTGGCGCTGCATATCGGTCTGGCGTTCGTGTTGCTCAACCTGTCGCACAACGCACCGATGCCGCCTGTGGTTTCGGCCGTGATCACCACTCAATTGGTCTCGCTGCCCGCGCCCTCTGTGCAACCGCCGCCGCCTCAAGCCGCTGCGCCCATGCTGGCAGGAGCGGCACCAGAACCGGCGCCGATGCCGAAACCGGTGGTCGAGAAGCCCCTGGTGCAGAAGGCGGATCTGGCGCTCAAACGTCTGCAACAGGAACAGCAGAAAAAAGAAAGGAAGCAGCGCATCGAGCGTGACCTCCAGCAGCAACGCCGCGAAGAAGCGCTGCGCCAAGAGCTGGTTGTGCGAGAAGAGCAGCAGCGTCAGGCTCGCCTGCAGGAGCAGCAGCTCGCCCTGGCCCGGCAGGCCGAGGCGGAGCGACAAACGTCAGCCGCCGCAGCCGCCGCAGCCGCGCGTGACGAAGCGGCGGCGGCTGCCAGCCGCCAGTATCTGCCGATCGCCAAGGATGCACCGGACTATCCCCAGCGCGCGCTGGAGCGAAAGATCGAGGGCGAGTGCACCGTTGCCTATCGAGTTAATTCCAAAGGCCGCGTGGAGGATCCTCAAGTAGTTGGGTCATGTCATCCGCTGTTCGTCAAACCCTCACTAGCCGCGGCGAAGAGCTTTCGCTACCAGCCGAAAGTAGTGAACGGCCAAGCGGTCGCGGTGGCGAAAGTAATGAATACATTCACGTACAAAATCCAATAATCAGTTATAAATCAAGTGGTTATTTACCCGATGTGCTCGTGCCGCCTGGCGGTGCAGGCTAGTGAAATCGGGCGTAACCTAACGCAGGTACAGTGAGCTGAAAGTAGCGTCGTAGAGCGAATAAGCGTAACTGAGCGAAATCTATAAAAGCTGGGCACTGGACCGCCAGTGTACCGATTAGTTTTACCGTTCAGGCATATGAAGCTAGGCGCCTACACGCGTTGGCTCTTCGGGTATATTGCCAAAGATCACTATGTCGAAGTGGTAGAGTTTCACGCGCGGCAAGGAATCCGAGCTTCGCTCTGGCTACTAGTGGCTCCGGGCAGAAGACGTGGCCCTAATCACTTACAGGCCCTGGATCAGGCACTTTCTGACTTTATTGAGCCGGGCTCCGATAATTACTAGTAGTGACTAGCGGTCTATATTGCAATCGACTATTTAGAATAAATCCTCATAGTCGTAATCATAACTTGATGATCGGCCAAGTCCGTCAAACGAGTCTTGCTTCGCTAGCCTGTTCACTAGTGCTACAAGGTTGCTGCGCTGTTTGGACGGCCGGGCCTCTATCATTAGAAGTAGTGTTTCTTTGTACTTCGAAATGTTGCCTTTTTTGTCGTAGATTTCATCAATTAAAAATTGAATGTCATGATTAAATGAGTATAGATAAAGTGGCCCTTTCCACCATTCTTTCCCGATCAAGATAGTTATATCGATGCTTCTGTTTCTCTCTATTTCTTTTGCTGCCAAAAGTTCTTGGTAGCGAAGGTGCTCGAAGCCGTAGTTTTCGCTTCCAGGCTGTTTTATGAGAATGTTGCAAGAAAAGATAAGATCGTCAATTGCGCTTGAAATCTTGGCTGGTGGGTATCTGCTTTCAAAGTCGGCAATAAGGAATTTATGCATCTCAGGGATGGAGGTTTCTCTAATTTCGTTTCTATGGAAGCGATATCCTAGTTTTATGCAGCAAGCTTCTAGGAAGCTTTTTTCGTTCTTTGTGCGAATGATGCCTTTGTGGTGATCGTACAAGCCACATAGAAGCTCAATTTTTCTCCAGTATAGCTCCGGCTCGTTCTCTGGTATGGGTACTTCGCTGGTGTGAAGGCTGCAGATAATAGTTGCGAGAAGTGGGTTTTTGGCTACTTCATATAGCTTCTTGTCTTCTATTATTTTTAATAGAGCACCTGCCTGCTCGTCATCACCAATCCATCCGAAAATAAAATTTTCTAGTTGTTTTTTTGTGAACGGGAGAAGAGTGATTCCTAGGAACTCTACTTCCCTTATGTATTTAACGCAGTTTCTTGATGAGGTAATAACTTGGGCATGAGATGCATAGGATGGGAGCTCTGATAAGGCTTGTATGATCCATGGGGCATGAGTGCTCGCTTCATCTAGGGCGTCGACTATCACAGTGCATTTTTTTGAGTTTTGTAATGCGTATATCAGTGACTTTCTGTTATCTGGTGATGCCTCTACGCTTCTGTAAGAAAGGAATGCGTTAAGTAGAGACTCAAAGGGTTTTTCTTCTGAGATCAGATTGGATCTGGAGTTTTTATCCATTTCGCCGATTTTTTTTGTTATTCTGTTTAAAGGCAAGAAAAGTGTTATTTGTCCGGTCTGCCGATTCTGATATAGCTTGTCTGCGTACATGTGCAGGGTCGTTGTTTTTCCTGCGCCGGCCTCACCGTATATAGCTATATTGCAGCCGGAGTCAAAAATAGAGTGTGCAGATACGTCAAGCACATTTTTATTTGTTGATCCTTGAGTTGTGCGGAAATGAGCGATGCTTTGGTTATGATTTGTTGCTACATCGATTGCTCGAAGAAGTGAGTTTATTTCGTCAAGTATTGTTTTGGTTTCGCTGCAGGTTAATGATCGTGCGTTTAGTTTTTGAATAAACTCTTCCGCATGACGAATCTTAGCGTTTATTCTTTTTGTAAATGCAGTAGGGTCGATTTTTGCGTTAATGGTGGGAGGGGGAATTATTTTTTTGAGGATGAGGAGAAGCTCG
Source organism: Stutzerimonas stutzeri (assembly GCF_009789555.1). Classification (NCBI taxonomy): domain Bacteria; kingdom Pseudomonadati; phylum Pseudomonadota; class Gammaproteobacteria; order Pseudomonadales; family Pseudomonadaceae; genus Stutzerimonas; species Stutzerimonas stutzeri. Next base: position 1,325,559 of record NZ_CP046902.1, read on the forward strand.
TTCTCTGATCTGAAAATTTCGTTTCTAGTGTTGTAAAGAAATTGTAGCGTTTCGTGTGCTGCTTTCGGTATTCCTGCTCTAGTAGGGCACTCTATCTCGTTACTGCTTCCTATCTGATCCTTGAAATCTTCTAGCAAAGATAGTGCGAGCGCTACATCGGGAAGGCTGGTGCCTTTAGCCCCTGATGCGTCCTTTACATTTGAGTAGTAGTTTATTCTTTCAGAGATAGTTGAGGTGACTTTCTGCTTTCCATTTGCTATGGATACCTGTAAGTCCTCTGAGCGCTTGATTAGCTTGGCGTTTGCTGCGCTAACATGAGCATTTAGATCAGATTTGTATTTTTCTTCAATCTCTGTGATTGAGCTGGTTATTACGCCAGGGTCGCCGTAGTCTTGTAGGGCTGAGTTAAGCTTTTTAAGTTCGTCCCATTCGGCTTTTGAGTAAGGTGGATGTTTAACAATTTGATGCTCAACTTCGCCTCCAAATACTAGACAGCTGTCCACCTCTCCAACAAAGAAGTTTAGGTCGTTGTAGTATTCCGTGTACTTTTTCTGCTCGTTGATGTGTAGGGCGTTGTTTAGCTCTATGTTGAAAATTTCTTCAAGGGCTGGGCTTATGGCTATCTCGGCATCGGGAATTATCTCTCTGGCAAATGAAGGCCAGTGCTTTGCAATGCTAGCAGCTAGATACTCCCCGTCGAGGACTTCTATGTTTGGAAGAGAAAGGTTCTCGAACTGCTCTTCAAGATGCCTGCTGTCTACTTGGTATGGCGTGACGAAATAAACTTTGTTAGGTCTGCGCTTGCTGCCATCTGATAGTGCAATAGGCTTTTGGATGCATTGATTAAGCTGGTATATGTATTCGGAGAAGCTTTCTCGGCTTGCCGTGCTTTTTTTTGACTTGAATTTCTTTGACTGGAAGACATGGATTTCATCTTTTCCTAATGCCGCAGGCATGTGGGCAATAATGTCTTTTCCTTGCTCGTAAGCTCCGCCGTTGAACTCAATATTTATGTATCCAATTTTGCCTAGCAGGGGCATTAGTACGCTTCTGCTGAAGTCGTCCTCTGCAAGATTTTGAATGGACTCTAATATAATTTGTTTTTGCTGCATGATTTGTTTCTACTTATTGAATTATGTGCGCTGATTATTTGAGTTTTTCGGCAATAGGGGGCAGGCCAAGATTTCCTGTTCTTACATGCATTTCAAGGACTCTGCATCGTCCTGCACTTAGGAAACCCCGAACACCCCCAAAACTGTTGCCCAGCTTTTGGGCCCGACTTCACTGTCCGAATCAGCAGCGCACTGCCGCATTTCGGGCATTGCCGCTCGGCTGTCGGATCGCTTCGGCGTTTGAGGTTTTGCACATGCTCCCGGTGGGTGGCGAGGGTTGGCGCGCGGCGGCCGGTTTGCAGGGCGTGCAGCATGGCATCGACTTCAGCCTCGCTGAATACCGCCTGCTGGAATGACTGGATATAGCGGATAAAGCCGACGCCCTGGGTTACGTTGGCCGGCACTTCGGTTTTGAAGGTGCTGCCGCCGACAAAGGTGATCACCGAGTGCAGGTGCTCGGGACTAACGCCAAGGGTGGTTTCCAGTGCTTTGAGATGCTTGTAGTTCTGGCGTAGCGGGTTCTGGAATTTGAAAGTGCGCTTGTAGAGCTTCTGCGTCCACTGCGCCTGCTTCTCGCTGCCGAAGATCCAGCCGCTCATGTTCTTCGTTTCCAGCACGAAGACGCCGTAAGGCGAGAGGAATACGTGGTCGATCTGGGTGGTGCCGTCGGGTGTGTTCAGGGTGACGTTGTGCAGACGGCGGTAGGTCTGTTTATCCAGCTGCCAATGGGCGAACAGCCGCACCAGGAGTTCGCCAATATGACCCTTGGCCCATGATGACTTGAGCAGGCCGATCAGAAGTGCGGCTGGGATAAACCAGGCCAGCATGCCCCAGACCTGAGCGATGATGGGGGAGAAGTCCATTTCCTAACCTTTGGTAATCCGTAGTTAACCGGATAGTACCGAATCTTGGTGTAATGGCACGATAGTATCGCGCAGCTTTCGATGCGCGGTGTTGTCGCTGCGGGTTAGTTGTGAGCGTTTGCCGAGTGCTGTATTTGATAACGCGTGCTGCGCCCACCGCCCGGCAGCCGGGCAAGGCAGCCCTTCTCGATGAGATCGCTCAGATGGCGTGTGGCGGTGGCTTTCGAGACTTTGGCCACGGCTTGGTATTGAGCGGCGCTGATGCCGCTCTCGAAGCCCCTCTCGCCGCCATCAAGCAGGCGGTTGAGCACTTTGATCTGCTCGGCAGATAAGGCTTGGCTGCGGTGAGCCTGCCAGAAGCGCGCCTTGACCAGCACCCTGTCCATACGGGCAAGGGCTTGCTCCAGACTATTGAGCAGCGTTGCGAGAAACCATTGCAGCCAGGCAGTGAGATCCAGCGTGCCTTTCTGGCTCGCTTCCAGGATGCGGTAGTAACCGGCTCGGTCGTCGAGGATGCTCGCTGACATGGCGTAAAAGCGGATGGCCTGCTGCTCGCCCTGAGCCAGTGCCAGGTCGGTAATGGCGCGGGTAAGACGACCGTTGCCGTCATCGAAGGGGTGCAGGGTAACGAACCAGAAGTGCGCAATGCCGGCCCGTAGAAACGGGTCGAGGCTGGCATCGCTGCGGCTGCTTTCGAACCAGGTGAGGAAGTCGTCCAGTTGCGCTTCCAGCCCGGTGCGGGGTGGGGCCTCGAAATGCACGGTAGGGCGATCGAGTCTGCCAGAGACTACCTGCATGGGCTCTTCGCCGCGCAGCATGCCGATGCGCAGCGGACGGGCCAGCAGGTGATCGTCGCTGGGGAACAACCAACGATGCCATGTGAACAACCGCTGCAGATCAAGCGGCTGCTGATAGGCGCGGGTGGCATCGAGCAGTAGTTCCGCAAGGCCTTCGGAGCGAGAGGTGGTGCGGCCTTCTTCGTTCAGCCCCAGGCGTCGTGCCAATGATGACCGCACCGAGCCGACATTCAGCTGCTCACCCTCGATGGCCGATGAGGTGACAATGTTCTGCAGCATGGCATCCAGGCTGCTCTGCATTTCGGTGTCACCATCCACAGCACCGAGCATCCCGAGCAAGCGCCCCTGGGCCTGAGTGCAGGCGCGCAACAGCGGGGCAAGCGGTTCGGCTTGCCAGGTGAAGTGTGGCCAGTCGGGCTGCTGCCAGATCCAGAGGGTGTCATTCATGGGCTTACTCATTTGTAAGCCGATTAGCAAGGCTATTCGGCTCATTAGGTGAGCTGATAATGCCGGCTATTCGGCTCATTGTTAATCATCAAGCCAGGTTGTTTGGCTTGATGAGCGCGCCTGGTCAGGGTTCTTGATCCAGTTCTTGCAGGCGCATCAATACGTCTTCCCGAGATCGAGGGAAGAAAATCCAGTTCCTGTACTTAGGGTTGTACTCGCCGCCCAGCTCATTTCGCCAGAATTTAAGCAGCTCAGTGATCTGTGGATTAAATGAGCAGGAGTGCACGGCAACTGAGCCTGTAGGCAGTATTCGGGCGGATAACCACATCCCCACAGAGGGCGGCCATCGAGTATTTGCCCAGGTGGCTGATCAACTGTTGGGCTTTGGTGGCTTTGGCCCGTTGGGCCGCTGGCTTCGTGGTGGGGCTGATCTCACTCAGTTAGCGTTTGAAAGCCATTCCAGCGTTATGCGCTCGGAGCCACTGCGCTGGATATATACGCCTCTGACCATTTCCTCTTACGTACGGCGTGTCCAATCTTCGGCGTCACGCTTGGTGCGAAAGGTTTTGGTGTTGGTCGGCCAGCCGGTTTACGCACCAGCGCCTTCCAGGTACCGGCAGGAGTTTTGACGATTGTGGCCATCTCTAGCGTGCTCCAAGGTGTACAGGCGAATCGGCACTGTACTGAAGTTGTACCTTGGCAACGTAGGACTAGCTCAGCCGCTTTTCCTTCGCCCAATAAAAAGCCGCGCAATGCGCGGCTTTCAATTTGGTGGGCCCACACGGACTCGAACCGTGGACCAAAGGATTATGAGTCCTCTGCTCTAACCAACTGAGCTATAGGCCCTCAGAGGCCGGCGGATTATACCGGTGGTGTTTGGATGCGCCAAGCGAAGCTGATCGTGCGTGGCGTTTTGCCTGGCCTTGAATGCAAAACCCCCGGCGCGGGCCGGGGGTTCTGGGTTACTCGTCGAGGAAGGAGCGCAAGTGCTCGCTTCTCGTCGGGTGGCGCAGCTTGCGCAGCGCCTTGGCTTCGATCTGACGGATCCGCTCGCGGGTGACGTCGAACTGTTTGCCGACTTCCTCGAGGGTATGGTCGGTGTTCATGTCGATGCCGAAGCGCATGCGCAGTACCTTGGCTTCCCGTGCGGTGAGGCCGGAAAGGACTTCGCGGGTGGCTTCCTTGAGGCTTTCCACGGTCGCCACGTCGATCGGCGATTGCATGGCGGAGTCTTCGATGAAGTCACCCAGGTGCGAATCTTCGTCATCACCGATCGGGGTTTCCATGGAGATCGGTTCTTTAGCGATCTTCAATACCTTGCGGATTTTGTCCTCAGGCATTTCCATGCGCTCGCCCAGTTCTTCAGGCGTAGGCTCGCGACCCATTTCCTGCAGCATCTGGCGGGAAATGCGGTTGAGCTTGTTGATCGTCTCGATCATGTGCACCGGGATGCGGATGGTGCGCGCCTGGTCGGCAATGGAGCGAGTGATCGCCTGGCGAATCCACCAGGTGGCGTAGGTTGAGAACTTGTAGCCGCGGCGATATTCGAACTTGTCCACCGCTTTCATCAGGCCAATGTTGCCTTCCTGAATCAGGTCGAGGAACTGCAGGCCGCGGTTGGTGTACTTCTTGGCGATGGAGATCACCAGGCGCAGGTTCGCCTCGACCATCTCTTTCTTCGCACGGCGCGCCTTGGCTTCGCCGATGGACATGCGACGGTTGATGTCCTTGATGTCGGCAATCAGTAGCGCACATTCTTCTTCGAGCGCGAGCAGCTTCTCCTGGCAACGCTGGATGTCTTCCTTGCGTGCAGCGATGGCTTCGGCGTACTTGGCCTTGCCGCTGGCAAGCTGGTCGGCCCAGGTCAGGTCCGTCTCGTTGTTCGGGAACTGACGAAGGAAGTCGGCGCGAGGCATGCGTGCATCACGTACGCAGATCTGCATGATGGCGCGTTCCTGGGCACGAACCTGGCTCAGGGCATTGCGTACACGGTCAACCAGCGCATCGTACTGCTTGGGGATGAGCTTGATCGGCATGAACAGCGTCGCAAGCTCTTGCAGGGCATCGGTCGCCTGCTGGCTGCCACGGCCATGCTTTTTCAGCGCCTTCTTGGCGACGTCGAGCTGTTCGGCCACCGCGCCGAAGCGAACGCGAGCGACTTCCGGATCCGGACCGCCATCGCCTTCTTCTTCCTCGCTGTCCGAATCGTCGTCTTCCTCGTCGTCCTTCTCATCGTCAGCAGGCTTCGCCGCTGTCTGTGGTGCGACGGGCTCGACTTCCTGAGGGCCGGCGGCGCCGTCATCATCAGGATCGATATAGCCGCTGAGGATGTCCGACAGGCGGCCGCCTTCGGTGGTGACGCGCTCGTAGTCAGCGAGAATGCTGTCCACGGTACCCGGGAAGTGGGCAATGGCGCTCATCACCTCGCGAATGCCTTCCTCGATGCGTTTGGCGATTTCGATTTCGCCTTCGCGGGTCAGCAGTTCGACGGTGCCCATTTCACGCATGTACATGCGCACGGGGTCGGTGGTGCGGCCGATGTCGGTCTCGACAGCGGCAAGCGCCGCGGCAGCTTCTTCGGCGGCGGCTTCATCGGTATCGGCTTCGGCCAGCAACAGGGCATCGGCATCCGGGGCAACCTCGAATACATTGATACCCATGTCGTTGATCATGCGAATGATGTCTTCCACCTGTTCCGGATCGGAAATATCCTCCGGTAGGTGGTCATTGACCTCGGCGTAAGTCAGGTAACCCTGCTCACGGCCACGCTGGATCAATTCTTTGAGACGGGACTGCTGTTGCGCTTTTCCGGACATATAACCCTATCCACTGACGGTTCTGGCGGGCTGAAAACAAGCTGAGCATTATAGCCGAGCAAGGACCTCACGCGCCAGTTGAGGTCGATATAGCGGGTGTTGCGTTGCGATTTAGCAGGTTGCGCAGTTGATCCTTCTCCTCTGCGCTGAGTTCACCCTGGCGAGCTTTGCGGAGCAGCGATTCAAGGCTGCGCTCGCGTTGCCTGGCGGCCAGAGTCGTTATGGTGTCGAAAAACTGTTGTTCAAGGTTATCGGCCGAGATCAGCCATTCTTTCTCGGCCAAGGCTCGTAATAGACGCCCCTGGTCGGTTCCATGCCACCGTGCGATCAGCTGCAGGCTGCGCAGCTTCGGGTTCTTTTGCAGGGTGCCGAGCAGTGCGACCAGTAGTTGGGCATAAGTGTCGTCTTCTGCTGCGAAATGGCTGACATCCTCTACTTTTTGCGCGAGTTCGGGATGATGCAGCAGCGTGCGTAAAGTAGTCAGTGCTGGCGGCTCGACCGTCGCGGGCGTTCTCGGTTTGCGTGCTTTCAAGTCTGGACGCTGGCCGGGCTTTTTCCAGTCTTTGTTCCATTCTTTCTTGCCGTTGCGCTTCGATTGAGCGGGCTCGGGCGGTGCGTAGTAATCGCCTTCGTCGTGGCTGGCGCTGGTGTCGTAATAGACGCTGTCGTCGTATTGCGGTGCGGCGCTCGGCGCTGTGGCACTTATTTGCTGAAGTGCTTCGCTGTGCAGGCCGGTGATTTCACCGAGGCGCTGGCGCATCAGTGCGCGCAGGTTGGTGCCGGGTATCTTTTCGATGAGCGGTGCCGCCAGCGTGGCCAAATGGGCCTTGCCTTCCAGGGAGCGCGGGTCTGCTTCTTCGCTGAGTTGCTGGAAGAAGTAGTCGGCCAGTGGTTGGGCTTGTTGCTGTATCCGGGCCATGAACGCGTCGGTGCCTTCGCGGCGAACCAGGGTGTCCGGATCTTCGCCTTCGGGTAGAAACAGAAAGCGCGCGCGGCGGCCATCCTGCAGGTTGGGTAGCGCCGATTCCAGGGCGCGCCACGCCGCCTTGCGGCCGGCAGCGTCACCATCGAAACAGAACAGCACGCTGGGGACGATGCGATACAGACGCTTGAGGTGCTCGTCGCTGGTGGCGGTACCCAGTGTCGCTACGGCGTTGCGCAGGCCTTGCTGTGCCAGCGCGATTACGTCCATGTAGCCTTCGACGACCATGATTTCATCCAGGTCGCGATTCGCCTTGCGGGCTTCGTACAGGCCGTACAGTTCCTGGCCCTTGTGGAAGACGGGTGTTTCCGGCGAGTTCAGGTATTTGGGTTTGTCATCGCCGAGCACGCGGCCGCCAAAGGCGATGACGCGTCCGCGACTGTCGCGGATGGGAAACATCACGCGGTCGCGAAAACGGTCGTAGCTTCTGCCGGTTTCGGTGTTCTCGATCAGCAGGCCGGCGTCGATCATGGCTTTGTGCTGCAGGGTGTCGCCGCCCAGGTGCTTCAGCAGGTTGTCCCAGCCGGGCGGTGCGAAGCCCAGGCCGAAATCCCGGGCGATCACTCCTGACAGGCCGCGCCCCTTGAGGTATTCCACGGCGGCCTTGCGGGCGGGATGGCCCTTGAGCGCCTGTCGATAATAATCGGCAGCGGCTTCGAGCAGGGGGTAGAGCGGGGAGTCCACCGGTTGGCGTGGTTTGCGGCCGGGGCCGCTCTCTTCGCGCGGGACTTCCATGCCGGCGCGTTTGGCCAGCTCCTCGACGGCCTGGGGGAACTCCAGGCTGTCGTGATCCATGATGAAGCCGAGGGCGTTGCCACCCGCGCCGCAGCCGAAGCAGTAGTAGAACTGCTTGTCGGGGCTGACGCTGAACGAGGGCGTCTTTTCCTTGTGAAACGGGCAGCAGGCGGTGTAATTCTTGCCCGCTTTTTTCAGCTGGATACGCGAACTCACCACCTCGACGATGTCGGAGCGGTTGAGCAGGTCATCGATGAACGATTGCGGGATCAAGCCGGCCATAGGGGTATGAGAATACGCTCGCGGTGTTCAGGCCGGAAATGAAAAAAACTCCGACCATTCGCCAGTCGGCGAAGCGGAGTCTTTTTCAATGCAAAGCCCGGCAAACGCCGGGCTTGATGCAGCTTCAGCTGTACTGGATCAGTACAGGCGAACGCTGCGGCGCTGTTCGCGCTGCACTTTCTTGGCGTGACGCTTGACTGCGGCAGCAGCTTTACGCTTGCGCTCGGCAGTGGGCTTCTCGTAGAACTCACGGCTGCGGACTTCAGCCAGAACACCGGCTTTTTCGCAAGAACGCTTGAAGCGACGCAGAGCTACGTCGAATGGTTCGTTCTCTTTAACTTTAACGTTGGGCATCCAGGACGTACCTTCACTTGTTTACCGGTTACAACGCGCTTCGGCAAATATCGCGAGCACGCTGGTTTTAAGGGTTGCGGATGTTAACGCCTTGCCGCGCGGAATGCAAAGCCCCCTGAGCGAAAAGCGCTGGTCGGTCGCCGCTTGCGGCGATTAATATGCACGGCTCAATTCGCTTCTCTGGAAGGTTGTACCCATGCTGGTGCTGGGGCTGGAAACTTCATGCGACGAAACCGGCGTCGCGCTGTATGACAGCGAGCACGGCCTCCTGGCCGATGCCCTGTTCAGTCAGATCGATCTTCATCGCGTCTACGGCGGAGTGGTGCCCGAGCTGGCCTCGCGCGATCACGTCAAGCGAATGCTGCCGCTGATCCGTCAGGTACTCGGCGAAGCCGGGCGCGAGTCGAGCCAGATCGACGCGGTGGCCTACACCGCAGGTCCCGGCCTGGTGGGCGCGTTGCTGGTGGGGGCATCCTGCGCACAGGCGATGGCTTTTGCCTGGGGCGTACCGGCAGTCGGCGTGCATCATATGGAGGGTCATCTGTTGGCGCCCATGCTCGAGGAGCAGCCGCCAGCGTTCCCCTTCGTGGCGCTGCTGGTTTCCGGCGGCCATACGCAACTGGTCCGGGTCGACGGCATCGGTCGCTACGAGCTGCTGGGCGAGTCGGTGGACGATGCCGCCGGTGAAGCTTTCGACAAGACCGCGAAACTGATGGGATTGCGTTACCCCGGCGGACCAGAGATTGCTCAGCTTGCCGAACGCGGCACGCCGGGTCGCTTTCTTTTCCCGCGCCCCATGACCGACCGACCCGGGCTGGACTTCAGTTTCAGCGGGCTCAAGACCTCGACGCTGACGACCTGGCAGCAATGCCGTAACGCGGGCGACGAGGGCGAACAGACGCGTTGCGACATCGCCCTGGCCTTTCAGCAGGCGGTGGTCGACACGCTGACCATCAAGTGCCGGCGTGCCCTGCAACAGACGGGCCTGAAAAACCTGGTGATCGCCGGTGGCGTGAGCGCCAACGTGGCGTTGCGTCAGAGCCTCGAACAAATGCTCGCCGAGCTGAAGGGGCAGGTGTTTTATGCACGGCCACGTTTCTGTACCGACAACGGCGCGATGATCGCTTATGCCGGCTGCCAGCGCTTGCTGGCCGGTCAGCAGGATGGGCCGGAGATAACCGTGCAGGCGCGCTGGCCGATGGAGACGCTGGCGGCGATTTGAGCCGGTCCGTCGCCTAGAAGTGCCGCTCCGTCCCGGCAAAAAGGTCGCGCAGGTTGTTGCGGTGACGCCAGACGATCAGCAGGGCCAGCAGCGCCATGGGCCAGAGCGCGCCGGGCTGTTGCCAGGCCAATAGCGGCAGGCAGAGCGGTAAGGCGGCGAGTGCAGCCAGCGAACTGGTCCGGGTCAACTTGAAGACTACCAGCCAGATGGCCAGCGCCAGCAGCGCTGTCGGCGGATGCAGGCCGAGCAGGGCGCCCGCCGCGGTGGCGACGCCTTTGCCGCCACGAAAGCGGAAATACAGTGGGTACAGGTGGCCGAGCACGGCCGCAAGGGCGATCCAGGCCTGTTCTTCGACGGGCAGGTCAAGGGCGGCGGCGAGCAGCACCGGCAGCAAGCCCTTGAGCAGGTCGCCGAACAAGGTGCTGATAGCCATTCGTCGCCCGGCGAGCCGTAGCATGTTGGTGGCGCCCGGATTGCCGGAGCCGCAGGCGCGCGGATCGGGTGCGCCGGTCAGGCGACTCAGTACAATGGCGAATGACAGAGAACCGGTCAGATAGGCGAACAGTGTCAATTGCCAGAACATGGCATCCATCCGGGGCAGGGAGCTCCTGAGTCTAACGGCGTGCGCTGAACTTGTCGTGCCGCGGGAGAACGTTGCGTGGATACAGTTTTCATCGAAGGGTTGGAAGTGGATACGCTGATTGGCGCCTATGATTGGGAGCGCGGTATTCGGCAGTCCCTCCGTCTGGATCTGACTCTCGGTTGGGACATTCGTCCCGCGGCGCAGAATGATGAGTTGGACAAGGCGCTGGACTATGCCGAAGTCACCGCCGCCATCGACCGCTTCTCGCAGTCTTCGCGATTCGAGCTGGTCGAAACGTTCGCTGAGCGTCTGGCAGGCGAACTGATGCGTCGATTCGGTATTGCCTGGCTGCGGCTACGGGTAACCAAGCCGGGCGTCAATGCGCGCGCCTCGGCGCTCGGTGTGGAGATCGAACGCGGATGTCGCTGACTCGCGTACTGCTTGGGCTGGGCAGCAATAACCGGCGCGAACGAAACCTGACGGCCGGTCTCGATGCGCTGGCGCAATTGCTCGAGGACATGCGCTGCTCGGCGGTCTTTGAAAGCCTGGCGGTGGGCTACAAGGGCGACAATTTCTACAATCTCGTGGTCTGCGGAAGCACCGAGCTGCCGTTGATGGAGCTGGATCGCCGGCTCAAGTTCATCGAGGCGGACAACGGCCGCTACGCACCTGATCGCAAGGGTCTCCCGCTGGACATCGATGTGTTGATGTTCGGCGACCTGGTAGGCAACTTCCATGGGCTGGAACTGCCGCGCCCGGAGACGTTGAAAAATGCGTTCGTGCTATGGCCGCTGGCGCTGCTGGTGCCGGAGGTGATGCATCCTCTCGCGGGCCGGAGTTTCGCCGAGCTTTGGCGGGAGTCGGCCATCGAGCAGCGGCTTTGGCCCGTGCCGTTTCGGTGGAACGGCGAAGAGCTGACGCCGGCTGATCTGCTCTGTACTGATTCCAGGCCCTAGCGCACGCCCATCCGACTGGCGTGGCGATGCGCGATCAACCGCTGTTGAACCGCGCATCAGTCGGATGTGTGCTGGTAGTCCTGGATCGCCTGCAAGCGCTGTTGTTTGAGCGCTTCGCCCAGCGCCGCGCCTTTATAGCCTTGTTCGATCAGTGGTTTCACCTGCACCGCGCGGGCGCATGCGGCGGCGCCGCGCAGGTAAGCGGCCTGTGGATAGTCGCGCGGCGTGGGGCCATCGCGGCCTCCGGCATCCATTTCACACGCGGCCAGGAACTGCTCGAAGCGCTCCGGGCGGCGGTAGATGTCGAAGTGCTGCAACAACTCGAACAGGCTGGGTGCGGGCAGCTTCGTTGGCGCCTCGGCGCACGTGTGAAATTCCCCGACCAGCAGGGCCAGTTCCTGGCAATCGCGTGGGACTTTGTAGCGACCATTGACGGTCTCGATCAGACTCACGCCCCTTGCGCCGGGCACTGGCGTCTGATCACCTGGCGCCTCATCGGCAAGGTGTTGCAGCAAGCAGGCCCAGCGCACCGGCAGGGATTGCTCACGGGTAGCGCACAGACGCATCACGTTCAGCACATGCTCGCCGATGACGAGGCCCGGCGCGTTCTTATCCGGTACGCTGAACAATGCCTCGATCTCCGGCATCAGTTCTTTCAGCGCGCCGCAGTCGCGCAGCACCTGTATGAAGACATCGGGACGAGGCTCCATCAGGGCGCGCGAGATTTCCTTCCAACTGCGCTCCGGGGTCAGCGCCTGAAGCTCACCGGACTCGGCGAGCTGACGCATCAGCTGTTCGGTTTGCGGCGCAACGCAAAAGCCAAGTTCGGCATAGCGGGCGGCGAAGCGGGCCACGCGTAGCACCCGCAAGGGGTCCTCGGCGAAGGCGGGGGAGACGTGTCTCAGTTGGCGCGCGGCGAGGTCGGCCTGGCCCCCGTAAGGGTCGATCAGGTGGCCGTGCTCATCCTCGGCGATCGCATTGATGGTCAGGTCGCGACGGGCCAGATCCTCCTCGAGCGTCACGTCCGGACTGGCATAGAAGGTAAATCCCCCGTAGCCGCGACCGCTCTTGCGCTCAGTGCGGGCAAGTGCGTACTCCTCGCCGGAATCGGGGTGCAGGAACACCGGAAAATCCGCACCCACCGGACGAAAGCCCATGGCCTGCATCTGCTCGGCACTGGAGCCGACCACCACCCAATCCACCTCGGTCACTGGTCGCCCCAGCAATCGATCACGTACCGCTCCGCCGACCTTGTAAATCTGCATGTAGTCCTCCGTCTCGCGGAGGATAAACGAAAGCCCCGCTGCAGCAAGCGGCGGGGTTCAAGTGAAATGCCGCCGCAGGCCGATCAGATCGGCGGCAGCGCCAGGCTCATGCCCGGAAACTTGGCTTCGGGTTCGAGTTCGCCTCTGGGCGGCATGTGGTGCGTGGTGACCAGCTTGTCATCCTGCATCGATTGCAGATGCACATCGAACCCCCAGAGCCTGTGCAAATGCTTGAGCACCTCATCGGTAGAGCCGCCCAACGGCTTGCGGTCGTGCTGCTGGTGGCGCAGGGTCAGCGAACGGTCGCCACGACGATCGACGCTCCAGACCTGCACGTTGGGTTCACGATTGCCCAGGTTGTACTGCGCCGCCAGCAGCTCGCGGATGGCGCGGTAGCCGCTCTCATCGTGGATGGCCGGCACCAGCAGTTCATCCTTGCGGTCATCGTCGAGAATGCTGAACAGCTTGAGGTCGCGGATCACCTTCGGCGAGAGGAACTGCAGGATGAAGCTCTCGTCCTTGAAGTTGTTCATCGCAAATTTCACCGTGGTCAGCCAGTCGCTGCCCGCGATGTCGGGGAACCACCGCTTGTCTTCCTCCGTGGGGTTCTCGCAGATCCGCCGGATGTCCTGGTACATGGCGAATCCCAGGGTATAGGGGTTGATCCCGCTGTAGTACGGGCTGTCGAATCCGGGCTGGTAGATCACGCTGGTGTGCGACTGCAGGAATTCCATCATGAAGCCGTCGGTCACCAGCCCTTCGTCGTACAGGTCGTTGAGCAAGGTGTAGTGCCAGAAGGTGGCCCAGCCCTCGTTCATGACCTGTGTCTGGCGTTGCGGATAGAAATACTGGGCAATCTTGCGCACGATACGCACCACCTCGCGCTGCCAGGGCTCGAGTAGCGGTGCATGCTTTTCGATGAAATAGAGGATGTTTTCCTGCGGCTCGGCCGGGAAGCGCTGATCGTGCTGGCGCTCGTCGCCCTTGTCACCGAACTTGGGAATGGTCCGCCAGAGATCGTTGATCTGCTTCTGCAGATGCTCTTCACGCTCCTTCTGTCGCCGTCGCTCCTCCTCCGCGGAAATTGGGTAGGGGCGCTTGTAGCGGTCGACGCCGTAGTTCATCAGCGCATGACAGGAGTCGAGCAGGTCTTCCACCGCGTCGATGCCGTGGCGCTCCTCGCACTGCATGATGTACTGCTTGGCGAACACCAGGTAATCGATGATCGAGCTGGCATCGGTCCAGGTGCGGAACAAGTAGTTGCCCTTGAAGAAACTGTTGTGGCCGTAGCTGGCATGGGCGATCACCAGCGCCTGCATGGTGATGGTGTTTTCTTCCATCAGATAGGCGATGCAGGGATCGGAATTGATCACGATCTCGTACGCCAGGCCCATCTGCCCACGGGTGTAGGACTTTTCCGTGCTGAGGAAGTGTTTGCCGTAGGACCAGTGGTGGTAACCCAGCGGCATGCCCACCGAGGCATAGGCATCCATCATCTGCTCGGCGGTGATGACTTCGATCTGGTTGGGGTAGGTATCGAGTGCATAGCGCTCGGCGATACGACCGATCTCACGGTCGTACGCGCGGATCAGATCGAAGGTCCATTCCGAACCGGTGGAGATGGGCTGTCGTTTCATGCTGCGTACCTCAGCTAGCCATGCGCCGCTGGAACAGCTCGCGGAACACCGGATAGATGTCTCCCGCGGTCACCAGTTGCTGCTGGGCGAACGAGTCACCGAAGGCTTCGGCCACCTGGTTATATTCGTACCACAGCGCCTGGTGTTCGCGAGGGGTGATTTCGACATAGGTGAAATACTGGACGAACGGCATGATCTGGTTGATCAGGATGTCCCGGCAGATCGGTGAATCGTCATTCCAGTTGTCGCCGTCCGAAGCCTGCGCGGCATAGATGTTCCACTCATTGGCCGGATAACGCTCGGCCATGATCTCCTGCATCATCTTGAGCGCGCTGGAGACGATGGTGCCGCCGGTTTCGCGGGAATAGAAAAACTCCTCTTCATCGACTTCCTTGGCGCTGGTGTGGTGGCGAATGAACACCACGTCGATCTTGTCGTAGTTCCGCTTGAGAAACAGATACAGGAGGATGAAGAAGCGCTTGGCGATGTCCTTCGTGGCCTGGGTCATGGAGCCGGAAACGTCCATCACGCAGAACATCACCGCCTTGGAACTGGGGTTGGGGTGCTTGACCAGCAGGTTGTACTTGAGGTCGAAGGTGTCGAGGAAGGGGACACGGTGAATGCGGGCGCTGAGTCGCTCGATCTCTTCCTCGGCGGCCTGGATGTCGGTGAAGTTGGCGGGCTCCTCGAGCTTGAGTCGAGCCAGCTCGGCTTTCACTTCCCGCAGTTTGGCCCGACTGCTGCCCGACAGCGCGATACGCCGCGCGTGGGCGGAGCGCAGGGTGCGAACGATATTGATACGTGACGGGTTGCCTTCGTTGCTGATCCCGGCGCGAACCGTCTTGAAGGTATCGGTGCCGGTCAGGTGGCGCTTGACCAGATTGGGCAGTTCCAGGTCCTCGAACATGAAATCGAGGAATTCCTCCTGCGTGATCTGGAACACGAAGTCGTCCATGCCTTCGCCGCTGTTGCTGGCCTTGCCCGCGCCTTGGCCACCGCCGCCGCCTTGAGGGCGCGGAATACGCTCGCCAGCGACAAACTCCTTGTTGCCGGGGTGCACGATGGTCTGCCGACCGCCGCGCCCGTGGTGCAGGATCGGCTCATCGATGTCGCGACCCGGAATGCTGATCTGCTCGCCGTGCTCCATATCGGTGATGGAGCGGCGCCCTACGGCCTCCTCCACGGCCTTCTTGATGTGTCCACGGTATCGCTGCAGGAAACGCTGGCGGTTTACCGTGCTCTTGTTCTTGCCGTTCAGACGGCGGTCGATCACGTAACTCATACGAGCCCTCCGGGCCGAGCTGGAAATCTTGAGCGCGAAGCCGGAAGCGTGCTGCTTAGACGTCCAGCTTCCGGCGTCCGGCTTCAAGCTCGCAGCGGCTTACTGCGATTTACGTACCCGCAGATACCATTCCGAAAGCAGACGTACTTGTTTCTCGGTATAGCCGCGCTCGACCATGCGCACGACGAAATCGTTGTGTTTCTTCTGGTCCTCCTTGCTCGCCTTGGCGTTGAAACTGATGACCGGTAGCAGGTCCTCGGTGTTGGAGAACATTTTCTTCTCGATCACGACCCGCAGCTTCTCGTAGCTGAGCCAGGACGGGTTCTTGCCGTTGTTGTTGGCTCGGGCACGCAGCACGAAGTTGACGATTTCGTTGCGGAAATCCTTCGGGTTGCTGATGCCGGCCGGTTTCTCGATCTTCTCCAGTTCTTCGTTGAGCGCGGCGCGGTTGAGGATCTCGCCGGTTTCCGGGTCGCGGTATTCCTGGTCCTGAATCCAGAAATCGGCATAGAGCACGTAGCGGTCGAAGATGTTCTGGCCGTACTCGCTGTAGGACTCGAGGTAGGCGGTCTGGATTTCCTTGCCGATGAAATCGACGTAGCGAGGCGCCAGGTATTCCTTGATGAAGCGCAGGTAGCGCTCGCGCACCTCGGCGGGGAACTGTTCCTGCTCGATCTGCTGTTCCAGCACGTAGAGCAGGTGCACCGGGTTGGCGGCGATCTCGTGCGGGTCGAAGTTGAACACCTTGGACAGAATCTTGAAGGCGAAGCGCGTCGACAGACCGTTCATGCCCTCGTCCACGCCCGCGGTGTCGCGGTACTCCTGGATCGACTTGGCCTTGGGATCGGTGTCCTTGAGATTTTCGCCGTCATAGACGCGCATCTTCGAATAGATATTAGAGTTTTCCGGCTCCTTCAAGCGGCTCAGCACGGAGAACTGCGCCAGCATCTTCAGCGTGTCGGGGGCGCAGTGGGCCTTCGACAGCGAGCTGTTGAACAGCAGCTTGTCGTAGATCTTGATTTCATCGGTCACCCGCAGGCAGTACGGCACCTTGACGATATAGATGCGGTCGATGAAGGCTTCGTTGTTCTTGTTGTTACGGAAGGTATGCCATTCCGACTCGTTGGAGTGGGCCAGCAGGATGCCGTTGTAGGGAATCGCACCAAGGCCTTCGGTGCTGTTGTAGTTGCCCTCCTGGGTGGCAGTCAGCAGCGGGTGCAGCACCTTGATCGGCGCCTTGAACATCTCGACGAATTCCATCATGCCCTGGTTGGCGCGGCACAGGGCGCCCGAGTAGCTGTAGGCATCGGCATCGTTCTGCGGGAATTCCTCCAGCTTGCGGATATCCACCTTGCCCACCAGCGCGGAAATGTCCTGGTTGTTTTCGTCGCCCGGCTCGGTCTTGGCGATCGCGATCTGGTTGAGGATCGAGGGATACAGCTTGACCACGCGGAACTGACTGATATCGCCGCCGAATTCCTGCAGGCGCTTGGTCGCCCAGGGCGACATGATCGAATTCAGATAGCGACGCGGGATGCCGTAATCCTCTTCGAGAATCTGCGCATCCTCTGCCGGATTGAACAGGCCCAGGGGCGACTCGAAGACCGGCGAGCCCTTGATCGCGTAGAACGGCACCCGCTCCATCAACTGCTTGAGTTTTTCGGCCAGTGACGACTTGCCGCCGCCGACCGGGCCCAGCAGGTAAAGGATCTGCTTTTTCTCTTCCAGGCCCTGCGCGGCATGCCGGAAGTAGGACACGATCTGGTCGATGCAATCTTCCATCCCGTGGAAGTCCTCGAACGCGGGATAGCGGCGGATGACCTTGTTGGAAAAAATCCGCGACAGGCGAGGGTCGGCCGAGGTGTCGATCAGCTCGGGTTCGCCGATCGCCATCAACAGGCGCTCGGCTGCGGTGGCGTAGGTACCCCGGTCTTCCTTGCACAGGTCGAGGTATTCCTGGAGCGAATATTCTTCCTGGCGGGTTGCTTCGAATCGTTGCTGGAAATGGCTGAAAATGCTCATGACTTCACCTCGGACGATGCTCGGAGCCGGTGTTGTCATCAGGCATTCAGGTGCGGCCGACTGATCGGCCTTGGAGTCCCCCCGAACACCTAATGGTCGAAAACCTGAGGCCCGGTAGCCGGTGCACGGCTTTCATTTGTTTGGATGGCCTGAACTGAAGGATAGTTCGGATTCAACAAATTCAAGGGAGCAGAGGGGCTTTTACCGCTACGTTTCGTCGGATGAGGCCGCCAAGGTCGCGCCATGCGCGGCCTCGGGGAGAAATATTTTTTTCAGGACGGATCGCCTCGCTCGACGTCCTGGGGATACGTCTGGCGCCACAGTTCGAAGCCGCCGTCGAGGCTGTAGACGTCGGAGAAACCCTGGTTGATCAGGTAAGCGGCGGCGCTCTGGCTGGAGTGGCCGTGGTAGCAGGTCACGATGAGCGGATGATCAAGGTCCGCCGCGGCAATGAAGTCCGGCAGGGATTGGTTGTCCAGATGTGTCGAGCCGGCGATATGGCCGTTGGCATAACTGTGCGCGTCGCGTATATCGACGAACACGCCGCCGTTGCCACGCAGCGCCTGGGCCTGCTCCGGTGAAATGCGTTTGAAGTCAGTCATGGGGAGCCTCGCAATCGCAGCGGTGCAGCTCACCGCTGTCGAGATTCATCAGGGTCATGGTGTTGCCCCACACGCAACCGGTGTCGAGCGCATAGACGTTGGGCTCGTCGCAGTGTCCTTCCAGCGCGGCCCAGTGGCCGAAGATGATCTTGCAGCCCCGGGTCTTGCGGTTGGAATGGCTGAACCAGGGCGCAAAGCCTGGCGGTGCGGACTCCAGCCCCTCCTTGGCTTGCAGGTCCAGCGTACCGTCGGCCTTGCAGAAGCGCATGCGGGTGAAATAGTTGGTGATCAGGCGCAGCCGCGGCACGCCGTGCAGTTCCTTGTTCCACTTGGCGGGCTGGTTGCCGTACATGCCGTCGAGAAAGGGCTGCAGCATGGCATCGTCGCGCAGGGCCTGTTCGACCTCGGCGGCCCGCCTCAAGGCTTTGCTCAAGGACCATTGTGGCGGGATGCCGGCATGGACGATGGTCGTCTCCCGCTCGGTGTCGTGATGGATCAGCTTCTGCTGTCGCAGCCAGTCGATCAGATCGTCCCGGTCAGGCGCATCGAGGATGGGCCTGAGCGTGTCGGATCTTTTGAGTCGTTCGATATTGTAGGCAACGGCGAGCAGGTGCAGGTCATGATTGCCAAGCACCGTGACGCCCGAGCTGCCCAGGTCCCGCACGAAGCGTAGCGCCTCGAGCGATTGTGGGCCACGGTTGACCAGGTCGCCGGCGAGCCACAGGCAGTCGCGCGAGGGGCTGAAATCGACCCGTCGCAGCAGGCAGACGAGAGGTTCGAGGCAACCTTGCAGGTCGCCAACGGCATAGGTAGTCAATGCAAGGCTCCAGGTACGGCCAGCCGGAAGGGTGCAATCATGGCCTCGAAGCGGTGCCCATCCTCGGCAAGCATCTGATAGCTGCCTTGCATGGTCCCGACACGCGATGCCATCAGGGTGCCGCTGGTATAGACATGACGCTGGCCGGGTGCGATCACCGGCTGCTCGCCGACCACGCCGGCGCCGCGCACTTCCTGCACCTGGCCATCGCCGTCGGTAATGATCCAGTGGCGAGACAGCAGTTGTGCGATGAGCTGGCCTTTGTTTTCGATCGTTACCCTGTAGGCAAAGGCGTAACGGTTTTGTTCCGGCTGTGACTGGTCGGCCAGATAGGTCGGGCTGACGCTGACGTCGATCCGGTAGCGGGGGTCTTCAGGCATGGTGGCTCCTGCTGATGGGTTCGCCTTCAGACGCGGGCGCAGCTGCGGGCGGAAAGTTGGTCTGACAATCTTACGAACGCGGCCAGGTCCAGCTGTTCCGGGCGAAGGCTGCCGTCGACGTCGGCCGCGGCAATGTCGGGCGCATCGAGCAGGCCCTTGAGCGTGTTGCGCAGCGTCTTGCGACGCTGGTTGAAAGCCTGTCGGACCACGGTTTCCAGCTGACGATGATCGCGTGCCGGGTGGGGCAGCACCTCATGCGGTACCAGGCGCACGATGGCGGAGTCGACCTTCGGTGCCGGATTGAAGGCGCCAGGACCTACGTTGAACAGATGTTCCACACGGCAGTGATACTGCACCATGATCGACAAGCGCCCCCAGTCGCCGCCGCCCGGTTGCGCGGCGAGCCGTTCGACCACTTCCTTCTGCAGCATGAAATGCATGTCACCGATCAGGCAGGCATGGTCGAGCAGATGAAAGATCAGCGGCGTGGAGATGTTGTACGGCAGGTTACCGACGACCCGCAGGCTGCCGGGCGCCTGGCCGAGCTGAGCGAAGTCGAACTTCAGGGCATCGCCCTGATGCAGCGCGAAGTTGTCGCGCTCGGCGAATTTGTGCCGGAGGATCGGAATCAGGTCCAGATCCAGCTCGACCACATCCAGGTGCGCGCCACTGTCGAGCAGCCCTTCGGTCAGGGCGCCCTGACCCGGCCCGATCTCTACCATGCGATCACCCGGCTTGGCGTGGATGGCGCGCAGGATGCGATGGATCACGCCGGCATCGTGGAGGAAGTTCTGGCCGAAACGCTTGCGCGCGCGGTGTTGATAGTTCTCGGACATGGACAGCAGCACCCAGGGAGCAGCTTGAAGCGGGAAGCTCGAAGCGAAAAGGTGCGCAGTTTAACAGGCTGGGGTGGATGTCGCTTTTGGCTTCGAGCAAAGCTGCGATCCGTGGAGCAGCGAGCGCACCCTGCATGCAGTGGGCCGGTGGCGTCGCTGATGGCCCTTGGCGGGCATCGGTGGCGTGCGCCGAGCGATACCGCCAGCCGCATCGACCCGCTTCCAGCTACCGAGCCATCTGATACGCCGTTTCAAGCGCCACCTGCAGGCTGCCGGTATCGATACGCCCGGTACCGGCAAGATCCAGCGCTGTGCCGTGATCGACCGAGGTGCGCACGATCGGCAAGCCCAGCGTGACGTTGACGGCCGCGCCGAAGCCCTTGTACTTGAGCACCGGCAAGCCCTGGTCGTGATACATCGCCAGCACCGCATCGCAGTGCTCGAGGTGTTTGGGCGTGAACAGGGTGTCGGCGGGCAGCGGGCCGATGAGGTCGATGCCTTCCTGGCGAAGCGCTTGCAGCGCAGGCTCGATGATCTCGATTTCCTCGCGCCCCAAATGTCCGCCTTCGCCGGCGTGGGGGTTGAGCCCGCAGACGAGAATGCGAGGACGGGCGATGCCGAACTTTGCCACCAGATCGCTATGAAGGATGCGCGTCACGCGCTGCAGGCGCTCGGCAGTGATGGCTGCGGCCACGTCCATGAGTGGCAGATGCGTGGTGACCAGTGCAACGCGCAGGCCGCGGGTGGCGAGCATCATCACCACCTGCTCGGTGCCCGTCAGTTGTGCGAGAAATTCGGTGTGACCGGAAAAAGGGATGCCCGCCTCGTTGATGACGCCCTTGTGCACGGGCGCGGTAATCATGCCGGCGAAGCTGCCATCCAGGCAGCCTTCACCGGCGCGTTGCAGCGTGGCAAGCACGTAGCGGGCGTTTGCGGGACTGAGCTGACCGCTGACGGCCGGCGAGGCGAGTGGCGTGTCCCAAACGTACAGGCTGCCCGCCGGTGCCGGTTGGCTCGGCCAACGCGCGGGAGTCACTTCGATCAGCGTGACGTTCAGTCCCAGCTCGGCCGCACGCGCGTGCATCAGCTCGGCACTGGCAACGGCAATCAGGGCATGGGGATGACTGTCGCGTGCCAGCAGCAGGCAGAGATCCGGACCGATGCCGGCGGGCTCGCCGGGCGTAAGGGCGAAGCGTTTGGCGATCATGTGATCAGTCCTTGAGGCAGAAAAAAAACGGGCCGGCCAAACTGGCAGGCCCGCTGATGGGGTACTACTTCGAGCGCGTCGGTATCAGATCTTGATCTCGACGTAGGCTTCGTCACGAATCTGGCGCAACCAGGCTTGCAGCTCTTCATCGTACTTACGGTTGCGCAGCAACGTGAGCGCCTGTTGCTCGCGAAATTCTTCGCTGGCGTCTGTCGCGCGGCGTCCGAGCACCTCAAGGATATGCCAGCCGTACGCCGTCTTGAATGCGTCGGACAACTGGCCGCTCGGGGTGTTGGCCATGACTTCACGGAACTCCGGAACCAGGGAGCTCGGATCGATCCAGTTCAGGTCGCCACCGTTGAGCGCCGAGCCCGGGTCCTCGGAGAAGTTCTTCGCCAGTTCGGAGAAGCTTTCGCCGGCCAGGATACGGTCGCGCAGGCGTTCGACCAGGCGGCGGCTTTCCTCATCGCTGCGAATCTGGCTCGGCTTGATCAGGATGTGGCGCACGTGGATCTCGTCGCGTACCTGAGTGTCGCCGCCGCGCTTGTCGAGGACCTTGAGCAGAATGAAACCGGGCGGCGTCCGGACCGGTTGGGTGAAATCCCCAACGTTCATCGTGCTGACTTCGGTGTCGAAGGGGGGGGGCAGTTGGGCCGCTTTACGCCAGCCCATGTCGCCGCCTTCCAGGGCGTTCTCGCTGGCTGAGCGTGACACCGCCAGTTGGGCGAAATCAGCACCCTTTTGCAGCTGTTCGTAAGTATCCCGTGCGGCTTGCTCGGCGGCCTGGAGGGTCGCCGAGTCGGCCGACTCCGGGACCGGAATCAGGATGTTCGCCAGCCGGTACTCTTCCGACAGTTGCAGCTTGCCTAGGTCGGAGGCGAGGAAATTCTCGACTTCCTGGTTCGAGACCTGGACCCGCTCGGCAATGCGGCGTTGGCGCACGCGGCTGATGACCATCTCTCTGCGGATCTGCTCGCGGGCGGTTTCCAGGCTCAGCCCGTCACGCTCAAGCGCGACGCGGAACTGGTCGAGGCTCATGTTGTTGCGCTGGGCGATGGTGGCCATGGCCTGGTTGAGTTCTTCGTCCGAGATACGGATGCCCGAGCGTTCGCCGATCTGCAGTTGGAGGTTCTCGGTGATCAGGCGTTCCAGTACCTGTTGTTGCATGACCTCCCGCGGCGGCATTTCGGCGCCGCGTTTCGCGATGGTCTGCTCGACCTCGCGAAGGCGCTGGTCCAACTGGCTTTGCATGATGACGTCGTTGTCGACAATGGCGACGATACGGTCGAGCGGGCGGACCTCGGCGCTGACCGAGGTGACCATGACGGTGTTGCCTAACAGCAGTGCACCCACCAGCAGTGGGCGCAGGTAATCAGAAAGCTTGGTCTTCACGTTCACGGTAACCTTGTATGCCTTCGTCGAGGAATGTCTCGGTCGTGCTGCCGAACACGCCGCCGAGTCCCTTGAGGACGATTTGCAGGAAGATGCCATTGTCTGGCTCGTCGTTCTGCGATGGGTTGAGACTGGTTTCGTCGTAGTCGATCCAGTAGCGGTTGATCACTCGCAGCTTCCAGCAGCAATTGTCGTATTCGAAGCCGCCGAAGGCTTCCAGCGTACGGTTGCGGCTGTAGTCATGCTGCCAGCGTGCGATCACGCTCCACTGCGGCACGATTGGCCAGATGGTGGAGATGTCGTGCTGATTGATCTTGTAGTAATCCTTGATGTACTCGGGCGTACCCGGCGTGCCGTAGTCGCCGCCATAGGTCCACAGGCCGGTCGCTTGATCGAAACGGACGGTGTCGTTGCGATAGCGGTAACCGATATTGACGATCTTGTTCGGATTGTCGGCCGGCTGGTAATGCCACATGGCGCTACCGGAACGGGTGCTGTGCGTGTCCGGGTCCCAGTTGAAGGTGGACGTGAAGCGCCAGTCCCGGTTGTAGCGGTACATATATTCCAGCGCGTAGGGCGAGACCGATGAGGTCGCGTTGGACCGCGTGCGGTAGTCGATGCCGCGCAGCTGGACCTTTCTATCCTCGAAGTAGAACGCCTGGCCGATGCTCAAGCGCTGACGCTCGAAGCCATTGGGTTCGATCCAGCGGTTGGTGACTCCGAGCGATACCTGGTTGGCGTCGCCGATACGGTCCCTGCCGGAAAAGCGGTTCTCGCGCCACAGGGACGAATAGCCGAAGGTGCTCTCGCCGGTATCGAAGATCGGGATGTCATCCTGCTCTTCCTCCGGCACGTACAGGTAGAACAGCCGGGGTTCGAGCGTCTGGCGATAGTCCTTGCCGAACCATTGGGTATCACGATCGAAATACAAACCGCTGTCGACGCTGAAGATCGGCACGCTGCGGTTCTGATTGCGATCGAAGGATTCGTAGGCAGCCAGCGAAGTCTGGCCGCGCGCGTCCAGATCCAGGTCGTACTGGGTATAGGCGTACTTCAATGATGGCTTGAGGAAGCCCCACGTCCAGTCGAGCGGCAGGCTGACGCCCGGCTCCAGGTGCAGACGCTCGCCTTCGGCGCGGGCGAGCCCAGTCAGGCGATCGTCATACCAGCGATGCTCGGGCAGGCCGGTGTTGCCATCCTCGTCGGTAAAAAACCCATTGCGCAAACTGCGCTGGAAACTGACGAACTCGGTGTTGTAGGCAAACCGCAAGCCGCCCGGCTGGAATGGCAGCGCACCATTGAGCGTGAGCTGCGGCAGGCGCTCGTACGGCGTGACGTCGGTAACCGTGGTGCGCTCGTAGGCATGCACATTCAACCGTGCGGTATAACTGTCGCCCCGATAGCTCAGCGTGCCTCGCTGGTCGAGATGATCCGGCTGG
Organism: Stutzerimonas stutzeri; assembly: GCF_009789555.1. Lineage (NCBI taxonomy): Bacteria > Pseudomonadati > Pseudomonadota > Gammaproteobacteria > Pseudomonadales > Pseudomonadaceae > Stutzerimonas > Stutzerimonas stutzeri. The sequence continues at coordinate 1,349,587 of NZ_CP046902.1, forward strand.
TCGATGCCCAGCTGGGTGTCCAGGTCCTGGAAGTAATAAGGGTCGCTGATATCGGTGTAATCGACCTCGGCCAGCCAGCGCGAGTCCAGCCCGGTCCGATGTTGCCAGCTGTACATCCAGCGCTGGTCTTCATACTCGGACTGCAGCTTGCGGTCGTCGTTGCTGTCGTCCAGGTAGGCGGCGCCGAACTGGCCTTCGCTGCTGCGGGTCAGGTAACGGAACTCACCTTCGAGCAACAGCCCGCGATCGCTCATGTAGTTCGGGTACAGCGTGGCGTCGAAATTCGGCGCCAGGTTGAAGTAGTACGGCGTAACCAGCGACAGGCCGGTGTCGCTCGACGAACCGATGCTGGGTGCGAGAAAGCCGGACTGCCGCCGATCATCGATCGGGAAGTGGATATAAGGTGTGTAGAACACCGGAATATCCTTGACCCGCAGCGTCACGTTGGTCGCCGAGCCAAAGCCGGTGGCGGGGTTCAGCGTGACGTTGTTGCCTTTCAGGTGCCAGGCATTGTCGCCCGGCTCGCAACTGGTGTAAGTGCCGTCCTTGAGCCGGATGATGGCGTTTTCCGTGCGCTTGGCGTACTGCGCGCTACCACGAATCTTGCCTTCATGGACTACGTATTCGGCATTTTCGACCTGGGCTTCACCGGTATCGAGGAAGAGTTCGGCACGATCGCCCACCATCAGGGCGCCACGATCACGCAAGCGGACGTTGCCTTTCAGTTCGCCGCGGTTCTCCAGTTGATACAGGCTGGCTTCGTCGGCCTCGGCCTGGATGCTGCCTTGGCGCAGGATCACGTCACCGGCCAGCGTCGCGACTTCCTGCTGCTGCTCGTAGCGTGTCGCTTTCGCCGAAACATAGGTCGGCGCGTCGCTCATCGGGGTGTCATCGAACCGACCCGGACGATTCGGTTCCACATAGGTACCGGTGCAGTAAGGTCCCGTCTCGGCCAGTTGAGCGTTGGTCAACTGGTCACGCGGCACCCAGTCCAGGTGACTGTAGTCGGCGCTGCGCGATGCCAGCGCGCGACCTTTGCTCTCGGTTACCAGCGTGGTCGTGGCGGCCTGCTGTTCGGCCTTGCCGGTTCGAGGTTGTGCGACGCTGGCGGTGTCGCTGGCCGCGCTGCCGCGATGGACGGGGCGCGGTGGCAGCTCGGGGCTGGCGGCATCGGATGCGCAGCTCCAGCCTCCATCGGCTCCGGGCTGGCAGGCGAACTGCTCGGCTCCGATCACTAGGGGAGTCGCTACCGGTTGCAATGCGAGCAGGCCGCCTGTAACCAGTAGAGGGAATTTCTTGCGAAAAGCGGGATATTTGACTGCCATCTTGTTTTTTGGGTCCGTGCTTGCGGCGAGCCATCGGCCGGGCTGGGCCGCACGCCTCTCGATGGGCTGAAAAAGATGCTGGATAATAAAGCATGACCCGCCTATCGGCTAGCGCCCTGGAGAGCACCATATGCCGCAACACGATCAACGCCTGCAGGACCTGAGCGCCTGGCTGGACCCCCAACTGAGCGCGCTTTTCGCGCGTCGCGGCTGGGGCGGGGTGCCCGAGGCGACACTGGTTCCGGCCAGCAGCGACGCCAGCTTCCGCCGCTATTTTCGCTGGGAGGCTCAGGGGCGCAGCTTCATCCTGATGGACGCACCGCCGCCGCAGGAAAACTGCCGCCCCTTCGTTGCCATCGCGGCCTTGCTGGCCGACGCGGGTGTCAACGTGCCACAAATCCTTGCCCAGGATCTGGAACGGGGCTTTCTGCTGCTGAGCGATCTGGGCCGGCAGACCTACCTTGACGTCATTGATCAGACCAATGCCGACGAGCTGTTCGCCGACGCCATCGAGGCCTTGCTCGCCTTCCAGGCTCGGCCTGTAGCCACGGCGCTGCCCAGCTATGATGAGGCGCTGCTACGCCGGGAATTGCAGCTGTTTCCCGACTGGTATGTGGAGCGCCATCTGGGGCATCGCTTCAGCGCGGCCGAGCGGGAAACCTGGGAACGTACATGCCGGCTGTTGATCGACTCGGCACTGGCGCAGCCCAGGGTGCTGGTGCATCGTGACTACATGCCACGCAACCTGATGATCAGTGAGCCGTACCCCGGTGTGCTGGATTTCCAGGATGCGGTCATCGGTCCGGTGACCTACGACATCACTTCGCTGTTCAAGGATGCCTTTGTCAGTTGGCCCGAGGCGCGGGTGCAGGGCTGGTTGCAGGGCTATTGGGAGGCCGCGCGAGCGGCAGGCATTGCGGTCCACGAGCGTTTCGATGCGTTCCAGCACGCCAGCGATCTGATGGGGCTGCAGCGCCACCTGAAGGTCATCGGCATATTTGCGCGTATCTGCCACCGCGACGGCAAACCCCGTTATCTGGCGGATGTGCCGCGCTTTTTCGCCTACATCGAGACCGTCACCGCACGCCGCCCCGAACTGGCTGAGCTGGCCGCATTGTTGCGCAGTCTTCCAACGGCCCAGGTGCAGCCATGAAGGCGATGATCCTCGCTGCCGGAAAGGGCGAGCGTCTGCGCCCGCTGACCTTGCACACGCCCAAACCCCTGGTGCGGGCAGGTGCGATGCCGCTGATCGAGTACCACGTACGGGCGCTGGCGCGTGCGGGCTTCACCGAGCTGGTGATCAACCATGCCTGGCTCGGCGAGCAGATCGAGGCGTACCTGGGCGAGGGCGGGCGGTTCGGCGTGCATATCCAGTATTCCGCCGAGGGCGAGCCGCTCGAGACTGGAGGCGGCATCCATCGGGCGCTGCCGCTGCTGGGCGAGCAACCGTTCGTGGTGGTCAATGGCGACATCTGGACCGACTACGACTTCGCCGCGCTGGCACAACCGCTCGCGGGGCTGGCGCATCTGGTGCTGGTGGACAACCCACCCCATCATCGTGGCGGTGACTTCACGCTCGAGCGCGGCAAGGTCAGCGAAGGCGGCGCGCAGGCAGCGACCTTCACCTACAGCGGAATTGCCGTACTGCATCCTCGGTTGTTCGCGCACTGCAACGGCGGTGCGTTCAAACTCGCGCCGCTGTTGCGTCAGGCCATGGCGACCGGCCAGGTCACCGGCGAGCATTTCGACGGGCGCTGGGTCGATGTCGGCACCCACGAGCGCCTGGCGGACGTCGAGCGCATCCTGGAGGCGCGACGCTGAATGTTCTGGCCCATTACATTTTTGGGTGCGCTGATCGGCTGGCTGATCGCAACGATTCCAGGCGCTCTGCTTGGCGCGCTCATCGGGCAGGTCCTCGATCGTCGCCTCGGGCTCGATTCCTGGGCTCGTCTGCGTGCACACATGGGCGGCAAGGCGCCGATGCAAGGCGAGGAGTTGCTGTTCTTTCTGCTCGGGCGGTTGGCCAAAAGCAGCGGGCGGATCAGCGAGGCGCATATCCAGGCCGCACGCAGGGAGATGCAGCGGTTGCAGTTGGGCCCGGCGGCCCAGCGGGCCGCCATCGATGCGTTCTACCGGGGCAAATCCAGCGGCGAGGGGTTGCGCGACCCGCTTCAGGGCCTGCGTGGGCGCCATGGCGAAGCCAAGGCGGTGCTCCAGGCCTGTTGGAGAATGGCGCGGGCGCAAGGGCAGATCGATGCGCGAGAGCATGAACTGGTCATGCTCTGGGGGCGGTGGATGGGCTGGGATTCAGCGGCCATCGCGGCGCTGGACCCGAATGGCGGGCGGCGGCAGGGCGCGCCGAGCAACCTGGGTGGCGCCTATGAGCAGGCCCTGCGGCTTCTCGGCGTGCGTGCCGACAGCGAGCCGCAGGCGATCAAGCGCGCCTATAGGCGACTGCTCAGCAAGCATCATCCGGACAAGCAGGCCGGTGCTGGCGCAACCCCGCTGCAGGTCCGCGAGGCCACCGAGCGAACCCGTGAGCTGCACAACGCCTACACCCTGATCCGTGAGCGTCGCGGTTTTCGCTGATGCCATGCGATGGCGCACCGGACCCGGCGCAAGGCTGCTAGAACTGTGGGTCGAGCCAGCCGCGAGCCCGGCGGAGCAACTGCTCCTGCTGCGTTTCGGTATCGCCGTTCAGCGGCTGCAGCCCAATCTGACGATACGCCGGATGTCTGTTTCGCCGGCTCGCATCGAGGCGCTCGCGAGCCGCTGAGCGCTGACTGGCGTCGTCCTTGTAGAAGAGGTCGCCTGTCGGGATATTGAGGCTCGGGAGCAGCCGTCCAAGCGGCTCGTCCTGGTCGTCGGGCTGGCGCGGCTGGATCACCAGCAGGTGCCGAACATCGGGCGGGGTCGACTGTTGAAGGTAGCGCGCGGCCCAATAGCCGCCGGTGCCCTGGCCGAGGAGCACGATGGCCGCCGGTTGCCTGCCGCGCGCGAAGTCGACGGCTGCCTGGATGCGCTGAGCGACCTGTTCTTCATGGCGGAGTTCCGGTTGCGCTGGCGCGGCCGGCTGTGCGTCAGTGTCTGTCTCGGTGCCGTCCAAGGCGGGCTCCCCGGCAGGTGCAGCGGTTTGTTCGGGAAGGTAGCCGGCCTCGCTTGGCACCTCGTCCGCGGCGGTTGCCTCGCCTTCGGCATCGGCCCGTTCGGTTGGGCGCTCCGTCGACTCGGCCGGGATGTCGGCGAGGATCAGCCGGCGCGAGTCCGGCAGGCTGAGGCTCAGCGTGTGCCAGCCGTGATCGGGCAGGCCGCGGCGTAATGGGCCGATGCCGCGCGGCCAGTCCGCGCTCTCGCCTTCTCCCGGCACAAGAATGACCAGGCCTTTGGGCGCGCCGACATTGGCCGGCCGCCACAGTGCGACAAAATCGTCGGCACCCGCCTTCAGGCTGACGAACTCATCGGCAGGCAACTGGCGCCGTAAGCTCGCGGCCGCGCTGTCGCTGCGCGATGGCAGCAAGGGCCGCTCGATCTGTGTCGGCTCCGGCGCGAGCTCAGGTGGCGCCGCTTCTTCTGCGGCGCCAGTCGTCAGTACCGTCAGGGCTGCGGGCAAAAGGGCCAGCAACCGCAGTGAAACGAGAAGACGAGGCATGGATACTCCTGGATGCCGGCACGCCAGCGCTGTCGAGGCGAGCCTGGAGAGCAGGCTCTGCACGCAGGCGCCGGTGATCTGATCGACGATGGCTGGACGGCGTTGCGGTGTCGGACGAGCCTCCAGCACCTTGTGAGTTTATCGGAAGGGCGGCCGGTAAATTGAGCGTGCAAAATAACGAACAGCGTTCTACTGTAATCCGAACGCCTTGGTGGGCGCGGCGGGCGATCATCTATGCCGCTGCGCTCGCGTCCCCGATGCCAGTTCGATCCGAGCCGACGATGAGCGGCTACTGAGGAGCTTATGAGCAAGACCAACGAATCCCTGATGCAACGCCGTGTCGCTGCCGTTCCCCGTGGAGTCGGTCAGATTCATCCGATCTTTGCCGACCATGCGACCAACTGCAGTGTCGTCGATGTCGAGGGGCGCGAGTTCATCGACTTCGCCGGCGGTATCGCCGTGCTGAACACCGGTCACCTGCATCCGAAGATCATCCGGGCAGTGGAGGCACAGCTGCACAAGCTGACCCATACCTGCTTTCAGGTGCTGGCCTACGAGCCCTACGTCGAGTTGTGCGAGAAGATCAACGCGCGTGTCCCGGGTGATTTCGCCAAGAAAACCCTGCTGGTCACCACGGGCTCCGAAGCGGTGGAGAACGCCGTGAAAATTGCCCGCGCGGCGACCGGCCGCGCCGGGGTGATCGCGTTCACGGGGGCCTATCACGGGCGCACCATGATGACGCTCGGCCTGACCGGCAAGGTCGCGCCTTACTCGACGGGAATGGGGCTGATGCCGGGGGGCATCTTCCGCGCGCTGTATCCTTGCGCCATCCATGGGGTCAGCGTGGATGAGTCGATCGAAAGCATTGAACGCATCTTCAAGAACGACGCCGAGCCGCGCGACATCGCTGCGATCATCATCGAGCCGGTGCAGGGCGAAGGGGGGTTCAATGTTGCGCCGAAGGCGTTCATGGTCCGCCTGCGGGCGCTCTGCGATCAGCACGGCATCCTGCTGATCGCCGACGAGGTTCAGACTGGCGCTGGACGCACCGGCACGTTTTTCGCGATGGAGCAGATGGGCGCGGTGGCCGACCTCACCACGTTCGCCAAGTCCGTTGGCGGCGGTTTCCCGATTGCAGGCGTCTGCGGCAAGGCCGAAATCATGGACGCCATCGCGCCGGGCGGTCTCGGCGGTACCTATGCCGGTAATCCGCTGTCCTGCGCTGCGGCGCTGGCGGTCATGGATATCTTCGAAGAGGAGAAGCTGCTGGATCGTTGCAGGGCGGTAGGGCAGAAGCTCACCGCCGGGCTCGAAGCCATCCAGGCGCGTCATAAGGAAATCGCCGATGTGCGTGGCTTGGGCGCGATGGTCGCCATCGAGCTGTTCGAGGACGGCGATCGTGCGCGTCCAGCGGCGGCGCTGACCGCGCAACTGGTGTCGCGAGCGCGGGACAAGGGCCTGATCCTGTTGTCGTGCGGTACGTACTACAACGTACTGCGGGTGCTGGTGCCGCTGACGGTCGAAGACGCGCTGCTCGAGCGCGGCCTGGCGATCATCGCCGAGTGCTTCGAAGAACTCACCTGACCTACGCGGCGTGCTGGCCCCGGCAATGGATGTCAGGCGCGCCGCAAGGTCGACCCCTCGGGTACAATGCGGCGCATTCTGCCGTGCTACCCGAGGTCGTCATGCTGCCGTTTGCCATCGCCCCCTCCATCCTGTCAGCCAATTTCGCTCGCTTGGGCGATGAAGTGGACAACGTACTCGCCGCCGGCGCGGACATCGTTCACTTCGATGTGATGGACAACCACTACGTACCCAATCTGACGATCGGCCCGATGGTCTGTTCGGCGCTGCGCAAGCATGGCGTCACCGCACCCATCGACGTGCACCTGATGGTCAAGCCGGTGGATCGCATGATCGGCGACTTCCTCGAGGCGGGCGCCAGCTATATCACCTTCCACCCGGAAGCCTCCGAGCATATCGACCGCTCCCTACAACTGATCAAGGACGGCGGCGCCAAGGCGGGTCTGGTGTTCAACCCGGCCACCCCGCTGGATGTGCTCAAGTACGTCATGGACAAGATCGACATGGTCCTGCTGATGAGCGTCAACCCCGGTTTCGGCGGGCAGAAGTTCATCCCGGGTACGCTGGACAAACTGCGCGAAGCGCGCGCGCTGATCGACGCCAGCGGGCGGGAAATCCGCCTGGAGATCGATGGCGGCGTCAATCCGGGCAACATTCGCGAGATTGCCGCGGCGGGCGCGGACACCTTTGTCGCCGGATCGGCCATTTTCAATCAGCCGGACTACAAGGCTGTGATCGACCAGATGCGCGCCGAACTGGCGCTGGCCCGTCCATGACGCCTCTGGAGCAGCTGTTCGACGGCACGTTGCCACGGCTTGTAATGTTCGACCTCGACGGCACACTGATGGACTCAGTGCCGGACCTCGCCGCGGCGGTGGACAAGATGCTGATGCTGCTTGGGCGCGAGCCGGCGGGTGTGGCGCGGGTACGTGACTGGGTCGGCAACGGCTCGCGCGTACTGGTGCGCCGTGCGCTGGCAGGCGGCATGCAGCACGACGGCGTGAAGGATGAGCTGGCCGATGAAGCGTTGGCGCTGTTCATGCAGGCCTATTCAGGGGGTCATGGCCTGACCACTGTCTACCCAGGCGTGCGCGACTGCCTGGACTGGCTGCGCGAACGCGAGGTGAAGCTTGCGATCATCACCAACAAGCCTTCACAGTTCATCGAACCGCTGCTCGATGAAAAGGGCCTTGCCGGCTATTTTCATTGGCTGGTCGGCGGCGACACGCTGGCACAGCAAAAGCCTGACCCGGCCGCTTTGTTCTGGGTCATCGAGCAGGCGGGCGTCACCCCGCGCGAATCGCTGTTCGTCGGTGACTCGCGCAACGATGTGCGTGCCGCTCGCGCGGCAGGGGTGCCCTGCGTAGCGCTCAGCTATGGTTACAACCATGGCGAGCCCATCACCGATGAACAGCCGGCACTGGTGCTCGACGACCTGCGCAAGTTGGTTGCTTCGCCCACGGGGCTGCGCTAGTGTGGCTTTACTTCGCAAACCCCCGCAGACGAGATCAGATCGTGGTGGTCACCCGCAAACAATGGATGAATGTCATCAAGGCCCTGGCCCGTTGGCGCTGGCGCGCCTGATATTCCCTGCCGGTTCGACCGGTACGTTTGCTGTACATGACCCTAGTAGCTCCCTCCGACCACGAGGCTGACATGACCCGCGAAGAATTCCTGCGCTTGGCCGCCGAAGGCCACAACCGCATCCCCCTCTCGTTCGAAACCATTGCCGATTTCGACACGCCGCTGACGCTGTACCTCAAGCTTGCCGACGCGCCCAACTCCTATCTGCTCGAATCCGTGCAGGGCGGCGAAAAATGGGGCCGCTATTCCATCATCGGACTGCCGTGTCGCACCGTCCTGCGGGTGCACGATCATCACATCAGCGTGAGCACCGATGGCATCGAGACCGAACACCTGGAGGTCGAGGACCCGCTCACCTTCGTCGAAGCCTTCCAGCAGCGTTACCGCGTGGCGCCGGTCGACGGCCTGCCGCGTTTCAACGGCGGCCTGGTGGGCTACTTCGGTTACGACAGCGTGCGCTATGTAGAGCGCAAGCTGGCGACCTGCCCGAACCCCGACCCGTTGGGAACGCCGGACATCCTGCTGATGGTGTCCGACGCGGTGGTGGTGTTCGACAACCTTGCCGGCAAGCTGCACTGCATCGTGCTGGTCGACCCCTCGCAGGAAGGCGCATATGAGGCGGGGCTGCAGACATTGCAGACGTTGCGCGACAAGCTTCGGCGCCCGATCACGCCACGCCTGGGCCTGGATTTCGAGCGTAGCGGTGGCGCGGAGCCCGCGTTTCGCTCGAGCTTCACTCATGAGGACTATGAAGCCGCGGTCAACCGCATCAAGGACTACATCCTGGCTGGCGACTGCATGCAGGTGGTGATCTCCCAGCGCATGTCGATTCCTTTCAAGGCTGCGCCGATCGATCTCTATCGTGCGCTGCGCTGCTTCAACCCGACGCCTTACATGTACTTCTTCAACTTCGGTGATTTCCACGTGGTGGGTTCGTCGCCGGAAGTGCTGGTGCGTGTCGAGGAGGGCCTGGTCACGGTCCGGCCAATCGCCGGCACGCGCCCGCGCGGTGCCAATGAAGACGCCGACCTCGCCCTGGAACAGGACCTGCTGAGCGATGCCAAGGAACTGGCCGAGCACCTGATGCTGATCGACCTCGGCCGCAACGATGTCGGTCGTGTAGCGGACAACGGCTCGGTACGGCTCACTGAAAAGATGGTCATCGAGCGCTATTCCAATGTCATGCATATCGTTTCCAACGTCACCGGGCAGCTCAAGGCGCCATTGACGGCGATGGATGCCCTGCGCGCGATCCTGCCCGCCGGCACCTTGTCCGGCGCGCCGAAGATTCGTGCCATGGAGATCATCGACGAGCTGGAGCCGGTCAAGCGCGGTGTCTACGGCGGCGCCGTCGGCTATCTGGCCTGGAACGGCAACATGGACACCGCCATTGCCATCCGAACCGCGGTGATCAAGGACGGCGAGTTGCACGTGCAGGCGGGTGCCGGCATCGTCGCGGACTCGCAACCGGCGCTGGAATGGGAAGAAACGCTGAACAAGCGTCGCGCAATGTTCCGCGCGGTGGCTCTGGCCGAACACGACCCGCAGGAGAACTGATCATGTTGCTGATGCTCGATAACTACGATTCCTTCACCTACAACGTGGTGCAGTACCTGGGCGAGCTTGGCGCGGACGTCAAAGTCGTGCGCAACGATGAGTTGAGTGTGGACGAAATCGAAGCCATGAAGCCCGAGCGTATCGTCGTCTCGCCGGGCCCCTGCACGCCGAACGAGGCGGGCATCTCTCTGGAGCTGATCCATCATTTCGCCGGCAAGCTACCGATTCTCGGTGTCTGTCTGGGCCACCAGAGCATCGGCCAGGCGTTCGGCGGCGATGTCGTGCGTGCGCGGCAGGTCATGCACGGCAAGACGAGCCCGGTGTATCACGAGAATGCCGGGGTGTTCGATGGGCTGAACAACCCCTTGACGGTCACCCGCTACCATTCACTGGTGGTCAAGGCGGACACGCTTCCCGCCTGTCTTGAGGTCACCGCCTGGACGCAGGCCGATGACGGCAGCATCGGTGAGATCATGGGCCTGCGGCACAAGACGTTGAACGTCGAGGGCGTGCAGTTCCATCCTGAATCGATACTCACCGAGCAGGGACATGAGCTGTTCGCCAATTTTCTGAAGCAAACCGGAGGCGTGCGCTGATGGATATCAAGGAAGCCCTGAGTCGCATCGTCGGCCAACTCGACCTGACTACCGAAGAAATGAAAGCGGTCATGCGCCAGATCATGACCGGTCAGTGCAGCGATGCGCAGATCGGCGCGTTCCTCATGGGGATGCGCATGAAGAGCGAGACCATCGACGAAATCGTCGGGGCCGTGCAAGTGATGCGCGAACTTGCCGAGCCCGTGCATTTCGATACCCACCGACTGGTGGATACCTGCGGCACCGGTGGCGACGGCATGAACATCTTCAACGTCTCCACAGCCGCTGCGTTCGTGGTTGCGGCTGCGGGTGGAAAGGTAGCCAAGCATGGCAACCGTGCGGTCTCGGGCAAGAGCGGCAGCGCCGATCTGCTCGAGGCGGCCGGGGTTTACCTGGACCTGACGCCCGAGCAGGTGGCGCGCAGCGTCGATGCCGTCGGGGTTGGCTTCATGTTCGCGCCGGCCCACCATGGCGCGATGAAATACGCCGCAGGGCCACGCCGCGAGCTCGGGCTGCGTACGCTGTTCAATATTCTCGGACCAATGTCCAATCCCGCCGGGGTGAAGCATCAGGTGCTTGGCGTGTTCAGCAAGGAGCTCTGCCGACCGATGGCTGAGGTGCTCGCGCGGCTGGGTAGCAAGCATGTGCTGGTGGTACACGCGCAGGACGGGCTGGATGAAATAAGCCTGGCGGCGCCCACCTATGTGGCCGAGCTGAACGACGGCGAGATCAGTGAATACCGCGTTCAGCCGGAGGATTTCGGGATCAAGAGCCAGAGCCTGATCGGTCTCAACGTCGATGATGCGCAGGGCTCGCTGGTCTTGATCCGGGACGCCCTGGGTCGTCGCAAGACCGAAAACGGCCAGAAGGCCGCCGATATGATCGTACTCAATGCGGGTGCTGCGCTTTACGCGGCTGACGTGGCGAGCAGTTTGAAGCAGGGCGTTGAAATCGCCCATGATGCGCTCCACACCGGTCTGGCGCGGGACAAGTTCGACGAGTTGGTTTCCTTTACCGTGGTGTTCAAGCAGGAGAGTTCACGATGAGCGTACCGACGGTTCTGGAGAAGATCATCACGCGCAAGCGCGAAGAAGTGACAGAGCGACGTGCACGTCTTGGCTTGGCCGAACTCGAACGGCTGGCGGCTGCGGCAGACCCTGTCCGTGGTTTCGCGCAGCGTCTGCAGGAGCAGGTGAGCAACAAACAGCCAGCTGTCATCGCCGAGGTCAAGAAAGCTTCGCCAAGCAAGGGTGTGCTGCGTGAGGTGTTCGTGCCTGCCGACATCGCGAAAAGCTACGAGGCGGGCGGCGCGACCTGCTTGTCGGTACTGACCGACATCGATTTCTTCCAGGGCGCCGACGAGTATCTGAAGCAGGCGCGCGCGGCCTGCACGCTGCCTGTGATTCGCAAGGACTTCATGGTCGACCCCTATCAGGTTGTCGAGGCGAGGGCGCTGGGTGCCGATTGCATTCTGTTGATCGTCGCGGCGCTGGACGATGCGCAACTGGCCGAGCTGGCCGATGTGGCAAGGGAGCAGGGGCTCGACGTGCTGGTGGAAGTCCATGATGGGGCGGAGCTGGAGCGCGCCCTACGACTAGAGACGCCACTGCTGGGAATCAACAACCGTAACCTGCACACGTTCGAGCTCAGCCTGGAAACCACCCTTGACCTGCTGCCGCGGATTCCGCGTGACCGGCTGGTGGTAACCGAGAGCGGAATACTCCATCGCGCCGATGTCGAGCTGATGGAAATCAACGAGGTATATGCGTTCCTGGTCGGCGAAGCCTTCATGCGCGCCGAGCAACCCGGTGTCGAACTGCAGCGCTTGTTTTTTCCGGGGCGCGCCCGACCGCGGTTGGCTGGTGAGCCGGACTGATCCGATGACGATTGAAAAAGCCGGCCATGTTGCCGGCTTTTTCAATCGATGGGTTCGCTGCTCAGCGAGTCCCGAACACCACCATGGTCTTGCCCTTCACATGGACCAGCCCCTGGGACTCGAGGCTCTTGAGTACACGTCCGACCATTTCTCGTGAGCATCCGACGATGCGGCCGATTTCCTGACGGGTGATCTTGATCTGCATGCCATCCGGGTGGGTCATCGCATCCGGTTGCTTGCACAGGTCGAGCAGGGTGCGGGCTACCCGACCGGTCACGTCGAGAAATGCCAGGTCGCCGACCTTGCGGGTCGTGTTGCGCAAACGTTCGGCCATCTGGCTGCCGAGCGCATACAGGATGTCAGGGTCCTGCTGCGTCAGTTCGCGGAACTTCGCGTAGCTCAGTTCAGCGACCTCGCATTCGGTTTTGGCGCGGACCCAGGCGCTGCGCTCTTTCTCCGAGCCTTCCTTTTCAAACAACCCCATCTCGCCGAAGAAGTCTCCGGAATTGAGGTAGGCGATGATCATTTCACGACCGTCATCATCCTCGATCAGGATGGTGACCGAGCCTTTGACGATGAAGAAAAGCGTTTCGCACCGATCGCCCGCGTAGATGATCGTGCTTTTGGCGGTATAGCGCCGACGGTGACAATGAGCGAGTAATTTGTCGATGTTCTTAATCTTGGGCGTGAGTGTAAGAGCGACCATGCTGTAGTCCCGGAAGATGTGTCCAATAGAAGGCAGTTCTTATTATGTACGACTGAGTTCTGTAATCAGGCCGACGGAGCTTAACAGACCGGTTCGTATCGACAACAAAACTGCGGCACGAATATCAATTTCAAACCATTCATTTCGTCGGATTAAGCGCCTCTGTCACACGCGATGGTCATGCTAAGCTTCGCTCCTTTTTAACCGGAGTCTCTCGATGAAAGCGCGCATTCAGTGGGCTGGCGAAGCGATGTTTCTAGGCGAGTCTGGCAGTGGCCACGTCGTGGTCATGGATGGCCCCCCTGAAAACGGCGGGCGCAATCTCGGTGTTCGTCCGATGGAGATGCTCCTGCTGGGCCTCGGTGGCTGCAGCAATTTCGATGTGGTGAGCATTCTCAAGAAGTCCCGGCAGGCGGTTGAGAGTTGCGAAGCCTTCCTGGAGGCAGAGCGCGCCGAGGAAGACCCGAAGGTGTTCACCAGAATCCATCTGCGTTTCGTCGTCAAGGGGCGCGCGCTGAAGGAAGCCCAGGTCAAGCGAGCTGTCGAGCTGTCGGCCGAGAAGTACTGCTCCGCATCGATCATGCTGGGGCGGGCTGGCGTTGAGATCACCCACGAGTACGAGATTGTCGAACTGGGTTGATCGGTTCGGCTGAGGCCGCAAGGCTCTACGGCGAGGGACAGAGCCCGATGCCGATGTCGTGCCATCTGATTAGCGCGCGCGGGCACTGGAACCGCGCGCTATCAATCTGCATAATGCGCGCCCCGTTTTTAACGGGGCCGTCTCGTTAGAACAGCACAGCCACGGTCGCAAATGCGAAGAGGTGTATACGGTCCTACGCAGGTACAGGGTACCTGACGGGCACGCTCAATCACGCGGTGAGCCGCATCAAAGAGAGTTTCCAATGGTGAAAAGCAAACTCAAGCTCCACGGGTTCAACAACCTGACGAAGTCCTTGAGCTTCAATATCTACGACATCTGCTATGCCGAAACCCAGGAAGATCAGCAGGCGTACGTAGCGTACATCGACGAAGAGTATGACGCGGAGCGTCTGACCCAGATTCTGACCGATGTCGTGGATATCATTGGTGCGAATATTCTCAATATTGCGCGGCAGGATTACGAACCGCAGGGCGCGAGCGTCACCATCCTGATCTCGGAACAGCCGGTTACACCGACCGACAGTCAGATCGAAGAGTCGCCCGGCCCGCTCCCAGACACTATCCTGGCGCATCTGGACAAGAGTCACATCACGGTTCATACCTATCCCGAGATCCATCCGGTGGACGGTATCGCAACGTTCCGCGTGGATATCGATGTTTCGACCTGCGGCGTCATCTCACCGCTGAAGGCGCTCAACTATCTGATTCATCAGTTCGATTCGGATATCGTCACCGTCGATTATCGAGTGCGCGGCTTCACGCGTGACGTGGAAGGCAAGAAGCATTTCATCGACCACGAGATCAACTCCATCCAGAACTACCTCTCCGAGGACACGCGTTCGGCCTATCAGATGACCGACGTTAACGTTTATCAGGAGAATCTGTTCCACACCAAGATGCTGTTGAAAGAGTTCGAACTGGAGAACTACCTGTTCGGTGACGCCACCAGCAACCTCTCCGCTCAACAACGCGAGCAGGTGGAAGAGCGCCTGCGGCACGAGATGCTGGAAATCTTCTACGCCCGCAATATGCCGGGCTGAACGCGACGCAAACAAAAAGGGCGCCTGACAGGCGCCCTTTTTTGCAGATGATGATCAGATGCGGTAAGTCGTCTTGGTCATCACCTTGGCCATCAGGCTCATGCCGAACTTGATCGGCGCCGGGAAGCGCAAGCCGCCGGCATCGAGGGCTGCGGTCGAGTGCTGCGCCTCGTCCGAACGCATCTGTTCCAGAATGGCTCGGGTCTTTTCGTCGCTTGCCGGAATCTGTTCCAGATGGTCATCGAGGTGTTTGCACACCTGATCTTCGGTTGCGGCAACGAAACCCAGGCTTATCCGGTCGCTGATCAGGCCAGCGGAGGCCCCGATACCAAACGACAATCCGTAAAAGAGTGGATTGAGCACGCTGGTGTGGCTGCCCAGTTGGTGAATGCGCTGCTCGCACCAGGCCAGATGGTCGATTTCTTCATCGGCGGCGCGTTCCATCGCTTCGCGCACCCTGGGCAGACGTGCCGTCAGCGCCTGTCCTTGATACAACGCCTGCGCGCAGACCTCACCGGTATGATTGATACGCATCAAGCCGGCAACGTGACGTGCTTCGCTGTCGCTCAGTTCGGTCTCGTTCTTCAATACCGCGGGCGTCGGTCGATGAGGCTGGCCGCTGAAAGGTAACAGTGTTCTTAACGCGGCGTCGGCCTGCATCAGCAGGCGGTCGGCCGGGGAATATTCGCGTTGGTTGGGCATGTCGCCTCCACGTGGTTCGGAGCAGCCGTGGGCAGATCTGAGAGGTCGGGTGGGTATGATCAGCCCGGCGGCCAATGCATCTGGCGCTGGCCGAGCACATGCATGTGTATGTGATAGACCGTCTGGCCGCCCAGGTCGTTGCAGTTCATCACCACGCGAAAGCCCTCCTGGCAGCCTTGTGTCTCGGCGAGCCGCTGGGCCGTGAACAGAACGTGGCCGGCGAGCGCCTTGTCGTCTTCCTCGCTCAGGTCGTGCAGGGTCGCGATGTGCTTCTTGGGAATGACCAGGAAATGCACCGGCGCCTGAGGCGCGATGTCATTGAAGGCAATGACCTGATCGTCTTCATAAATCTTGTGTGCGGGGATATCCCCAGCCACGATCTTGCAGAACAGACAATCCATGGCGTTTCTCCAGCATTGGAACGATCAGGCAGTGTAACAGGCCGTTTCGAGGCTGGTCAGCCTGTAAGGGAATAGCGAATGAAGAACGATATCCATGATCTGGTACTGGTGCTCGAATCGAGGTTGCGCTTGGTGGTGATCGAGTCCTGGGATGAGCGTCGCGTGTTGGAAACCCTGAGCGGACTGGCCATCAACCGCGGCCTGCGTCTTCAGGTGTGGTCCGCCACCGAAGGACTCAGGCATCTGGCGTTCGGCGGCGAGGCGCTGGACGAAGGAGAAAGCTGCTCGGCCGAGGTCGCGTTGAAGCGGGTCAAGCATGACCCGCTTGGCAACCTCTATGTGTTTTGCGATCTGCATCCTTTTCTCGAGGATCCGCGTCTGGTCCGGTTGTTGAAAGAAATCGCAATGGCGCAAGGGGCCGGCGCCCCAACGCTGGTGCTGGTCTCCCACGCATTGAAACTGCCGCCGGAGGTACAGCGGTATGCCGCGCGGTTCAGCCTGACACTCCCTTGCGAAGAAGAGTTGTTGAGTATCGTGCGCGAAGAAGCGACCCGGTGGAGTGAGCGTAACCGCGGCGCCCGCGTGCGTACCGACAATCGCACGCTGCAGCAGGTGGTGAAGAATCTGCGTGGCCTCAGCCATGCCGAGGCGCGTAGCCTTGCGCATAGCCTGATCTGCGACGACGGGGCGATCACCCAGGACGATCTCCCTGAGCTCAATCGCAAGAAGTTCGAGCTGCTGGACATGGAGGGCGTACTCGGTTTCGAGTACGAAACGGCGCGTTTCGCCGACGTTGGTGGCCTGCATAATTTCAAGCGCTGGTTGGGCGAGCGGCAAGCCGCCTTTCTTGGCCGGAGCCGATCGGACGTACCGCGGGGCGTGATGCTCGTGGGCGTGCAGGGAGGCGGCAAGAGCATGGCGGCCAAGGCAGTGGCAGGACTCTGGGGGCTGCCGTTGCTGCGCCTGGATTTTGCCTGCTTGTACAACAAGTTCTTCGGAGAGACCGAGCGCAACCTGCGAGAAGCGCTGAAATTGGCCGAACAGATGGCGCCTTGCGTGCTGTGGATGGACGAGCTGGAGAAGGGGCTCGCCACCGGCGAAATGGATGGCGGCGTCAGCCAGCGAGTGCTGGGTACCTTGTTGACCTGGATGGCCGAGCGTGACGCACCGGTCTTCATGGTGGCTACGGCGAATGCTGTGGATCGCCTGCCGCCGGAGCTGTTGCGCAAGGGGCGCTTCGACGAGGTGTTTTTCGTCGACCTGCCCGACGAGTCGACCCGCGCGGATATCTTGCGTATTCATCTGGCCCGGCGTGAGCTGAACGTCGATGGCTTCGATCTGCCAGCGCTGGCCGATGCCTGCGATGGCTTCTCCGGCGCGGAGATCGAGCAGGTGGTGGTCTCGGCGGTCTACGCGGGACAAGCACAGGCGCGAGAGCCGGACCAGGCGATGCTGCTCGATTGCATCAGGGCGACGTCACCACTTTCGGTGGTGATGGCCGAACGGTTGGAGGCCTTGCGTGGCTGGGCTACTGGCCGAACGGTACTGGCCTGATCGGAGCGGGCCGGGAGACCGGTCTGGTCATCCGCGCTGCCAATAGGCCGGCAGCGCAATGGCGGCGACGATCCCGAGTATGGGCACGAGCAGCCAGAGTGCCGCAAGCACTTTCACGGCCCGGCTGTTTGGCGGTTGCGGCGGGCCGAAACGATTCGAGCCATCGTTGCCCGGCATCAGCACCAACGCGAGCGCAAAGAGATTGCCGACTATCGGTATCAGGTTAAGCAGCATGAGCCAGCCGGACCAGCCGATATCATGAAGACGCTGCACACCGATCTGCAGGCAGACGAACAGCACGCCCAGGCAGAGAATACCTGTGAGAATCCACCCGAGCGTCGCGGAAATGGCGAAGACCATGCTGGAAATGATGAACAATCCGAGCGCGGCTGCTATGAGGACCATACTCCACGCCAGGTAGCGCAGGCGTCCGATCCGGCCGTGTAGGGTGAACACCCTGAGCTCGCCGTACTCGCTTGTCGGCTCGTCGACGGGCACACGTGGTGGGGCGTATGGCTGTGCGCTACCCGGGCTGACGTCCGGAGTGGACGCCTGGGCTTGCAGCGCCTGCCTTGCCAGGTACTTCTGAATGACAATGCCGCAACCGTCGCATTGAATAGCGACCGGCTGGCAATGCCCGCACTTGGGGCATTCCATCTGTTCGGTGGCCGCAGACGCCTCCGAGGATTCGGTCGTATCGTCCACAAGGCTCAACGTGATGCCCTTGGTCGCTTCGGGTTCCTTGCGCGCTTGCGCGCCGGCACGCTGCAAGGCCTGTAGATATCGATCGGCTTCCAGCGCGCTCAGCTCGCGCTTGATATTGACCGGGCCGCGACCGAACAGTCGATCGACTTTATCGGCATCGCTCTTGAACAGTCTGGCCAGGTTGCTCCTGACTGCCTCATGCGACATTCCCGGTACGAGCTCGCCATCGAAGACGATTCTGTATTGGTCGGCGCTCATACACGTCCTTGTTGCGGGGTATTCGCTAAAGCCTAAAGCGCTGCCGTACCGCCAACAAGTTACAGCCGAGCGCTTCGCGCGAGCGTGGTGCGAAATGGGATGCGCGTCACGGTTACCGTTGCCAGCGTTGCGAGAGCTGCACGGCTTGGCCGCAGGCTGCCTGGTATTCGCGATCCAGACGGGCGATCAGTTCCTCTGCGCTCGGCAGGTCACGTATCTCGCCCACACCCTGACCAGCGGACCAGACGGTCTTCCACGCCTTGGCCTCGTCACTGACCGGCTTGAGTTTTTCGGCGTAGTTCATTTCTCCCTTGCCGTTCAGGCGCGTTTCGTCGTAGCCGGCCTGTTGCAGGCTCTGGCGCAGGAAGCTAGCCGGCACGCCTGACACCGCGGCGGTGTGGACGATATCCGCCGCATGGGCTTGCAGCAGCATCTGCTTGTACTCGTCCGAGGCCTGGCTTTCGCGCGTGGCAATGAAACGTGTTCCCATATAGGCAAGATCCGCACCCAGCAGCTGCGCTGCAAGTATTTCGTGCCCATGGTTGAGGCAACCCGATAGCAGCAGTGTCTTGTCGAAGAACTGACGGATCTCGGCAATCAGCGCAAACGGACTCCAGGTTCCGGCGTGACCGCCGGCGCCGGCGGCCACTGCGATCAAACCGTCGACACCGGCTTCGGCGGCCTTCTCCGCATGCCGGCGCGTGGTGACGTCGTGGAAGACCAGGCCACCATAGCCATGCACGGCGTCCACCACCTCCTTCACGGCACCGAGACTGGTGATGACGATCGGCACCTGCTGTTCCACGCAAATTGCAAGATCCGCCTGCACGCGAGGATTACTGTGGTGCACGATCAGGTTGACGGCGTATGGCGCGGCGTCGTGAATGCCTGACAACTGCTCGCCGATCTCCAGCAGCCAGTCCCGGAACCCGCTGCTTTCCCGCTGATTGAGTGCCGGGAAACTGCCTACGACGCCGCTGCGGCAACACGCGGTCACGAGCGCCGGGTTGGATACCAGAAACATCGGCGCGGCGATAAGAGGAAGGCGCAGGCGTTGTTCGAGGAGCGCTGGAAGCGACATGGCAGATTCCTTGGTTGATTCAGAACGGTTTGATGACCACGAGAATGACGATCGCCAGTAGCAGCAGCACTGGAACCTCATTGAACCATCGGTAGAACACGTGGCTGCGGGTGTTCTCGTTACGTGCGAAACGCTTCAGTTGCGCGCCGCATACATGGTGATAACCGATCAGTGCCACGACCAGTACGAGCTTGGCGTGCAGCCAACCGCCACTGCTGAACAATGCGGGGTTCAGGGCGACCATGCCGATCCCGAAAACGAGCGTGGCGATCATCGACGGTAACATGATGCCGCGGTAGAGCTTGCGCTCCATGACTTGAAAGCGCTCCCGGCTGGCGGCGTCCTCGCTCATGGCGTGATAGACGAACAGCCTCGGCAAATAGAACAGCCCGGCGAACCAGCAGACGATCGCTACGATGTGCAGCGCCTTGAGCCAGAGATAGAGCATTCGAAGGATTCCTTGGTCTTGAGGTCGGTACCGATAGTAGTGGCTTGAGGGCCCGCGCGTCATCTAGGTGGTTGGCCCTGGACGCAGGCCCCTTTATCATCCGTTCTTTATCGTTTCACTGCGCGAGGCAGCTCATGGTCAAGGTCGGAATCGTTGGCGGCACAGGCTACACCGGGGTCGAGTTGCTGCGTTTACTGGCGCAGCATCCGCAGGCGGACGTGGCCGTGATCACCTCCCGCTCCGAAAACGGGGTCAAGGTGACGGATATGTATCCGAATCTGCGAGGCCATTACGATGAGCTTGCCTTCAGCGTGCCAGACACGGCGACACTGGGCGCCTGCGATGTGGTTTTCTTCGCCACGCCCCATGGCGTCGCCCATTCGCTGGCGGCAGAGTTGCTGGACGCGGGCACGCGCGTCATCGACCTGTCCGCGGACTTCCGGCTGCAGGATGCCGATGAGTGGGCCAAGTGGTACGGCCAGCCACATGGCGCGCCGGCGCTGCTGCCCGAGGCGGTTTATGGCCTGCCAGAGGTCAATCGCGAGCAGATCAAGGGGGCACGCTTGATCGCGGTTCCGGGCTGTTATCCAACGGCGACCCAGCTCGGCTACCTGCCGTTGCTGGAAAACGGCTTGGCGGATCCAGCTCGATTGATTGCCGACTGCAAGTCGGGGGTCAGCGGCGCGGGGCGTGCCGCGAAAATCGGTTCACTGTTTACCGAGGCCGGCGAGAGCATGATGGCCTACGCCGTAAAGGGCCATCGCCACCTGCCGGAGATTACCCAGGGCCTGCGTCGTGCCGCCAAGGGAGACGTTGGGCTGACGTTTGTCCCCCACCTTACGCCAATGATTCGTGGTATTCATGCGACCCTTTACGCGACGGTGGCCGATACGTCTGTCGATTTGCAGGCACTTTATGAACGCCGTTACGCCAGCGAGCCGTTCGTCGATGTCATGCCGGCGGGTAGCCACCCGGAAACCCGAAGCGTGCGTGGAGCCAACATGTGTCGTATCGCCGTCCATCGTCCGCAAGGCGGCGACCTCGTGGTCGTGCTCTCGGTCATCGATAACCTCGTCAAAGGTGCGTCTGGTCAGGCGTTGCAGAACATGAACATCGCGTTCGGTCTGGACGAGCGGCTTGGCTTGGGCAACGCGGCGCTGTTGCCTTGAAGGTAAGCGCGGCCAGTTCCGTGTTGGCTGTTCATGGTGACTCGCTTCGATGCACGGGGCGCCGGAATAGTTGACCGATTTTGTAGGAGAAGCCGATAATGCGGCGTCAACGCAGTAATGGGCGCTCCCGCGCCAGGAGAACCAAATGAGTGTCGAATCCTTCACGCCCACCGCGATTCAGTTCAGTCAGGGTGCCGCGAGCAAGGTGAAGAGTCTGGTCGATGAAGAGGGGAATCCGCGGCTCAAGCTGCGTGTTTTCGTCACGGGCGGCGGTTGCTCTGGTTTCCAGTATGGCTTTACCTTCGACGAGGACCTAGCCGAGGATGACACCATCATCGAGCGCGAAGGGGTCAGCCTTGTAGTAGATCCGATGAGCTATCAATACCTTGCGGGCGCCGAGGTCGATTACCAGGAAGGGCTGGAAGGTTCTCGCTTCGTCATCAAGAATCCGAATGCGACCACGACTTGCGGTTGCGGCCAGTCCTTCTCGATCTGAAACGCTTGTGCTGAAACACACACCGCGCCGAGGCGCGGTGTTTTTGTTTGTGGCGCACGTGCAACGAACTTGCAGGATTCAGGCGGGGTAGATTGCGCCCAGAACGCGCGGCCCACGAGCCCCAGTCACTTCTGGTCGGTTGGCTGCGATGCCCTCGATGCAGCAATGCGCCAGCCAGGCGAATGCCATGGCTTCTATCCAGTCTGGCTCTATTCCGGAATCGGCAGTGCTGGTCACGCGGCAAGCCGGCATCAGGACCTGAAGTCGGTTCATCAGCGCGACGTTGTGCGCGCCGCCGCCGCAAACCAGCACATCCTGGGTTTCCGGTTGGGTGGCAGACAGCGAATCGCAAATACTGCGAGCCGTCAGTTCCAGCAACGTGGCCTGAACGTCTTCGGGGGGCACGCCAGGATACGAGGCAAGGCGGGCATCCAGCCAGGACAGGTTGAACAGCTCCCGCCCGGTACTCTTCGGACCCTGGGTGGCGAAGAAGTTATCGCTGAGCAGCGTTGCCAGCAGCTCGGTGTCGACGCGGCCGCTCGAAGCCCAATCCCCGTTTCGATCGTACGGACGATCGTGATGGCGTTGAATCCAGGCGTCGAGCAGTACGTTGCCTGGCCCGCAGTCGAAGCCACGCGTCGCTTTGCCGGGGCTAAGCAGGCTGAGGTTGCTGAACCCGCCGATGTTGAGCACTGCCCTGACCCGCGCTGCGTCGCCGAAGACCGCCTCATGGAACGCGGGCACCAGGGGCGCGCCTTGGCCGCCAGCGGCCATGTCGCGCCGACGAAAATCGGTCACTACGCTGATGCTGGTCAACTCCGCCAGCAATGAGGGGTTCCCGATCTGGATGGTGAAGCCGCGCTGTGGTTCATGCCGCACCGTCTGCCCATGGCTGCCGATAGCGCGGATGGTTGATGCGTCGGTCTTCGTCTTGCCGAGCAGTTTATGTATCCCGCTGCTGGCCAGTTCAGCCCAGGCCTGTTCAGCCATCGCAGCCCGAGCCAGCTCGTCCGGGCCGCTGGCGCACAGCTCCAGCAAGTCCTGCTTGAGCCGTGAAGGCATCGGCTCGTAATGAGTGGCGAGCAAGGTCGTTCGCTCGCCCTGCTCGATCAGGGCAAAGTCGAGGCCGTCCAGACTGGTACCTGACATGACCCCGATATAACGCGGCATTACTCGTTCTTCATCGCCAACATGGTCGCGCGCTCTTCATCCATGCGCGCCATCAGGGGTTTGCTCAGCTGCATGAAACGCTGTTGCTCGTTCTTTGCAATGGGGTCTGCCATGGGAAGTTTCAGGCCCAGCGGATCGACATGCACCCCATCGACCTGAAACTCATAATGCAGATGCGGGCCGGTCGACAAGCCTGTGGTACCGATATAGCCGATGATCTGACCTTGCTTGACCGACGAGCCGTTGCGCACGCCTTTGGCGAAGCCCTGCATATGGGCATAAAGCGTGCGGTAGCGGTTGCCATGCTGAAGCACTACGGTATTGCCGTATCCGCCCTTGCGCCCCGCTAGGAGGACCTTGCCGTCACCCGCGGCCTTGATCGGCGTACCCCGTGGCGCGGCGTAGTCCACACCCTTGTGGGCGCGGATCTTGTTCAGAATCGGATGCTTGCGACCGTTTGAAAAGCGGGAGCTGATGCGGGCGAAATCCACGGGCGTGCGAATGAACGCCTTGCGCATGCTTTTGCCATCGGCGGTGTAGTAGCTGCTGGTGCCCTGCTTGTTGGTATAACGGACGGCGGTATAGCTTTTGCCCCGATTAATGAAGCGAGCCGCGAGGATGTTGCCGGTTCCTACCTTTTCACCGCCAATGGTCTTCTGCTCGTAGACGACCTCGAACGAATCGCCTTTACGTATATCCATGGCGAAGTCGATGTCGTAGCCGAAGACGTTAGCCAGGTCCATCGTGAGGTTATGGCTGAGGCCTGCACGTTTGGCGGCCAGGAACAGGCTGCTCTCAATCTGCCCGAAGGCGTAGGCGGTGTTGACGTCCGGCTTGAGCTGTTCCTTCTTGAACACGTAGCCTGAGTCGGATCGCTCCAGGTGAACGCTTTCCAGCTTGTTCAGAGGGCTGCGAAGCTGCGCCAGGTTACCTTGCTCATCCAGTTCGAACTCAAGGCGCTGGCCGACTTTCAGACGCGCGAGTTGTTTTGCTTCCTTGCTGCTGGTCAGTACTTCGTGAACGGTGGATTGAGGCAGGCCCACTTTTGCAAATACCGTCGATAGCGTATCCCCATTGGCAACGACCACCTCTTTCGAGAGAGGCTTTGCTTCGACGACTTCTTCGTCTTCCTGCGCGGGCAGGGCTACTTGAGCCTCGGGTTCGCCTGCGTTTTCGATCGAAGTGAATGGCGTGTCCAAGGCATCGCTTGCGTGAGGTTCTTCACTTACGGTTGCGAGCTCTGCGGTGGTATCGAGACGAAGATCGAGAAAGGTTTTTTTCGCTTCGACTTCTCGAGATGGAAAGACAAGAAGTGCCAGGCTCAGAAGCGCAGCTACACCGCTTGCAGCCAGGAGATGGCTCTTCGGGTAGAGAGGTGCTTTCGATTTTGAATAGGTCATTAGATGTCTAGTGATGTCTGGCGATATTTTGTACAGGGAAAATATCTGACTAAAATATAATCAAAGTGCTGCCGAGGCAACCCTTGAATGCCTCGTGTCGTCCGTGGCCTCGTGTTCGCCGACATTGAAATTTCCCGGCGTTCTTGTAAGGTTGACCGCCTTTATTTCCTGGAATGGGGCCTCCAATGAAGTCGGTTCAAGAGCAGTTGTCGGTGATCAAGCGGGGCGCTGACGAAGTGCTCGTCGAGGCGGAGCTGGTCAACAAGCTCGAGCGCGGCCTGCCGCTGCGCATCAAGGCCGGTTTCGACCCGACTGCTCCGGATCTTCATCTTGGGCACACGGTGCTTATAAATAAGCTGCGACAGTTCCAGGATCTTGGGCACCAGGTGATCTTCCTTATAGGGGATTTCACCGGGATGATTGGTGATCCAAGTGGCAAGAGCGCGACGCGGCCACCACTGACTCGCGATCAAGTGCTGGAAAATGCCGAGACCTACAAGAATCAGGTGTTCAAGATTCTTGACCCAGCCAAGACCGAAGTCGCTTTCAATTCCTCCTGGATGGATCAACTGACGCCCTCTGACTTCATTCGTCTGGCCTCCCAGTACACTGTGGCTCGCATGCTGGAGCGCGATGACTTCAGCAAGCGTTACTCGACCAATCAGCCGATCGCGATTCATGAGTTTCTCTATCCCCTAGTTCAGGGGTATGACTCCGTTGCATTGAAAGCGGATGTAGAGCTCGGCGGCACGGACCAGAAGTTCAATCTGCTGATGGGGCGCGAGCTACAGCGTTCTTACGGCCAGGAATCGCAATGCATTGTCACCATGCCGCTCCTTGAAGGGCTGGACGGTGTGAAGAAGATGTCCAAGTCGCTTGGTAACTATGTCGGTATCCAGGAGGCGCCGGGCGTGATGTACAGCAAGCTGGTGTCTATCCCGGACGCGCTGATGTGGCGTTACTTCGAGCTGTTGAGCTTCCGTGATATGGCGGAAATCGAAGCATTCCAGGCGGACGTGGCGCGTGGTGCGAATCCGCGTGACATCAAGATCAAGCTCGCCGAGGAAATCGTGGCTCGTTTCCATGGCGAGGAGGCTGCAGCGACGGCTCACCGCTCAGCCGGCAATAGAATGAAAGAAGGCGAGCTGCCTGAGGATATCCCCGAGATCGAGCTGCGCGCCTCAGAAGATATGCCCATTTCCGCGGTGTTGAACAGGGCTGGCCTGGTAAAGAACGCGGCCGTGGCGCGTGATCTGCTGGCCTCGGGCGGGGTGCGGGTGGATGGAGAGGTGGTAGACCGCGGGTTTGTCGTCAAGCTCGGCAGTACGCATGTATGCCAGGCGGGCAAGAAGGCCTTCGGGCGCATTTCGCTCAAGGCTGAATAAATCCGAAAACAAGCGTTGACGTGTGATTCTGAGGGCCTATAATGCGCACCTTCTCCGGCGCAGGGCCT